>DAOTTO010000520.1:0-22353 GCA_034437895.1 Anaerolineae bacterium | reverse complement strand
CACAGACGGCATCTATAACAACGGCTATGCTGGACAGGAAAATTTTGTCGTCAACCGTGCCGCCCCTATTGGCGCGAACAGCGGATTCAGCCCATCCGCGACGACACTCACCACAGGCCGCCCCACGTTTACATGGAACACGGTCAGTAACGCCACCGCGTATCTGCTCTGGGTGGGCAAAGCCGACTATACGCCGCTTTATCAAGAATGGTTGTGGGCAGGAGCGCCCGTTTGTACGAATCATCCCAGCACTTGCACCCAAACACCGTCACTGAATCTGCCCGAAGGCGATTATCTGTGGAATGTGCGGCCTTATGGCCCCGGCGGATTAGGGTCATGGGGGACGGGCGCGGCCTTTTCGATCAACACCACTGCTCCCGGCCTCGTCACGCTCAACACGCCCAATAACGTGCTGACGGTTTTCTCGCCGACGTTTACATGGAACAATCTGAGCGCGGCGGAATGGTATAACGTGTGGATTGGTGATCCGGCGGTGACGACCTCGTATCACACCCAGTGGTACAACAAAAGCGACATTTGCAGCGGCGGGACGTGTACCCTAAACATACCTACGCTCAATTTGGTCAACGGGGCTTATTTGTGGAACGTACAAGCGGCGAATCCTGCTGGAATCGGCGTATGGACGGCGGCAGGAAAAGCCTTCTCGGTCAATGTCCCCACCCCCGCTGCGCCCGGCGGACTTTCTCCCACCGGTGAAGCGATCATCTACAGCACCAATCGCCCCACGTTTACATGGAATACCGTCGCCAACAGTCAGGGCTATTATCTGGAAGTGCTGAACGGCGGCGGCGGGTTGGTGTATGGGCAAGTCCACACCAGCACCGATGCCGTATGCAGTCCGACAAGCTGTAGCGTCCAACTGCCGACACCGATCCCTTACGGCGGTTATCGTTGGCGCGTCGTGCCGGGCAATCTCAACGGCGCAGGGACATCAACGGCGTTTCTGGATTTCATCGCGCTTTCGATCAACAATCAGCCGTTGATGGTACAAGCCGACGACGGCGCGATTCTCCAAAATGGGGCATGGTTTACCGTTAGCGATGAACGCGCCGTGAGTGCGGATTATCTCGTCACGGAAAACAGCACGCCGGACGCAGCTTTAACCCTGACCTTCACAGGCACACAGATCGATGTAATATCTATCGCCGCGCCGGATTATGGCAGCTTTACGCTCGAAGTAGATGGCGTGATCGTGCAGACGGTGAACGCGAATGCAGCGCAAATCGCCTATGGACAGGTGACGAGCATCAGCGGCCTTGCAGCCGGGACACATACGCTGCGGATTCTGGCGCAGGGCAAAATCGGGATTGATGCTATCAGCATTGATGGACAGGTCGTCATCAGCGTTCCCGCGCCACCGACCCCTGAGCCTATCGCGCCGGAAGCCACACCGGAGACAACAGCTACGCCATAAAATGAGCGGGGGTCACAGCATAATGCTATGCTGTGACCCTATAAACCCGTTGAGGATTTAGCGGATATGGAAAATGGTCTCCAGCGCGATTCCGTCGCCATCCGGTGCGCCGTCGCGGGTAATGGGGACTCGTGCGCCGCTGATGAGGCTGTAAAAGCCGACTTCGATGCGATAATCGCCGGAGGATAAATTCGCTTCAGAAGGCAGGCGCAGGGTGCGGTGGTCGATAATATATTCGTCTTTTTCCCAAAACAGCGTCGAATAATAGCCGATCTCCCAGGCCGCGACGGGGCCATCCCAGCCAACATTCGTAAAGTCTCCGGTTTGCGCGTCAATTAAATGCACATAAATGCCATAATCCTCCGGCGCGTTGGCGAGACCCTGCCAGATAAGCGTTAATGTAATGTCGCCGTCAACGCTCAATTCATTGCCGCTGACGGAATGCCCCACATATCGCGCAAAATCTCCGGCGCGAACATCGCCCTCCGGCCTTACAGCAATTGGCGGTTCGATAAAACGCTGATCGAGATGGAGTTCGTAGGTATCATAGACAAACGCGCTGTCATAATAATGCGTGACGAGTGTCGCCACATTTTCCCGCCGCAAGCCGCCCCACAGTTGATTTTGGAAAGGTGCGCCTTCGCCCGATGCGCCATAAACTTCTCGCGCTTCTGAGCTGTCGATGAAGTGCGTCGCGCCTTCCAAATCCGCAAAACTGCGCGGCATATCGGTGATGCGAATATCCCATGTCGGAAAGACAAATGGCAACCGCTGATCGCCGGGAGCGACGACTGTCGGTGGGTAATCGCCGTGTCCAATTGACCATCTTTGCAGCGTAAAAGCTGATCCGGTCAGCGCTGACCAAGGGGCTTCGTGGGTTTTGTCCAGCCAGCCCCAACCCAAGGCATGATCGTAGGCATAAATTGTGAGTCCGGGCAGGCCGATCAACATCACAACCGCGCCATAGACGACTCGCTTGGGCATCCGCCATGAGCCGAGTCTTTCCGCCGTCAGCCAACGCGCCAAAATGACCGCCGTCGGCAGCAGCAGCAGCGGCACAATCGGGAACGATAAACGATAGTGATAACTGTAGGAATAAAACCACGTCAGAAAATACGGCAGCGCTAAAAGCTGCGCCCAACCCAGTATCGCCAGATCGCGCTTTCCGGTTTCGGTCAAGCGGGGACGAGCGTAACGCCATAATCCCACCGTCAGCAGAATTGCGCCCAAGACTAACAGCCCATATTCTAGCGCCTGCATTTGGCGGGGATGGAGGATGCTCGGCGCGAGGGCAGCAGTCGTCAGGATGAGGCCAACAAGGATAAAAACAATTGTTGAACCACCAAGCCGCCAAGAACGCCAAGTATTTTTCCTGAATTTTTCTTGGGAAATGCCCTTATGATTAAGAATCAGCCCGACTATCAGCACACCCAGCGCCAATAAAGGCCAGCCAAATTCGACCCCGCTTTGCATGGCACGAGTCAGCCAGATCGACGGCGGAAAGACAATCGCATCGTGTCCGAGAAGCAGATTACGCACATACCAAATCGCGCCGAGCGGAATACAGGCGAGTCCGGTCAGAAAAACGATTTGGAAACGCGGTAAGGCGGCATACAAACCTCCACCCCAGCCGTTGATAAGGGAGAGGAACGCATTGCCTTTCTCCCCCTCCTTGAGTTCGGGGGGTAGGGTTCTTCTATTAGCAGGAATTAAGCGAATCAACTCAACGATAAACAGCAGCAGCACACCCCATATAAACGCGCCCGCTGTTGGCTTTGTCCATAGTGCAATTCCGAGGAACAGCCCACTAATGAGGGCGTAGCGATTGTGTGTAGCAGTAAAAGCATTAGACACAAAAGCGCGAAGAACGCGCAAAATCACAAAGCGCTCTTTTGCACCTTTTTCTTGGCGTAACTCTGCGTCCTCTACCTCTTTGCGTTTAGGTATTTGGTCTTTTTCGTCTGACTGCTGATCGCTGACTGCTGATCGCTCTCTATACGTCCACGCCATTAAGAAAAAAGCCGCCGCGCCTGTAAAGGCAAACGTCAGCGGGACTTCCAGATCACCGATGCGTGTCCAATAACCGAAATCAGGATACAGCGCCCACAGTGCCGCCGCGAAAATCCCCGTGCGTCGGTTGAATAAGCGTGAGCCGAGCAGATAAGTCGCCAGAATACTGCCCATCTGCAAGAATGGCACAACCGCCCGCGCCGCATGATCGCTCACGCCGCCCGTCATGATCTGGGTGTAGGCATATTGCAGTTGCAAAAACTGCGGATAGTAACCGATGTCACGCGGGATAAAGCCGAGCAAAGTATAAATTTTGCCTTGATAGCCATACACCCACAATTCATCCCATGAGCCAAACGGCACAAAGGCCGTCGTATAGCCGCGAAAAATAGTGGCGGCGAGGATGAGGACGATAAGCAAAACTTCGTCGAGGGCGAGGGGAATTGTATAGCCGGTGAAAGTGTTTTGATTTGTATTGAGCGGTTTTCTTTTCCGCCACGCCAGCATGACCCCGACCAGCACGATAATGGCGCTCCCGATCATGATATTGGTAGGAGTCATGGTATTCTGTCCACCGATTAGCAGCGGAATACTGGTCTGCATGGGATTTAAGTCGCCGCTGCCGCCGGGAGCGCTGTTCATCCCCACCGTGCCGAGGACGAATAACCACACCGTCATCAGCGCGGGGCCAAAAGCGAACATCAAGCAGGCCACCATCGGGCGATCTCGCCAATCTTTGCGCGGCAGAATCACCAAAGACCAAGGTAAGCCAAGACCGCCAATCATCCAAACAATATAGGGTAAAGCGGCAAACGTGGAGGAAAGCCAATCAGGTGTCATAGGCCGCGAATGATAGTAGGGGTAAAGGATGTGGTCAATAGGTAAATGCAAAATGCAGGTACGACCCGATTTTTTTAGCGCTGCGGAGATGAGTTTCGGAAAGTGTTTTCATTCTATCCCCACCCCTAAATCTCCTCCCCACTTCGTAGAAAGGGGACTTAAAGAACCATTGTGAACCGCTTTTCTCCCTTCTCCATACAATGGAGAAGAGGTCGGGGGATGAGGACATCATAAAAGTTAATCAAAGTGCGCTATCCAAAACTGAGGTTAAATAATCTACGCACGAATCCGACCCAAGTTGCACACAAGGAACTTTTGCGTCAATTGCAGTGTCTATAATAAAGCAGCGGTGAACGCAGATGACATGTCTCCCCCTTTGCGTTTACCCTTGCAACCTTGCACAGTAGCAAGAAATTTGGACTGCGGGGCGACTCATCCGAACCTCATGAGTCGCCTCTAGGCATATCCCCTTATAAGGAGCAATTTTACGTTCAAACAACAATGATCTATCCTCGCGAATTTGTGCTGCCCCGCACAAGTATTTAATGGCTATGGTCAAAATATCGCCGTTTCACCTTCCGGCAAATGGATTGCTTATTTAGGGGTCGATAGTTCCGCCAGCATCCCCAACCGCAGCCTGTTCGTCTACAATGTCGTTTTGGAAAGCATCGTCGCTTCCTATCAACTCGCGCCGGAAGAGCAAGCCACCAGCCTTGATCTGTATCGCACACCTTTTATCTTCGATGAGGCGGCTAATCGCGTGGTCTTCGGGACAATTTTCTTTGACTCGCGCCGCCAGCCAATTCATGCGGATGGACTTGGCGACGGGTAGGCCGCTGGTGGGCGTGGGATAATTATGGTTTTTCTTCTGTCCTGTACTTTCGTACAGGCATAAGACAGTCCCCCGGTACGGCGCGGGTGGGCTGTCTTTTTTATATACTACACTTAATTCAATTGGAATAACCCTACAGGACATCATTTTATGACCTTAAATACAACAAAAACGGCGCTGATTACGGGCGCATCTCGTGGACTTGGCCTCGCTTTAGCGCAGGAGATGGCGCGGGCAGGCTGGCAGTTGGTCATCAATGCGCGGGGCGCGGATGCTCTGAGTGAAGCCGTGCGTGAATTGGCGCAGATCACAAAAGTGACCGCCATCGCAGGCGATGTGACCGACGCGGCACATCGTCAAGCGCTGGCAGAGGCCGCGCAGCAGATGGGCGGCTTAGATGCGGTGGTCAATAATGCCAGCATCCTCGGCTCCAGTCCGCAGCCAAATTTGCTCGATTATCCGCTGGATGTGCTGGAAGCTGTGTACCGCACGAATGTGATCGCGCCGTTAGCGATTTTGCAGGCGGTACGCGGATCGCTTAAGTCCGGTGCGCGGATTATCAACGTCAGCAGCGATGCAGGCGCGGAAGCCTATCCCGGATGGGGCGGTTATGGCAGCAGCAAGGCCGCGCTCGAACATCTTTCCGCTATTTTCGCCGCTGAAAACCCCGATTACAAAGTCTATTGGGTCGATCCGGGCGACATGCGGACGCAAATGCACCAGGAAGCCTTCCCCGGCGAGGACATCAGTGATCGTGCGCTGCCAGAAGAAAGCGTCCCCGGCTTGATGGCGCTGCTCACAGGCGACTATCCCAACGGACGTTATCAGGCGCGGGCGGTGGGCGTGAATCATGCGGAAACCGGACTCCGCGAATTTCGTGTCGCGCTGACGGTCAATGATCTTGACAAAGCCGTCACATTTTATCGGGATGGCGCGGGGCTGCCTGTCCTTCAAGAATGGAACAACGAAGGCGGACGCGGGTTCGTCCTTGATGCGGGACGTGCGACCTTAGAACTGCTGGACGAATCACAGTCGGCGTGGGTCGATAATTTAGAGGCAGGCAGGCGCGTTTCTGACAAAGTGCGGCTGGCGTTGCAAGTCCCTGATACGAAGGCGGCAGCGGATTCGCTCATCCACGAGGGCGGGACGGCGGTTCATTCGATTGTCCTCACGCCCTGGGGAGATCGTAATCAACGGTTGCAAGCGCCGGATGGGATGCAGATCACGTTATTTCAAGCGGCGGCTGAATCTCCTGAAGAAGCTGCGCCAACACTGCCGGAATTTGAAGCGGGACGCGCCCTTTAGGAGGCTGCTATGTTGATAAATACAGAAATTCTCCCGCGCAGCGCCATCAGCAAACCGACACTCGATGTCTTGAATTTTGTGCTTCCGCCCGAACTGGAAGCCAGCGAACCGCCAGAAGCACGCGGATTAGCGCGGGACGAAGTGCGCTTGATGGTGTCTTATCGGGCGGATGATCGCGTGACGCATACGCAGTTTCGGGACTTAGACCAATTCCTCACAGCGGGGGATGTCGTCGTCATTAATACCAGCGGGACAATGAACGCCGCTTTAAATGCCTGCCATGATGATGGAACGGCGCTCGAACTTCATCTTTCCACACATCTTCCGGCGGACTTATGGATTGTCGAAGTCCGTGAGCCAAAAGACGGCGCGACCTGTCCTTTTTACACGGCACGATCAGGCGAGAGTTTGGCGCTGGCGGGTGGTGCTTCGGCGCGGCTGCATACACCGTATAATGTCGATGAACGAGCGAGGCCGGGGCATACACGCTTGTGGCTTGCAACGCTTGATCTACCCGGTGATTTGCAAGCGTATTTAGCCAAATATGGCTTTCCGATTCGCTACAGCTACGTGCATGAAGGCTGGCCTAACCGCTATTATCAAACGGTCTATGCGACGGAGATGGGCAGCGCGGAAATGCCTTCCGCCGGACGCGCCTTCACGCCGGAATTGATAATGCGATTGATCGCTAAAGGGGTGCAGATCGTCCCGCTGATTTTGCATACAGGAGTCGCTAGTCTGGAAGATCATGAGCCGCCTTATGAGGAATTTTATCGCGTTCCGGCGGAGACGGCGCGGACGATTAACGCGGCGCGATTGTCCGGCAAGCGCATTATCGCCATTGGTACAACGGTAGTCCGGGCGCTGGAAACCGTCACCGACACCGATAAAATCACCCATCCCGGCGAAGGCTGGACGCGAGTCATCATCACGCCGGAACGGGGCATTCATGCCGTCAATGCGATGCTGACCGGGATGCACGAACCTAAAGCGACTCATCTGGCGATGCTGGAAGCCCTCGCCGGACGCGAACACCTGCAAATGGCATATCAGGCGGCGCTGGACGAGCGTTATCTCTGGCATGAATTTGGCGATTTGCACCTGATTGTGCCTTGATGATTTTTGAAGCACAAAGAGACACAAAGTAGACCGACGTAAGTAAATGGAAAAGATTTAACCACAGAGCGCACAGAGAACACAGAGATTTAGCTTCAAATTCTTGGTGTTCTATGTGTCGTCGCTGCGCTTAGATGGTTCAAAAAATTCCAATTGTTTATTGAGGATTACTTGAAGTAATATCAGGTAGGTTTTTGTAGTCGCGTGCCACGCCCCTACGTATACCCTCTTATGCAAAATTATTTACCTGTGGTTGCTGATTGTTAAAGATCGAGAGTGTTAAAAATGAGCGCGTTTAGTGCGCTTGGCACTGGCGCAAATCGGATACGCCGTTATTTTATTGTTAAGCTGCATAATCCCTTTGTTTCAGGCAAAAATATCCGGCAAGAGCGAAATTCCTAATGGTTTTACTTTTGCGCCTTTACAGTTAGGCTTAGCCTTTTATGAGCCACACGCAAAATTTGATGCGATCCCCCTAGGAAAGCCGACATCCTTAAATTGAAACCGCGCCGTTTTTCCGTTACAATCACCGCATTGAAAATTTTTTAAACGGAGAACACGGCATGATCGATACACCGGAAAAGCTGACCGGCGCGGAGTCGGTAGTCTGGGATTTATCCGCGCTTTATAACGGCGTGGATGACCCGACAATCGAAGTCGATATGAGCAAGATCGAGGCGATGGGAGATGCCTTCGCCGCGCAATATAAGGGCAAAGTCAATGAACTCGATCCGGACGAACTGCTGAACGCGGTACGGACGTTGGAAGATATGTACGATCTCAGCGGGCGGCTGGGGGCTTTTGCCTCGCTTATGTATGCCAGCAATACTGCCGATCCCAAAAACGGCGCTCTGGTGCAAAAGGTGAACGAGTTCAATGCACGTTTTGGGCAAAAACTCGTCTTTTTCGACCTCGAATGGAATCATGCCGCCGATGAATATGTGGCGCACATCTTAGCAGACCCGCTTTTGAGCAATTATCACCATTCTCTCGAATCCGAGCGCCGCTACAAACCGTATCAACTGACGGAAGCCGAAGAACAGCTTTTGATGGAAAAAGATGTTACCGGACGCAGCGCCTGGGCGCGTTTTTTTACTCAGTTGACCAGCAGCATCCGCTTTGATTATGACGGTCACAAGCTCACGCAGACCGAAGTGCTGACGAAATTGTACGAGCCTGACCGCGAGATACGCCATAAAGCGGCGGATTCACTCACCGCTGGACTGCGCGAATACGCCATGCAGTTGACGTATATCTCCAATGTGCTGGCAGCGGATAAATTTGCTAATGATAAACGGCGCGGCTACGCAACTTGGATTTCTTCGCGTAATCTTGCCAATAAAGCGCCGGATACGGTTGTCGATGCGATGGTGAGCGCCATCACCGCCAATTACGACATCGTAGCGCAGCATTACGACCTCAAGCGTATTCTGCTCGACTTGGATGAACTGACTGAATATGACCGTTATGCGCCGCTGCCGATTAAAGAAAGCGATAAATTCTATACGTGGCAGGAAGCGCGTGAGATTGTACTGAATGCGTTTTATGCCTTCAGCCCCCAAATGGGCGAGATCGCACAGCGCTTCTTTGACGAAAACTGGATTCATGCAGCGCTCAGTCCCGGTAAACGCGGTGGCGCTTTCGCTAACCCCGTTACGCCAAATCTGCACCCGTATATTTTCGTGAACTTTACAGGCCGCGCTAAAGATGTCGGCACGTTAGCGCATGAACTCGGTCACGGCATCCACATGTATTTATCCGCCGAGCAGACGTTGATGAATTATTATACACCGCTGACGACGGCGGAAATGGCTTCGGTGTTCGCGGAGATGGTCGTCTTTACCGATTTGATGGGGCGCGAAGACGATCCCGAAGCGCGTCTGGCGATGCTGGCGGAAAAAATTGAGGATACCTTCTCGACGGTGTTCCGCCAAACAGCGATGAATCGCTTTGAAGATGCCTTCCACAATGCGCGGCGCGACTTGGGCGAACTCACCAGCCAGCAAATCGGCGAGATGTGGCTCACGACGCAGCGAGCGATGTTTGGTGAAAGCGTCACCCTGCGCGAGGAATACAGCCATTGGTGGAGCTACATCCCGCATTTCATCAGCACCCCCGGTTATGTATATGCTTATTCGTTTGGGGAACTGTTGGTGTTGGCGCTGTTTAATGTGTATCAGGAACGCGGCGCGGCCTTCGTCCCGCAGTATCTTGAGGTCTTGCGGGCAGGCGGCAGCGATTATCCCGATAAAATTCTCGCCAAAGTCGGCGTTGACCTCAACGATCCGGCCTTCTGGAATAAAGGGTTAGCGGCCATTCGTGAATTGGTGGCGCAAGAGGAAGCCCTCGCACGCGAAGTCTATCCAGGAAAATTCGCCTAAAACTTTCCATCAATGAAAATCTAAGTAACCTGAGTTTCGGACAGTGTTTTTATTCTATCCCCACCCCTAAATCCCCTCCCCACTTCGTAGAGAGAGGACTTAAAGCACCATTGTGAACCGTTTTTCTCCCCTTCTCCATTGCATGGCGAAGGGGTCGGGGGATGAGGACATCATAAAAGTTAATCAAAGTATGCTATCCAAAACTGAGGTTAAGTAGGAACACATCGATGTATGCGTCTGCTGGGAGTGACTTATGTGTCACTCCTTACCCTCATGAAAACAGATAGTCCTCGTTTGCATATAGGACTTTCGCTCACGCATTTACCCCACCCCTAAATCCCCTCCCCATCGCATGGAGAGGGGACTTCAAGATGCGTTTTTCTCCCCCTCTCCAATACTTGGAGAGGGGGCCGGGGGGTGAGGTAAGCGAAAGTCCTGGCATATTTAAAATCAATTGAGCTATCATAGGCTATCTAAAGAGATGTATCCATAAAAAGAGACATTTTCAATGAATGAATATGCCTATGATGTTCATCTTGATTTACCCGCTTACGATGGCGCACAATTGCCGATCTCAGCCGTCGTTGGACGATCCGAAGATGCCACTTGTTGTATACACAAGCCATTCCATCGCCACAATTTTTATCAGATTGCATGGCTACCGACTGGCTCGACACAGCTCATCTGTGATTTTGTGGAATACCAACTGGCGGCGGGAACACTGGCTTTCATCACGCCGGGGCAAATCCATAAATGGGTAAGCGACGAACCGCAAAACGTCCCGATTGTGTTCAGCTTTAAGCCCGATTTGTTCATCAAGGGTGGGATCGAAGTGCGCCAAACGCCTGCTCGCTTATAGTGATTATTCTGTCGCGGAAATTTCTGAAAAACTCTCTTTTAAAACGACCTCGCATTTTGGGCAATGGTTCCGCAAGAACGAAGGGATTGCGCCGGGAGAATTCCGCAAGTAAATCTTGAATCCATAATTTTGAACATAATCCCCTGATAAATAGACTTTTTCAGAAACGCGACATAGGGTCAACTGTATCTGTAGATTCAGTGTGGCATTTCTTTAAAAGCGTTTTATCAATCAGGAGTGAACCATGTCCAAAATGATCCGTCGTGATTTCTTGAAAACTTTAGGAGCGGCTGGCGCAGTTTCCATCGGCGCTGGCGTTATCCCCTTCGGCCTCGGTGCGCGTCGTGCCTTAGCCCAAACAGAAGACAGATTGGGTAAAGTCGTTGTGACGTAAACACCCGCTGCCCGTCTGCATACCTATGTCGCGCCAGAAGACGGAGCGCGGGTAACGACACACATCATCGAAACAGAGAACAGCCTCGTTTTGGTAGACAGCCAACTTGCGCTGCCCTTTGCCCAAGAAGTATTGGCCTACACCGAAAGCCTCGGTAAACCGATTGAGCGTATTCTTCTCAGCCACGATCATCCCGATCATTGGTCAGGTTCGGTAGCTTTTGCTCTGCCGCTGACGACCACCGCCAATATCGCCGCCAACTTACAGGCTGGCCTTGACGCAGGACAATATCAACCTGTGGAAGGTTTTCAGGCACCCGAAACCACCCTCGTAGAAGGCTCGGAAACGATTGATGGCTTGACGTTTGAATTTTCGGTCTATCAGAACGCCGAAGCACTGGAACAAGTGGTGATTCGTATCCCTGAAGCGAAGACCGTCATTCTTCAGGATTTGATGTACAACAACACCTATTTCTTCCCCGGCCTTGATCGCCCCAACTGGATCAGCATCCTCGACACGCTGCGTCAAAGCATGGTCGCGGATGGCATAGAGACAGTGTTGGTTGGGCATGGTGTGCCGACGACACGCGGTGCGCTTGATACAGGCATCGAATATTTGACCCTAATGGAAGAATTGTTTACAACAGCGGACTCGGCTGAGGCAGTGGTACAGGCCATCCAAGCGCGTTATCCCAGTTATGAGGCTGCGTTTCTGCTAACATTCTACGAAGTCTTTTTTGCCCCCCGTTAAGTGACCTGAATTTGACCTCCGGTCAGGTTCATCAGTGACCTGATCGGAAAGCCAAACAAGACAATTTACAGCTTCAGTACCATGAGGGCGGTTTCCAGTTCTGCCAACACATCTTCTGGCGGATTGCCAAAGGACGCGCCGCGCTGACGGAATTCCGCGACGGTTTGCTCGGCGGTGCTATCGCCACAAGCGCACCCCACCCCGTCGAACCATTCCAGCTTTTGCTTCTCTTGATTGATCTTTAACCCGTTGAGTTCCTCGCCATCTTTCCACAGCCAAGAAGTCGTCAGCGGTGTTTCGGTCATGATTTTAGTCCTCCGTTTTCAGCAATCAATTTTGTCGTTCAGGTCACAGTGATGCGCTTTAAAAAATAAATCGCATAATCCCTATCCTAGTCCTTTCCCGGAAACGAGGCTAGGGAAAAATATGATACTGCTTCCCCTGAACCGTAACGGCTGAAGGGACGGGGTTTGATAGAGAAATGTTATCTTAATTTATAAACGGCATAACCCCCCTGTTTCTTCATACGCCTTAAATCCGCCAATGCCGCTGTAAGCCGTGCAAAATGATGATTGAAAGGGATGGCTGCCAGTGTTTAATCCCATGTTCATCCTCCCAACCGCCATCTGCCCACTGCGCCTCCATGAGATAATCAAGGCTGCGTTTCACCAAATCGGGCATCGCCTGCGCGACGGGAGAATCTGGCGTGGGCGCGAATTGCAGCAGGACTGCATACTGCTTTTCGGGCATTTTTTCGGCACAGGCGCGGATATTCTCGATTAGGGCGGCGCGATACACCTCAACTTCTGGGAAATCCTGCACGTTCATAAAATAATCGTGGGCGTGATAGGCCATAAACAACCATTCATTCGCCTGAATTTTTTCCAGCGTGAGATTTTGCTGCACCCAAAGCTGTGTCGATTCCGCCAGCGAGGGCGTGACGAGGCCGAGTTTCGTCAAATTCCCGGTGATCGAATCCGGCGCAGACTGTCCGCCCCATTCCGCCCACCAAGGGGCAATAGGATAGTCATTCAAGCTCGAAGGATTTTTAAGTGAGCCATCGGCTTCGCGCTGCGCTTCGAGCCACGCTGCCGTCCCCTCAAACAAAGTCCCGACAGGCAGATTTAAATCACGCACCAGCAAGCCGAGCATATATTCGAGCGCGGCGGGATGTGAATCGGGCGTTTTGATGTCCAGTTCCAGCCCATGCCCAAAGCCGTTATCGGCATTTTTATAACACAGCAGGCATTGATGCACCCGCTCGATACTGCCGCCTTCAAACAGATACGCAAACAGCGTCCGTTCCCACACCGACCCATTTTCATAAACGAATTCCCGCGCTTTGGTGATCGAAACCGCCATAAGTCCCTCCCTCGTTATCTATTTAGAGGAATTTAGCTCAAAAATTCTAATCTGTCAAAGCGCGGGGTTATTCTTTATAGGATAGGACTTACGCATTTGAGGGTATATCTGCGTAAGGGATGGTTTCAAACCCTCCCTTACAAAGGCGGCAACTGCATAACTTCTATAGGATTTAACAAAAACCGTATAAAACCTGAGTTTCGGACAGTGTTTTCATTCTATCCCCACCCCTAAATCCCCTCCCCACTTCGTAGAGAGGGGACTTAAAGAATCATTGCGAACCATTTTTCTCCCCTTCTCCATTGCATGGCGAAGGGGCCGGGGGATGAGGACATCATAAAAGTTAATCAAAGTGGGCTATCCAAAACTGACGTTATAAAAGGAAGGATTTAGAACAAAACCAATTAGTCTTCGGGAAGCACCAATTCCAAATTATTGTCCTCGGCATTGGCACGGATTTCATCGCGCAGCGCCATCATATCGGGATTATCGTAGAACCACAGGATTTTCTCGTCGGCTAATGTTTCTGCTTCGGTGATCGATTCATCGTCCAAAGCCACGAAATAAGCAAATGTTTCGGCAAAATCCTCGGTGGGATCGGTTGCGGCATAATCATTCACATAGCCATCCGGGTTCGCGTCGTAGAATTCTTCTACCGGGTCAACCTCGCCACTCATGGCTAACGCTGCATCATCCGCCCAAAATGTTTCTGTGAAGTCTAAGATATAAGAACCCTCCAACGGGCATCCATCATCAAAAGCAATCGTGCTGCACGCTTCCATATCTGCGGCGATTCCATCGTTGTAGGCTTCGTCACTTTCAATTTCGCCCAAAGAATCTGAAATCGTGGTTGGATACGTCTCGTACTGTTCATTATTCAAGGCCACGATATGCCCAAACTCATGCACAATCGTCAGAATAGTTTCGGGACTTGCCTCAACATTCATGGCAAATTGCCAAACGTCTTCTTGAGTTTCGCTCACATAGGCAAAAGTATCTTCAGACTCAAACACCGCAAATTCAAACACATAGCTGACGATGTAATCTGCTGGCAATAACAGCGTCACCGTATCCCACAAGAGATAGTGTCCATCATCTTCTTCGCCCTCGGCAAATTCCAACGTGCCATCATCGTTAACATAATACAATGCAATCTGGAGTTCTTCTTCTTCCTCGTCTTGTGCCATAACAGTGAGTGGCATCATCACCAATACAATCAATATCAATAAAAGCAGTTTTTTCATTCAAGTTTCCTCGTCAATGTAGGTCAGCTTATGGAGTATAACATGAGGTCGTTTTGAGCGATACGATTAAGAAATTATCTCTGAAACCGTGAAATCTGACCCTAAAAGATCAGTCGGAGAGCAGTTCAGCGAGGTCGGGTTCGCTGGCCTCATTGACAATCACTTGCGGCGTGTCATGCCAATCGGCGCAGGCTCGCAGCGCACTCCTAAGTTTGGCGACCAGCACGTCATCAACGCTCACGTCCGGTTCCAGATGAAGTGATTTCACCTCAAAAACGCCCTCCTTGCGATGCGCTTTGGGGTCGAGGCGACCAATCAGCGCGTTGTTATACAGAATTGGCAGACTGAAATAGCCATATTTACGCTTAGACGCAGGAAAATAAAACTCGATGGGAAAGTCGAAGCCGAACACGTCAAGCGTCCGACCACGATCCCACACCAGCGGGTCGAAGGGCGAGAGTAAGGTTATTTTGGAATGCGGGATTTTGCCATTCGCGGCGGCTTCGAGCCGTTTGAGGTTATCAGGATGGATGTAGGCGGGGGTTTTCCAGCCTTCGACGGTCACGGTCATCAGGCGATCTTGTTTTTCCAAGCGTTTTAGGGCGGCGTTGACATCGGCGTTTTTGAGGCGGTAATAATTGGGAATCCATTCAGCCTTCGCCACACCAAGCGCCTGTATCGTGTTGAGAACGAACTGGTCATGAGCCTCAGCGCGGGATACAACAGGCAGCTTGTCGGCATCGGGGAAAATACGCTCACGCAGATCATAGACCCGCTGGAAATTGTCGCGTTTGCGAACCATCAATTCGCCAACATAGACGAGATAATCCAGCACGATCTGCTCTTCTTTAGGGTTCGTCCAAGTGGTCTTCTGACCGTCGGTGCGCTTAAAATCGGTGTGGCGCGTTTCCCCATTGGCTCGGATGTGATTCAACACGCCTTCGGTAACGGCGGGATTTTCATCCAACCATTTACGCGGGTTGCGCCAATCGAATATCCGGCTGCCGACAAGATACAGAGGATAATCTTCAATCGGCAGGAAGCAGTTGGCACTTGCAAAATGTTCAAACAACGCGCCTTCGGCTAAGAGTTCATCCAACCAGCGCGGATTATAGTCACCGAGTCGGCTCCACAATACAAAATACGGCGCACGGGCGACAACATTGATGCTGTCAATTTGCAGCATGTGTATCTGCCGGATGATCGCACGTATATCTTCTTTAGTGGCGGGTGGCTGTGGGCCATCTTGTAGCCCTTGCGCGGCGATCATCACCCCGCGCACCGCATCCAGCGAGAGGGTTTTCATCGTCATCCCCCTATTGATAACAAACGATCAAAAGTATGTTGAGTATAGCAAATGGAACTTTTGTTCGCAAGTCGAATGGTATGGGGGTATTTAGGCATCGATTGGTAACACTACAAACAAAATAGAGCGTACCCGTTTGGATACGCCCTATTCTCATTACTCGTTACTCAGCACTGACTTGGCTAAACCTCTTCCGCCGCGATGCCTTCGGTTTGTTCCATCACCAGTTCGCCATCTTCACCTGCATCAATCCGCACGAGACCGGCGATGGTAAAGCGACCACCGAGGATGCCATCGGACAGCGCATCTTCAATTTCGTTCTGGATGAGGCGGCGCAGCGGACGCGCACCGTATTCGGGGTCATAGCCCTTGTCGGCAATCCACTCGCGGGCGGCTTCTGTTACGTCCAGCGTAATCGCATGTTCGATCAAACGCTCGCTGACTTTGCTCAGTTCAAAATCGACAATCTGCTTAATTTCTTCCCGTGTGAGTGAACGGAACACGATGCTCGCGTCCACACGGTTGAGGAATTCAGGCCGGAAGGCGCGGCGAAGTTGTTCGATCACGTTCTTCCGCATATCATCGTAGGTTTCTTTTTCGGTCATGTCGCGGTTCAGCGGAACACTAAAGCCGAGTGATGCCCCGCGCTTGATCGTATCCGCGCCGACGTTGCTCGTCATGATGATGATCGAGTTGCGGAAGTCCACACGGCGACCCCGTGCATCCGTCAACTGTCCCTCTTCCATGATTTGCAGCAGCATGTTAAAGGCTTCGGGATGGGCTTTTTCGATTTCGTCAAAGACGACGATGCTGTACGGACGGCGGCGGATGGCTTCCGTCAACTGTCCGGCATCTTCATAACCGACATACCCAGGAGGCGCACCGACCAACCGCGCAATCGAATGCCGTTCCATAAATTCGCTCATATCCAATTGGACGAGCGCGTCTTCACTGCCGAACATAAATTCCGCCAGTGCTTTGGTCAGTTCGCTCTTACCCACGCCCGTCGGCCCCAGGAACATAAATGACCCAATCGGGCGGCGCGGGTCTTTTAAGCCAGCGCGGGCGCGGCGGACGGCCTTGCTGATGGCTTCGATGGCTTCATGCTGCCCGACGATGCGGTTATGCAGCGCGGATTCCATCCCCATCAAACGGGCGGTTTCTTCGCCAGCGATGCGCGTGACTGGGATTCCCGTCCACATAGCGACGACTTCCGCAATATCCTCACCGATCAAGCGCGGCATGTTGGTTTCTTCGTTCCAATTGGCTTTCAGATCGCCTAATGTGGCGCGAAGACCGTCGCGCTGCATCCGCAGGCTTTCCAGACGATCATCGTGATCGCCTTCCTGCTCTAACAAGAGGATTTCCTCTTCGACATTTTCAAAATCTTTTTCGGCGCGACGCACTTGGGCGGCTTCCGGCGATTTATACATCCGCAAACGCGCAGCAGCCTCGTCGATCAGATCAATCGCCTTATCGGGTAAGAAGCGATCTGGCACATACCGTGCGGAAAGATTCGCGGCTTGCTCGATGGCTTCGTCGGTAATTTCGACGTTGTGATGTTCCTGATACGGGATTTTAATCCCTTGCAGGATTTCGATGGTTTCTTCAATCGTGGGTTCATCAACGATGATCGGCTGGAAGCGGCGTTCCAAGGCCTGATCGCTTTCGATGTGCTTGCGATATTCGTCGAGCGTGGTCGCGCCGATGCACTGTAATTCACCACGAGAAAGCGCCGGCTTCAAAATATTGGCCGCATCCACGCTACTACCTGCCGACCCAGCACCGACCAACATATGCAGCTCGTCGATAAACAGGATACTGTCGGAGGATTTTAATTCTTCAATCACGCGCTTAAGGCGTTCTTCAAACTGACCGCGATACATCGTGCCTGCTACCAGTGAGCCGACATCAAGCTGCAAGACGCGCTTGTTCAACAGCGGACGCGGGGTATCGCCATTGACGATGCGCTGCGCCAGCCCTTCCACAATCGCCGTCTTGCCGACACCCGGTTCGCCAATCAGCGCCGGATTATTTTTGCGGCGGCGGGAAAGCACCTGAATCACGCGCTCGATTTCGGTCTCGCGCCCAACAACAGGATCAAGTTTGCCTTCTTGCGCGGCGGCTGTTAAATCCGTCGCCAGTTGATCGACCAAAGGTGTTTTGTTGTCTTTGGTCCCTGGTTTGCCGGGACGCGGTTTGCTTTCTTCATTGGTCGTCTGTGGCTGCATCGGGCTTTCTTGCAACACACGGCGCGTTTGCCGCCGGACTTCTTCTGGGCTAACACCTAACCGCTTCAGCACATCAATCGCCACGCCTTCGCTCTGGCGTACCAGACCGAGCAGGAGATGTTCCGTCCCGATGTAGTGATGCCCCATACGGCGGGCTTCATCTACAGCGAGTTCCAACACTTTACGGGTGCCGGGGGAAAGATCAAGCTGAATGGGGGTGGTTCGGGTGGAGGCGCGGGTTAGGCGCTCTACAAGGTCTTCTACGCGGCTTTGTTCCAAGCCAAGATCACGCAGGACTCGCCCGGCAACACCACCTTCTTCTCGCATCAAGCCCAAGAGCAAATGCTCTGTACCGATGTAGTTGTGTTGTCGCCTTTCGGCTTCTTCCTGAGCAAGGCTAAGGACGCGCCGCGCCCGCTGGGTGAAACGTTCCATTTTATTCGACACGGAAATCATACCTCCAGTGTCTATCTACAACGGCAATTATCGTTATAAAGAAGCGATGACTTGAACTTACAATCCAGTCCCTGTAAGACAATTTAGCCTATTATATCAGGAGTTTTGCCCCTGTGCATAAGGCTTTGCATCAACAGTACGTTAGAAAACGAGTCCAATTTTAAATGGGTTTTGAAACAACCTTCACAATGGGTTAAACAAGGGGCCAAAATTACCCCTTGTCTATCATCGGTTTGTTCCATTTTTAAGACGCTGTTATACGAGGTGAACTTACGATTCGTCGCTTGTCTCGTCGCTTACCGCGCTTTCATCGGCGAGGATGTCGTCTGATGCGGGTGGCACATCGCTGCCGCCGGTGGCATAGTTCATCATATCCACATCCAGATATTCCGCCGAGTTGACGCGCTTGAGGCTGAGTCCGAGGCGGCGATTTTTAACATCGACCTTGACGACGCGCAGCGTGAGCTTTTCGCCCTCTTCCACCACTTCACGCGGGTGGACGACACGCTGTTCGGAAAGTTCGGAGATATGAATCAAGCCTTCGATGTCGGGGGCTTCTACCAAACGGGCAAACGCGCCAAACTTGGTCAGCTTGGTGACGGTTGCCTGCACGAGAAAGCCTTGTCCGTAAGTCGTGGCGATCTCATCCCAAGGATCCGCTTCCTGCCGTTTAATGCTCAAGCCGATGCGTTTGCGGTCACGGTCTACGCCGATCACTTCCACCCGCACCCGCTGCCCGACCTTCAACACATCTTTAGGATGCGTGACGTGCTTCCACGAAATTTCAGTCAGATGCACCAGCCCTTCCGCGCCGCCAATATCGACAAACGCGCCGAAGTCCTCTAAGCTGACGACTCGGCCTTCAAAAATCTGCCCGACGGTCAGTTCATTGATGAGGGCTTCTTTGCGCTTCTCGCGGTTTTCACGAGTCGCGGCCCGCTCGGAAAGAATCAATCGGTTGCGGCTGCGATCAACTTCCATCACTTTAACATTGATATGCTCGTTGACCATCGCGCCGTAGCGATCTTCGGGCGTTTCGCCTTCCATCGCCCGACGGCGATCATCGCTGATCTGGCTTTGCGGCACGAACCCACGCAGCCGCCCAAAGCGCACGATCAAGCCGCCTTTGTTATAACCGGCGATGTTGCCTTCATACACTTCTTGGCTGGCGCGATACGTTTCCGCCTCTTGCCAATCGAGTTCTTCCGCCGCCCGATTCAGCGACAAGACGACGTTGCCTTTGTGATCGTTGGGGTTAATCACAAAAACGGTGATTTCCTGCCCTTCCACCAACGATTCAAGCTGTTGGCGTGTCATCTGTTCCAATTCGCGGCGCGGGATTACCCCTTCCATCGGCAGCCCGATGTCGATCTCAATCGAGGTCGGCGTGGTTTTTATGATCTTTCCCTGAATAAGCTCACCGCGTTTAAGGCGGGTCTGACCACCGTCGGACTCGCCCATCGCAGCCACGAATTCGTCATCGGGAGTGCCGGCGGCAACTTCGTCATCATCCGATTCATCCGAATCAACTTCGGCGCTGGGCGGAGCGCTGAGTTCTCCGGCATCCTCGGCAGAGAGCGCCGGATCGGTGTTTATATTGTCTACAGCATCAGCAAGCGCTTCTTCAGGGACGGACTCCAGCGAAGCGGCTGCGGCAAGCGCATCAGAACGCGCTTGGGTATTTGAAGAAGTCTCCGCATCTGATCCTGCATCGGATGAAGAAGGTACTTCGGGGGTCAATTGATCTTCGGCGGAAGGCATCATATCGTGTTCCTCCAACCCTGGTTGATTAGCTGTCATGAGAAGTAGCGCGATTAAACCCGGCGCGTGGGTTTAAGGCACGCCTTCCTCCTTTCCAATAGCGGGCGATCAGCGTCCTGTCGCGAGCGGTCAAATTTCAAACATATAGTCCACAACTATTATACCTAGTGAAAACCTACTCTGCAAAGGAAAATAGCGACTCTATAGGATTCTACAGAGTCTAAATCGTAATCAAGGTCAGAAATAGCCTTCTTAGATAAAAAATGAGGCCATTTTTGGGGAAAATTGTGTTGATATGAGAAGCTCAGGCTGCTTAACGTGGCTTAAACCTCATCTAATAACAATCCCCCCTCACAACTCCCCCCATTCGGGTGGAGACGCTCACCCATGCCTTGAACTATGCTGTGCATATCGTGTAAAGACAAAGCATGGTTGAAAAGGAAAGCGCATCATGAAGCCCATCCGACCAGATTACGAGCTTATTGTTCATACCCAACATCATCTCAATGAGATTCATCAGCAGATGGAAGCCATCCGCCTGATTAAGAGCGCCGCGCCGCGTCCTTCTAGCCTCAAGATTGTCGCTGCCTATTTCGCCAGCCTCAAGATTCGCTTGAGCGCACACAAAATCACCGCCGCGCCGGCACCGCAAGAAGTGACCGCCACGCAGGAAATGGTGCGTGTTACGCAGTAATTCGGCTTATTGGTCGATTCCGTCTTCGGGGAACGCCCACGAAAGCGCCTCCGGCAAAATACCCCGGAAACCGACCAGCCCATGACCGCTGCCCGTCTCGACAAACTTATAATCGGTATCCGGGCGCTGGCTGAGGATGCCGTTTAAAACCTGTGCTGGAAGGTTAAAACGCGAGCGACTCTCATAGCGTCCAACGGATTGGAAGATGCGGCGGGGCAGCACCCGCGCCGTCTGGAAGCGTTCTGCCATCTGCCGAAGCTGTTCCTGCGCGATTCCCTTACCGAGAGGTGGCGAAATCATTATCAAATGCCCGAACACTGCCGGATTCTTCAGCGCGGCATGAGCCGCTGCAATCGCCCCCGGACCCACACCGCCAATCCCTAGATTAGATGAATCGATGCGGTATTGGCTTTGCAAAAATGGCAGCAGTTCCACCAAAATCGACAAATAATGTTTATCGTTGCTGACGTAATCGTTGATGCGGCTGTTTTGATTGCCGCTTTGCTGCATGGCGATGATGCTCGGTTCCATCATTTTGTGTTTAATCAGCACATCGGCGATATACGGCATTTGCAGTGGCCCCACCGCCCACTGTCCATCTTGGAATACCAGTAGGGGATACGCCCGTATATTGCTATCATAATCGGGTGGGGTATATACCCATGTTTTACGTCCGGTAAAACCGAGTTGGGCGCTGTTGGTGCTGTGTTCATAGACCTTGCCACGCGGCACCCGCCCCATGCGCGTCCAATCCGGGAACGGACGGGCATCCGGCATGTGCAACACCGAGACATTCATCTGCGGGGTCGTCATCTTGACCGGATTCAGCGGATCAACATGCCAGTAGTAGTTGATGCGCCCCAACAGGTCGCGCTCACCTTCTAACGGAGTCATCGGGTCATTGATGACGATCATATAATCCAGCAGCGCATCCATCGTGAAGTCCAGCGTTACATACCAGAGCGTTGTGCCTTCCAATTTTGTCATCGGCGCGAAAGGCGGATCGGTATTGATCGTATCCAGATTGACCGCCACGCTCTGCGATGGTGTGCCGAGATCAACATGAATGAAGGTGGCGCGTCCATTGGCTTCCGTCCAAGGCCATTCTGATCGTTCACGTACCAATGAATCGACAAGTGCCTGTCGCTGCTCGGCTGGCGTTTGAAAGGCTTCGCCTAGAAATAACTCGAAAGATGTCCAGTTGGGCATGTGTCCGCTCCGGGTGTTGAGTTTTTAGTCATCAGTTTTAAGTCTTAAGTGCAGGACTTTCGCTTACCTCACCCCCCGGCCCCCTCTCCAAGTATTGGAGAGGGGGAGAAAAACGCATCTTGAAGTCCCCTCTCCATGCAATGGGGAGGGGATTTAGGGGTGGGGTAA
>DAOTTO010000519.1:0-2101 GCA_034437895.1 Anaerolineae bacterium | reverse complement strand
GTGGAGGTCGCTTTCGTGTGCAAGTAGGAGAGAAATTTTTTAACTTTTGGCGATTAGCAGTTAGCTCTTAGCTTTTTACTCATCGCTCATTACTCAGAACTCATCACTTCTTTTTCTTAGAAAGCGCCTTTGCCGTTGATGATGGCGAATGGGGTGCGAACCAAGATGATGATGTCCAGCAGTAAGCTGTAGTTTTGGATGTAGTACAGGTCTTGGTCGGTGCTTTGATGGCACAGTTTGCTGCCGTCGGCGCGTCCGGTGATCTGCCACCAGCCAGTGATGCCTTGTGGGACGGACAGACGTTCAAACTGCCACGCTTCGTATTGTTCCACCAACCACGGCAGTTCCGGGCGGGGGCCAACCAGGCTCATCGTGCCGAGCAGGACGTTGATGAATTGGGGAAGCTCATCCAGGCTGGTCTTGCGGATGATACGACCAACACGGGTGATGCGCGGGTCATTACGACGCTTGTGGATGGTGTGACCGTCGATGTCGGTGCTGTTGAGTTGGGCTTGCAGCGCTTCGGCGTTGACGACCATCGAGCGAAATTTGTACATTTTAAAGAGCTTGCCATTTTCGCCGACGCGGGTTTGCTTGAAGAAGACCGGACCTTCGCTGTCGAGTTTGATGGCGAGAGCGACGAGCGCCATGACGGGCAGGATCAGGATAAGGACGATAGCCGAAACCACGATGTCGAAAGCGCGTTTCATCATGCGCTGGCTGGGTGTAAAGGCGATGTCGGTATCGCGCTGGTTGGTGATGCTCTTGGTGTTGGCGGTCATTGCGGTCATGGTAGTCTCTCCGTTTGTACGCTGCTTGCGGCGCGTTGTGTTCTTGACTATGAAAGCCATTGTAACTTAGTTTTCTCTCGAAGATTCCCAAATTTACGTGAATTTTCTCGCTTATCTAAATCGACCTATTACTAATCTTTTTAAGTTCAAAACGTAGGTTTTAGCATGGTTTGGATACCGTTCATAACTAAACCTGCTATAATAAATCGATTCATAAATCCTATACGTTTTTCGTTTTGTAATTTTCTGAGGCAGTTTCATGAATGAACATGCGGAGTGGGTGAGCCTGCATGAGGCCGCCGAAATTTTAGGAGTCCATCCGGCGACGGTGCGGAATTGGGCGGATGAGGGCAAAATTGCGTCGCGCCGTACCCCCGGCAAACACCGCCGTTTTCGGAAATCCGATTTGATGCAGTATGTACGTTCACAGGGCGAATGGCAGCCGCTGGAAGTGCGCGTCATTATTCAGAATGCGTTGGGACAAACACGGATGCAGGTCGGCGAAGGGACACTGACCGATCTTCCTTGGTATGCAGCCATGAGTGAGGAAATCCGCGCTTCGATGCGGACGTATGGGCGGCAGGTCTTAGATGAACTACGCGTCTATCTGACGAATGGCGCACAGGACAGCGGTTTGGCGAGGGCCATCACGCTCGGACAACAGTACGCCAGCAAACTCGCCGATGAAGGCATGACTCTGCCGCAAGCTATGCGCGGCTTTTTTTACTTTAGCGATTTCGTCGTCAATTCCATCCTTACGTGGTCAGAAGTCACACCGCCGCGCAGTGCGCCGGAATGGGCGACCCTCTTGCGTCAGGTCAACACCTTCATGAATGTTATGCTGCTTTCGATTGCTGAATACTATGAAGAAGAATAGGCCCCATTATCGACGGATGCGCTCAGATTACGATCTTGCAACGCCCCCTTATTGATGCGCCATAAATGTCTTAAGGTGGTTTATAATGAGGCCATGTTGAACAGATGGTCTAATGTTGAGGTCTATCATGAGCATCCATGTCGCTTGGGACGATGACAATCATACACTGATACGCTGGGATTTTGAGACGGATTGGCATTGGGATGACTTCCGCGCCGCATTTGAAAAATCCGTTGAGATGGGGGGCAGTGTCGGTTATCGGGTTGATGTCATCCCATTTGCTGCCGCTACTGTCAAACTGCCGCTTGGTGCGTTGGGCGAATTTAATCGTCTGCATCGTCAATTACCAGACAATGTTGGGCTGATCGTGATCGCGGGCGGCAGCCCTTTCACCAATATGATTATTTCGACCTTCGCCAGCCTTAACCGCATC
>DAOTTO010000518.1:0-18515 GCA_034437895.1 Anaerolineae bacterium | reverse complement strand
TAACAAGCGGCTTTCACTCACCTTCGGATTCTCGCTCTCGCTGTAGTTCTTCTAAAACTTCATCAGCAGAGCGTCCTTCACCGCGCATTGCTTGACCCCATGCTCTCTCGAAAGACTCGACAGGATTTGGCAAATCAGAGTCGATTACAGGAGGATTATCAACCTCATCAATAATCATCCGACGGAGGTAATCTTTCACAAGTTCCTGTGGTGTAAAATTGGTCACATCTTCGGTGTAGGATTTTGCCACATGGAGTAATTTATTGTAGAGTTCAGTAGACAACTCCAAGCTCAATGTGACTGTCTCTGTATGAATTAGATTGGTCATAATCTCAAACCCCTTGCAATAATCTAATGTCCATTTTGTATCGCTACGAAGGCGGTGTTGGTGGCGGTTCGGATTTTGTGGCGCTTTCGTGATCTCGTAAATCCTGCTCAACTTTTTCCATCTTTTCACCGCTCAGCAATTTTTGTGTCGCTTCATGATAGGGCAGACCCAATTCTGGCGATGTACCGCCGACCTGTTGGAACATTTCGCCCACCTGCCGCGAATCACCTGATTCAAAGACGGAAAGCATCTCCCCGGAAGACATTTTCGTAAAATCGCGGGTCGGTTTTTGGATGGCTACCCGGTCAATTACGCGGGAAAGCTCGGCGCTGGCGCAGTTGGGGCAAAGGCGCGTGGCGGAATCATAATCATGATACGTTTTATAAAACAGCGAGAAGCGAGTCCCGCAATTTTTGCAGCGATAATCGTAACTTGGCATAACTCAACTCACTAAAATGTGCTATCGTTAAGGTGTCTTTTGATGATACCGTATTGTGTGTAAGAATCCCGATTGTGATGAGAGATTACCCTAATGCTCAGTGATCCACCACCCGAAAAAGAACGCCGTCCCCACCCTTTAGAACAACGCCCTCAAGAACCACCATCGGCAGAACAAACGCAGCGCCAGCAAATTATGTTGCATATTCCGGTTGTTAAACCCTTTGTGATGTATGTACTGATTGCCTTAAACGCGATCATTTTTGTTGCGGCCTTTTATTTGCTCAAACCAATTGACCTGAATCGGCTTTACGACTGGGGCGCGAATAATGGGCGTTTCGTTTTGCAATATGGCGAATTTTATCGCCTGACGACAGCGATGTTCTTGCATAGTAATGCGACGCACATTCTCTTCAATATGCTCTCCCTCTATTATATCGGCTCAACCGTCGAACAATTATTTGGGCATTTTCGCTTTGGTCTTATTTACTTTCTGGGCGGATTGTCTGGGTCAATTTTAAGCATTCTCCTCAATAATCCCGACACCTACTCTGTCGGGGCATCAGGGGCGGTGTTCGCGGTGTTCGGTGCGGAGATGGTGTACCTTTATCAACATCGCAAGCTGCTGGGCGCACGGGGGCAAATGCAGCTTCGTAATTTAGTCGTGATCGGATTGATGAACCTCGTAATCGGATTCGCCAGCACGTTGAATGCCAATGGGGGAGTCGTCATCGACAGTTGGGCGCATATCGGAGGTTTCTTGGGGGGGCTTGGTCTGGCTTGGTACATTGGTCCGATTTTCATCATTAACCGCCACACAGAACGTCCAGGTGCGTATGTTGCTGAAGATATTAACCCGCTTGAACGCAGATACCAGATTCTCTTAATTTTTGTTTCATTAATGTTGGCTGTATTAATTACGGCCACCCTGATCGCACGTTAATGCTCTATACGTAATTTTCGCAATTTCTTTACCTAATTCATAAATAAAGCCTGTTTGAATCCGTGAAAGCGTTTTCATCAGGTTTATGTTACATAAAAACAACTTGCTTTTTTTAGGATTTTTTTACATAATTCATAAATGTAAAGACAAAGTGAAACATCGTCAAATCTTAATTAATAAAGAATAGTTTTTTGATGTAAGATAAGCATCATAACGCCTACGATCACAATAGTTAGAAAGTCCTGATTAATGGCAGTTTTACTCAATCCTAATGCGCGTGTTATTGACCCAGATGTAGATGTAATTATTGGTCGAGGAGCGGCTGCGCCAAATGCGGAAGCTGTTCAAGCAGCGACAATAAGCCAGAACTATGCCGAAAAACCGGGTATTTCGGGGATTAACCTTTTCGTCTTGGGCATCACCATCTTAGTTGGTATTGCGATGTGGGCAGTTATTCTCTATTTGGGATACGCGGCGCTTAGTCTGCTCTTTTAGATACGCGCTGAATAATCTATCCTCGAAAAAAAAGTGCCGTGCATGTATATTCTCTCGTGGTGTCTTCACCAGAGGGATTTGTAATGCGCCAACGGTCTCCCGATTTTTTCATCCTCATTTTACTTTTCTTGCTGCCGCTTGGGATGTTTTTTCAACAAACATTAGGTGGTCGAACACTGCTCCCGACAGAAAATCTGTACCAATACGAACCTTACGCCACCTATCGAGAGGTTGTTCGAGCGCCTGATGTACCGCATAACCATTTGCTTTCTGACTTGGTGCTGCAAAATATGCAGTGGAAAGCCTTTATCCGCGAGAGCATCGCGCAGCGGCAGGTGCCGCTTTGGAATTCGCATCAATTCTCCGGCATTCCATTTATGGCTGCCGGGCAGCAATCGACTCTTTATCCCCTCAGTATTCTTTATTACGTGCTTCCATTAACTGCTGCTTACGGCTGGTTCACCGTGTTGAATCTGTGGTTGGCTGGCGTATTCATGTATCTGTTCATGCGCGGGTTGGGTGTTATCCGCGTTGGCGCGACGGTTTCCGCCGTGACCTATCAACTCTGCGGATTCTTTATCGCCAGCGCGGTTTTCCCGATGATTACAGGCGCGGCGGCATGGCTGCCTTTATTACTGCTGATGACAGAATTGATTATCACGCGATCTGCCCGTCCACTGTGGGTGGCGATTGGCGCTGGAGCGCTGGCGTGTAATATTTTCGCTGGACACGCCGAAATGACGATCTATACGCTGCTCATCGTAGGCTATTATGCAGCGGCGCGGCTGATATGGGGCTATTGGAGCAATCGTCAGGCCAAACCGCTTCGTCAAACGCTGATTAAAGCGGGTTGGTTGGGCATCATGATCGCACTCGGATTTGGATTAGGCGCGATTCAATTGATTCCGCTGTACGAGTTCGCCAACACCAATTGGCGGGCGGAACGTGCCGATTTAAGTACGGTACTCACTTATGCCCATCGTTTCCGCGATTTTGTTCAGTACCTCATGCCTAATTTTTACGGCAGTCCGGCGCATCACAGTTATTTTGATTGGTTCTCACTGCGGACGGTTCGTGAATTTACCAATGCCGCCGGACAACCGATTACGTATATCGACTGGGGAATCAAAAATTATGTCGAAAGTGCGCTGTATCTCGGCATTCTTCCCCTTGTGCTGGCGATTTATGCGCTGGTTGATCGCTGGTTTAATCGTAAACGTACCGACTCAGATCAGACTACCCAACCGCCATATCATGCAATCTTCCTAATCCTCATCTTGATTAGTCTGACATTCATGTTCGGGCTGCCGACTTATGCCGCGATTTATCTTCTGCCGGGGATCAATCAACTCAATTCGCCGTTTCGTTGGGTGTATGCCGTAACGTTGGGTATCGCTGTGCTGGCGGGTTTCGGTGCTTCCGCGCTCGCAACATTATCGCCAAAAAGCCTTCAGTGGTCACGTCGATTCGGTTATGGGCTAATTGGTGCTGGAACTGCGATTTTGGCGGCGCTGCTCCTGAGTCGAATTTTTTTCGCACAGATCGAGCCATTGTTCAATCGCATCGTGAACAGCATGGCGCTGGCGAATCAAGCCTTTTCTGATGGGCGCATGTTTTACAATTATCAATTCACCAATGTCCTCACATTTGGACTCATGACGCTTGGCGCGGGTGGGGTGTTTTGGCTGGCGGGACGAAGTTCAAAATTTGCTCAAGGTGATATTTTACCCCGACAACGCTATTTGGCTTATTTGTGGCAGTTCGCCGCCATCGCACTGATCGCGGTTGACCTGATGATCGCCTCATGGGGATTCAATTCTGCCTCTGATCCAGCACTGCTCGATTTTACGCCGCCGAGTATGCAATGGCTGATTGATCGTCAAAAAGAGGATGGCGCGTTTCGTTATATCACCCTAGATGACCCGACTCAACACGCGCCCTTGTTTCAGGCCAATATGACGATGCGCTATGGGCTGGACGATGTGCGTGGTTATGACAGCATCATTCCAGCGCAGTATGTTGCTTTTATGCGCGAGACAACGCCACAGCTTCAACTGGATTACAACCGAATCGCGCCACTTTACGCAGATCGCATTGGCGAAATTGATTGGACTCGGTTGAGTCTGCTCAATGTGCGCTATATCATCACGCACACATCGGTTGATCTGAATACAGCTCTTCCGTCCGGACTTGACCCACGCTACGGCAACGGCACAACCTTACCGCCCAGATCGCCCGTCTATGAGGATGAAGCTGCGCGTATATGGGAAATTTATACGCTGCCCCGTGCTTATATCGCCCAACAGAATGACCCCGGTGAGCCGCTGCGCCTTGAATCCGGCATTAACATCGGATTGTATGCCGCCCTATATAACGATACGGGACGCGAGAAGTTCGTCGATGTGAGCGTCGCATCCGGCGAGAATGATTCTTGGCTTGTCCTCAGCGAAACCTACGCCCCCGGCTGGAAAGCCTTTATCCGTCCGCGTGCAGGCAATCAAGATGAAGAACAGCCGTTGCAGACCGAGCGCGTTCTGGAAAATTTCATCGGTGTCCTTTTGCCGCATGGCAGCGCCGAATATACTATTCGGTTGGTTTACAGCCCAACAAGTTTTCAAGTGGGCTTGTTTGGTTCAGTCATAAGCGCCGGATTGATGATCTTTCTGGTGGGCGTGTGGGCATGGGGCATGATTTTCCGTCAACAAGTCGGCGAGAGTACAACCCTGTCTCGCCTTGCCCGGAACAGTATCGCGCCAATTGTGCTTAATCTGTTTAATCGCGGCATTGATTTTGCGTTTGCGTTTGTCATGCTGCGTATTTTGGGGCCGGAAGAGGCAGGCGTTTATCAATACGCGGTGGTGATATTCGTCTGGTTCGATATTTTGACCAACTTTGGACTGAACACCTTTCTCGTGCGCGAAGTGGCTCGCAATCGTGACCGCGCCGCGTATTATCTGCTCAATACCAGTTTGATGCGGTTGATTTTGATTCTGATCGGTGTGCCGCTGTTGGTAGGTTTCATCTTAAGTCGGCAAAATTTTATCAGTCCACCGCTTAATCCCGAAGCATTGGTCGCGCTGGGCTTGCTTTATATGGGCTTGCTGCCCAGCAGTTTGAGTACAGGTTTGACCGCACTGTTTTACGCCTTTGAAAAAGCCGAGTATCCGGCGGCTGTTGCCACGATTACGACCATCAACAAAGCGATTTTCGGCCTGATCGCGTTACTGTTGGGCTATGGCATTGTGGGATTGGCGATGGTCAGTATCTTCTTGAATTTTATCACGCTGCTGATTTTGCTGTATGGCGCACGGACGTTAATCAACTTTGCTAGGGGCGACTCGGCGAGTCGCCCCTACCAGCCTAATCTGGGGTTGATGGGCAGCATGGCGCGGCAAAGCTGGCCTTTGATGCTCAATCACTTTCTGGCGACGATTTTCTTCCAGATAGATGTCGTTATTTTGGAAGCGTGGCATGGGTCGCGGGTGGTGGGGCAGTATGGCGTTGCTTATAAGTGGTTGATGGCGATTAACGTCATCCCATCCTTTTTTACGCAAGCGCTCCTGCCGATTATGTCACGCCAAGCCAGCGCCGACCCTGCTGCTTTCCGCCGCACGTATATGTTGGCGATTAAGCTGTTGGTGTGTATTGCGCTTCCGTTGGCGGTGTTGTTTACGTTTACCGCAACTGCACTCACGGCTGTTTTGGGTGGGGCGGAGTATCTGCCGGAAGGCGCGATTGCCTTACAAATCATGATCTGGAGTATTCCGGTTGGCTGGATGAACAGCCTCACGCAGTACGTCTTAATCGCGCTGGATTTGCAACGGCGCATCACGGGTGCGTTTATCATCGCGGTGACGTTTAATATTGTCACCAATTTGGTCTTGATTCCGCGTTATAATTATCAGGCTGCTGCTCTGACCACTATCGCATCTGAACTCGTCTTATTTTTCATGTTTGTGATGATCCTGCAAAAAGCCGTCGGCAGAATCGACTGGTTGGCGATTGTTGTGCGTCCTGTTGTCGTGGCGAGCGCGATGTTTATCAGTATTGGTCTTTTATGGCCTGTTCAGCCGATTCTGGCTTTGTTGGTCGGATTAGCCGTTTATCCGATTGTTTTGTTGGCGCTTAAACCGCTGACTGCTGACGAATGGCAAATGATTGCGCCGATTTTGCCTGCCCGACTGCGCCCATTAGCGCCCTCTTCTTAGGTCGGGATAAACGCTGACAGCTAGGGATTTCGCTTTTGTCGTCAGAAAATCAATTATTAGAAAGAATAATATTTTAGAAGCGAATTAGCCTGCTTTTCCCTGACCGTTCTCTGGGCTTGATTCGGCAATGACGACTTGAATATTGCCGTTATGCATTAAACGGGAGACATAAGGGTTATCGATTACGCTAATAACACGCTCTTCGCCATCACGTTTGATCGGGACATGGTAGACACTGACTAGGCGCATTCCAGCAAACCAGCAGTCTTCGCGTGTGACGGTATTATCCATTTCCCAGTCATTAAAAATTGCCGTTAACAGCGCATCGCCGCCTGCATATTTTTCGCAGGTGGGGCTCCAATGTTGGGTGACATCCATATACTCGACATGAAAATTGGTTGCATTGCGGTTAATCATGACATGCTCCTTAAAAAATTCGATTTAGTGTTATTTTTTATCTAGTTTGATCTTAATTATAAGTCATTATAAACCTAATTTGGGTAAAACCAACAAGCATTTTGTTAACCTCTGTTTAAATATTGTTACATTTTCAAGAAGTATTTTCCTTATGGTGCTAAGTATTTCCTAAGTTTCATATAATAAGGGTGATTTTAGTGATTTATTACAAATAATCACCCTTTTTTAACAATACTTTGTTAATTATGCGCTGTGCAAATTATACGATTTTTAACTCGTTTTCTTGGCAATCATCTCAAATTCGGCGGCAGGCAAAATAATGTTGAGGTGATAATGCTCAATTAAGGTATCAATATAAGGCGTATAAACAACGCGCATTCTTTCAATTCGAGTATCAAGGTAGATGTAAAAGTGATAGACGATCACCCGCCGTCCGTTGAACCAATGCTCTTCTTGCAGAGCGCTTCTTTCCAGAAGCCACCCGTTGTCCAGCGCGGTCAAGAGGCTGTCACATCCGGTGTATTCCTCGGAGTATGGGCACCAATGCCGCTGTAAATAATGTTCGCGCAATTCATATTCCATGAAGTCCTCCCCCTAAAAACGAATAATTTGGGCAGGCGACGATTTTTGAACATTGTTACCCGTTACTACAATGTCTATCCTACATTGTATAACATAAATTCGTCCTAAAACCCACGAACATCTTATGAATTTTTTACACGCGATAAGCGCAGCCTGTAGATGTAACGGCTTGTGCTATAATCGCGGTTCTAAACGTATTTTTACCACTTAAGAAGGTTTGGCTTGTGGCGACACTTATACAAATCCAAGATATTGCGAAATATGACGGTCAGGAAGTGACCTTGCGCGGTTGGGTTTATGACCGGACGGGCAAGGGCAAGCTCCAATTTATCAAGATGCGCGACGGAACGGGTATCGTCCAATGTGTTGGCTTTAAGGGCGATATGGACGAAGCCGAATTTGAGCTGACAGGCAAGCTCGGACAAGAATCGTCGATCATCATCACAGGTACAGTCCGGGCGGAAGGTCGCGCTCCGGGCATCCCCGGTGGTTATGAAGTCGGGATTAAGAAGCTGGAAGCGATCCAGCAGGCGACGGATTATCCCATCAGCCCCAAAGAACACGGTATTGAGTTTTTGATGGATCATCGCCATTTATGGGTGCGTTCCAGCCGTCAGTGGGCGATCTTACGCATCCGTGCCACGATTGTGAGCGCCTTACGCAATTGGTTGGACGATCACGGGTATCTTTTAGTCGATACGCCCATTATCACCCCCGCCGCTGGCGAGGATACCACCTCATTATTCGAGATTGATTACTTTGATGAACCTGCTTATCTGGCGCAAACCGGGCAGCTTTACAACGAGGCGAATATGGCCTCTTTCGGTAAGGTGTACTGCTTTGGGCCGACCTTCCGCGCCGAAAAATCGAAGACACGCCGCCATTTGATGGAGTTCTGGATGCTGGAGCCAGAAGTAGCGTTTATGTCTTTGGAAACCCTGATGGACATGGAGGAACAACTTATCACTCATGTCGTCTCGCAAGTACTGACCAAACATCGCGCTGAACTGGAAATTTTGGAGCGCGATATTGCCCGTTTAGAAGCGATAACATCCCCGTTTGCGCGAATCACTTACGATGAAGCGGTTGAGCGCTTACAAAAGCTCGTCGCGGAAAGTGATGACCCCGAACAGAAAGAACTGCTCAAAATCGAATGGGGCGAAGATTTCGGCAGTCCGCATGAAACAGCTATCGCGGAAATGTTTGAGAAACCCGTATTCGTCTATCATTATCCAACGGCGATCAAAGCCTTTTACATGCAGCCTGTGGAAGGTCGCCCCGAAGTATGCCGGAGTGTTGATCTGCTTGCGCCGGAGGGCTACGGCGAAATCACAGGCGGGAGCGAGCGCATTTATGACGCGGCATTGATTGAGGAGCGCGTGAGCAAAATCGGTCTGCCGCGTGAAGCGTATGCCTGGTATTTGGAACTGCGTCAGTTTGGCAGCGTCCCTCATGCTGGATTCGGGTTAGGGCTGGAACGCACCGTCGCATGGGTGTGCGGATTGCCCCATGTGCGCGAGACGATCCCCTATGCGCGGATGCTGAATCGCAAATATCCATGAGCTGATGAAGAGTCTCAAAAGAAACTGGAAAAAGATTTAACCATAGAGCGCACAGAGATTTAAGGTCAAATTCTTGGTGCCTTGGTGGTTCAAAACATTCAAATTACTTTCGAGATTCCACATGAGGAGCCATAGAGGACACGGAGAAGATTTGTGTCCTCTATGTTTCATTTTTAGCAGGCAGTTTTTCTCCCGCGTAAACCAACACAATTTTCTCACGGGGGATGCCTGCTCGTACAAGTTCCTCCCACAGCGGCCTATCGGTGGTGTCCTCCTCGACAACAATTGTGTCATTTTCTACTCTTGCCAGCACAACGATGCCATTATGTTCGGAGCGTGGATATTCGTAATCCGCGATACTCACAACACTAAAGGTTTCTTCGGATGTGTTTTCCAAGAAAAATGCCTTTGCTTTGAGGGCTGGTGTGCAATAGTCCATGATCTCAAGGCGGAGCATTTGTGCCAGATCAATTACTCGTTCCATTTTACCAAAGTCTCCGTGTCTAAATTGACCGTAATATAGTGAATTTGATTATCCTTCAAAACCTGTTTTAAGGTCAAATCAAATGATTGTTCATAATATGCTTCAGGAATGACAAGGTAAAGCGGTGTATCAATGCCACGGGCAAGAAGCATTGTTCGGTAGACAAGGCACTGCCCAAAAGCGATATAGACCTCGCGAGTGCTGCTATCTGGGTTTGGAAAACATTTTACTTCTGCCAAAAGAATTTGATGTCCTGTGCCGTTTATCCGGCGCGAAGCGGCAATATCAATAAATACGGTATGGGCTTTGTATTTCAATTGATAATGTTGACCATCAATTTGCCAACCTGCTTTTTGAAAGGCGTGGACTACTTGGTCATGACACTGATCGAGTGCGGGCATGAGTTCTCCAGAATTAGGGCGACGGAAAACGGCTTTTGAGCCATGCCTTTAAATCTTCTTTCACGCCCTCATCCGCGCCGATGTCTTGCAGATCAATCTTGAGGACGATTAATTCATCCTCGGAGAACAAGACACGTTCTAGCTGGGTGTACCAATATCCCGCGCTCTCGACGGTACACATTAACCACGAGGATTCGTCCAACTCGTAGCTATCCGCTTTTTCTAATTTATTGACTAATTCCTCATCCTGAGCGGGGGGATAAAGGGTGTAGGTCACGAGTAAAAGATGTTTGTTTTGCACAATGATCCCCTCTGATGATTGCGGACACGGCACACCGTATCCCTACAGAAAAATTCAACGACTTTATCCGGCGGGAAACTCGCTAACTGCTGCCGCTGTTGCCGAAAAAAGGGGTCGGCGGCAGCTACACGGGAGCGAACTGCCGCTATAAGTTCGGTCAATTCGGAGCGTAAAACATTCGCCTCCATGCAGAGTCTAGCATAAAAATAGAGGGAAATGTGGGCATTTTGTCCCATTTTGAATTAGATTAAACACTACTTTTGATAGGGTGCATGAATCGTCTTTAGCGTTTGAACAGCCAGAAGGCGAAAATTTTGGTCATGCGCGGCATGACGACATAGGTCATCAGGGCGATGACGATGGCGGCTTGCAGCATAATGCGTAAAAGCGGTGGCATAATCACCAATCTGAGCAGGATCGAAACCAGATAGGACAGCGGAAAAATCGCCAGCCATGAGATCATGGCCTGTTTATAACGCGGCGGCATCATCGACATGGGGACATCGAACCAGTATTCCAGGCCAGTTTCATGGGCGATTTTCGGTTCACCGACGATGAGCGGTTGGCATTTTTCCAGCCATGTATGGCGTAGGTCGGATTCTTCCCACGCTTTAAGGTGGGTGTAAGAATCGAAACGGAAAATAATGACGTATTCGGGATGGGTATGATCGGTGGGGCGAATGATATTCGCGCCGAGATGACCGGGGAAGGTGAGTGCATCATGCGTGATGCCCTTCGCCCATTCCTCAAATTGTGCTTCAAAACCGCGTTTGACGAGGCGCGAGACAACAATCGTCACGGGGTCATCTGGATTATGTATGTCGGGTGTCATTTGAATCCTACATTATTTTAGGGCAGCCACATCTGGATAAATTCCCAGCCATCGACCCACTGCCCATTGACGATCATGTCCCAATGCAAATGTGCGCCGTTGCTGCGTCCGGTGTTGCCGCTCACGCCGATAATTTGACCGGGGGCGATGCTTTCGCCGCGTGTGACGTGAATCTGCGAGAGATGGGCGTAACCAGAATAAACGCCGCTGCCATGATAAATCACGACATAATTGCCGCGTAAATCGAGCGTTCCGGCGAAAGCGACTTCGCCCCCCGCGATGGCGGCGACGGGTGTTCCTGTTCCGGCGCGTAAATCCCATCCAGTGTGGCGCGTGGGGAAGGTGTTGTTGAGGGTGCGGAATGCACCGAAAGGGGAGGTGAGTTCGGCGTTGATGGGCAGCCGAAAGCCTTCCGTCCCCCAGAGTTTTTCTGGCGTGTAAGTACCGAAAATTGATTCTAAGCGGGCGAATTCATTGCGCTCGATATTGGCATCCAATAAAAAAGCACGGTCTGCATTCATCGCAAAATTCTGCTGGATGAAGCTGCCGATTGTGACATCAATCGAGGTGGTAAATGTGACGCGGGTTGCTTCACCCGCAAAGGCCACAATCGACATCTCATAGGCGCGGGCGGGCTGCTCTATTCCGGCGGCGATCAGGGCATAGTAGCCGTCGTCCGCCGGGAAGAAATCAACAATCTGATCAAAAATACGTCCTCGCGCTCCGGTAATACCTGTGCCGAAAACACGCGCCAAGCCCACCTCACCCTGCGGAAGCTGCGAAAAATACATTTCAAGCGTGAAGGTCCCGTCGCTTAGTGTCGTCACAGGGGCGGGACGAGTGGGCGGGGGGAGTGCAGGCGCGGGTGAGGTCAGCGGCGAAGGTGCCGGAGTGGTTTCTTGGGCGACGGCTGGCGTGGAGGGATAGGCGCTCAAAAGCGCGGCAAGCGCGAATAAAAGCGCGAGAATTATGAACGGCGCACGAAACTTGAGGGGGGAGGATTTCATCATAAAGTGATAAACATTTTCCGAAGGGCAAATCAGCGATTCGCTCTACAAGGCTATTTGTACGAGAATGCCGTCATTATTGACGTTTCGATGCGATTTTGCTAGAGAGGGTCTATGCTGGGAGCGACACACAGATCGCTCCCGGCGCTCAACAAATGCCCTTAATCCTGCGGGACGGGCGTGGCGGTTAAATAATCGGTTACGCGGAAGCTGACGGTATCGAGGATGGCCTGTAATTCATCCTGCGCTGAGCCTAGAATCGACTGTGGATCGGTAAAGGCATAAAACGCAAAATTCAAACCATCCACCTGAAGCGCACCGAACCATCCGGTTGCATCTGGCTCACGCGGACAATTAACGGCTGATACCTCTGTTCCTACGGCGGCTCTGTCGCCAATGGTGAAATCTCGCCGCAAATCTGTGCCGACGGTGCAACCGACTTCGTTGATGAGCAACCGCCACAACCGTAAGCCATCTGCCCAGAGGTCGATTTCTGCCGCACCTGTAATCGGATTTCCAGCGGTCATATTGGCGAATCCCCAGACGACGATAATTGTCCCTTGTCCACCGCCTTCTAATGTGCCGGTATAAACGGCGACAGGATACAAGCGTAGGCCGTCTAAATCCGGCTGGACGACGGTATCATACCCAAACTGCCAGCCTGTTGGCAGCGTAATATCAATCGGCGGCGGGATTTTTTGCCCGGTGACGGGTTCGATGGTTAGGGTGATTTGGGTAGGTTCGGGTGTTGCGTCGGGATCGAGCGTGGACTCGGCGGTGCTTTCCGGGGTGGGTGAAGGAGTCGGCGTGAGCGTTTCGGTTGAGGCCAGCGATGGCACCAACGTAAAGGCAGCCGTTGGAATCGGCGTTGCTGGTGGCGTACTGGTGCAAGCGGCGAGGCTTAAGGTGAATAAGATTGAGCAGTAGGTGATGCGGCGATAAAATCGATTCATTCGTCGAACTCATCCTCATTTTCATAATTATCCTCAATTTCTTCTTCGCCATCAAGCTCGTCATCAAGCGGTGTGGCGACAAACATATCACGGGTATGCACCTGCGGGACATCCTTGACGCGCTCGGCCTGCTTAAAGGTGCCAAACGGCGGCGGCATTTGTACCTCAGCCCCATTTAAAAGCTGCTCAATCGTAAAAATTTGAATCTTGGGATATTTCTTGCCCCAAAAAGCGGATTCGTAGAACCCAGCGCTCAAGGCTTCCTCAAGCATATTCTTTGTAGGCTCAACCAAGGTGATATAAACACCGATAGAAGATTTACGCCGTTCCATCGTGCCGCGTAAGTCCCGGATTTCTTTTACGCTGATATTTTTACCACTTTTTACTTGGACTAACGCCTCTTTACGTTTGCCACCGCCTTCATCAATGAAGTTAATTACCCCGTCAACCCCTTTATCGCTCCCGACGATGAAATTGCTGCTGCTGGCAACCGAGCCATCAATCAGACGCGCCTGCACCAACCCCAATGCCCAACCTTGAAATTGATAGCGCCCTTTTATTTCATCATCTTTAGCGAGCGCATGGGCTTCGATCAAGGTTGTCGGCTCACCAAAGACTTTGTAATCTTTTTGGGGGATAAAGCCGAACATATCCCGCAGGCGATATTTTTGTAAATTCACACCCCATACGGTGATGTCGATGCCTATCCATTTACGGCCTAATTTTTGCGCGGCAGCGATGGTTGTGCCGCAACCGCAAAACGGATCGAGGACTAAATCTCCCGGATTGCTGCTGCTGGCGATAATACGTTCTAGAAGTGCCAGCGGCTTTTGTGTGGGATAGCCAAGACGCTCCTTAGCTTGTGGGCCTATAGGAGAAATATCATCCCATAAATTTTGTATAGGTTCGCCCTTTAATTCATCTAAATATCGCTTACGTTGGATTCGTCCAGTTGGCAATTTAGGAAAATAGAGCCGTCCTTGTTGATCCCATAGCTCCATTTTTTCTCTGGAGATCGCCCATCCCTTTTCAGGTGGTTGATACCCTTTGTGTTCATACGTTAGATTGGGTCTTGGCGAAGGACTGGATAAATCTGCTATACGATAAATTCTCCCATCAGGGTCTTGATGTTTATAATGTTTTTTGACATAAGCAGGGTCATTAGCTTTATAAAGTTGATGAAATATGGTATTTTCAGTTTTTCCGTAAAAGAGGAAAACATCAGTCACGGTACCGAAGCGTTTGCTTGTACCACCTGTATCGCCGCGCCCTGTTTTACGTTTCCAGATGATTTGACTCCGAAAATTTTCTTTTCCAAAGATTGCGTCCATGACAATTTTCAGATAATGGCTGGCGGTGGGGTCGCAGTGAAGATAAATACTGCCTGTAGGCTTAAGAACGCGATGTAGTTCTACCAATCGCGCCGTCATCATGACTAAGTAGGCCATCGTTTGGTTGGTTTCAAGGACATCGCGTAAAGCGCTAATGACTTTGGAAACCCGTTCAGAACCTTGCGTGACCACTTCATAGTAAGTGTTTTCGGCACTTGGCCCCCAATGCCACGTATCGCCGAATGCGAGAATTTGGGCATCACTCTTGTTGCCGCTTTCGTCGCTGAACAAGATGTTATAATTTCGGTTGCTGTTAAACGGTGGGTCAAGATAGATTAAATCGACAAACTCGTTTGGGAATTTCTCCCGATTGCGAAGGAAATCTATATTATCGCCATAATAAAGTGTATTTTCGGTCATTGGGTTTCCTGCTGTTCATCTTTTGGAACATATTTTCGCACAGAGTCGCTTATCCATGCAAGCGGATTCATCTATTCACAAATTTTATCAGTTTCAACGAAGGCGACACGCGACTCGATGTGCTGCGAGCCGGTTAAACTTAAAATAAAAGCGTGCTGATAATCGGATGGTTTCGCATCTTCTATCGGTTTGGTTGTTAAACAGCCCTCGCTGCGGAATAAAGATAACTCGCGCATTCCATATTGCGAAAGCAAACGATCAGCCGCTGTCTCGCTGTTGAGCAAGAATCCAGCAGGGCGCACCCGTTTTGCTTCACATACGCCCCAATGCCCGCTGCCGAAAATGCCAAAATCTGCCAGAGGACGTGCCTGGGTTTGCTCGTACATGCGGAATAAGGCGAGGTTATCATCCACCTTAAACGTGAGCCATGTCCAAGGCGCGGCAATCTGACGGGTATGGACATTGACGAGAATCCATTCGCTGCCATAGGCCATCTCTGGATACCAGTCTTGCAGGTAATTGAGATAGATATGGTTCAGGATGTCATAAACTTTGTCGAATTGAGCGATATTAATTTCGACAATCTCGTGCGTGGGTAAACCGAGCGTGATGTTGCCTTCGGAAATATCCCAGAATTTTTTCAAACTGCCGATAATGGTCTTGATGCCCGTCTTATATTCAGCGCCACGACAATCGACATATTGATAATTGACCAAATCGAGGGTTGCCGCATCAATCCAATTGTCACCCGCTGCCCAAACGGGATAGATCGGATGCTGGCGTAGTTTCGCCAATGTGAGTTCACCTTGCACATAGACTGAGGCGCGAGAATCGGGCGAGGCGACCAAGACCACCGCCGCCGCGTTATCAATGGCATCGCGGATAGCTTGTTCCCAATTGGGTGTGCCGGGAGTTAAATCTTCGGTATCAAGCCAAATATCGAGACCCGCTTTGGTGAAGTCCGTTTTTAATTGATCGACAAAGGCCGTATCTTTACGTGAATAAGAAATGAAGATTTGCTTGCTGTCGGTCAATTGATTACTCCCATTCGATGGTGGCAGGTGGTTTGCTGGTGATGTCATAGACGATGCGGTTTACACCTTTAACTTCGTTGATGATGCGGCTGCTGACCTTCGCCAAAACCTCATAAGGCAAACGCGCCCAATCCGCCGTCATGAAGTCATCGGTTTGGACGGCACGTAAAGCGATGACTTCCTCATAGGTGCGGTTATCGCCCATCACGCCGACACTTTTTACGGGCAGCAGCACTGCGAAGCACTGCGCTGTTGGGGAGGGAGTGCCGTTACTGGTGTGCATCAACCCGGCTTTTTGGAGTTCATCACGGAAAATGGCATCGGCGGCGCGGAGTGTTTCCAGCCGTTCCCAAGTCAGATCGCCTAAGCAGCGGATGCCTAAGCCGGGACCGGGGAAAGGCTGTCGCCAGACAATCGAATCCGGCAGACCGAGCGCTGTCCCGACGCGGCGCACCTCATCTTTAAATAAGTCTCGCAGCGGCTCGATCAACTCAAAGTTTAAATCGGCTGGAAGGCCGCCGACGTTATGATGGCTTTTGATGATCTTGGCGGCTTTGTGTCCGGCTGCACTTTCGATCACATCGGGATAAATCGTCCCCTGCGCGAGAAATTTTACGCCTTCATCGCTCAAGCGGCGGGCTTGATCGGCAAAGACATCAATAAAGAGCTTGCCGATGACTTTGCGTTTGGCTTCGGGTTCGGTGATGCCAGAAAGATGATCGAGAAATAACTCGGTTGAATCGACGGCGACGAGGTTCATGCCCCGTTCATCGCCGAAGACCGAGACGACTTCTTCTGGTTCGCCTTGCCGCAGCAAGCCCGTATTGACGAACACACACGTCAATTGATCGCCAATGGCACGATGCAGCAGCGCTCCGGCAACCGCCGAATCGACCCCACCACTCAAGCCAAGCATGACCCGTGCGCCGCCGATTTTGGCACGGAGGCGGTCTATCGTATCTTCGATAAAGGCGGCAGATGACCATTTCGGCTCACAGCCGCAGATATTGAAAATAAAGTTGCGAATCAAATCAACGCCACGCGGGGAATGGGCGACTTCAGGATGAAACTGCACCCCGTAAAGGTCGCGTGTCGGATCGGTCATGGCGGCGAGGATACCGTTGGCGGACTCTGCTAAAGGGATGAATCCACGCGGCATGACTTCCACATGATCGCCATGCGACATCCATACATCCAGCGTTTCCGGCAGACCCTCAAACAGCGGCGTTTCGGGCGCATGATGGCGAATTTGCGCGTCGCCATATTCGGCAGTTGCGCCGGGGATGACTTTGCCGCCGAGCGAATGGGCGAGAAGCTGCATTCCGTAACAAACGCCAAGCGTGGGGAGGCCGTTATTTAAAAGATGCGCTGAAAGCTGCGGCGCACCGTCGTCATAGACGCTGTTAGGGCCGCCAGAGAGGATGATGCCGCAGGGACTGCTGCGGTTGAGCATGTCCGCACTGGCATCAAACGGGAAGACTTCCGCATATACGCCTTGTTCACGGATGCGGCGGGCGATCAATTGCGTATATTGCGAACCATAATCGAGAATGGCGATACCGCCGCTGCGGAGGTCTTGCATCACCCCTCCGCGAAGATGATTTGCCCGTTGTCCATGCTGGTGATGGTGACAAGGGCGTGGATGGGAATATCGTAACCAGCGTTTTCCATATAGTCGCGCCCGCCCTCGAAGGATTTTTCTACGACTACGCCTACGCCGACTAATTCGCTGCCGGCGCTCTTGACCATCCGCGCTAAAGCCATGAGCGTTCTGCCCGTCGCCAAAAAGTCGTCAATAATCAGGACGCGCTCGCCTTTGCGTAAAAATTCCGCCGAGACGAGCAGCGGCACATCGCCGCCTTTGGTGTGGCTGGGGGCGGTTTCTAAGAAAACGGGTCCCGCCATCGTGATCGGTTTTTTCTTACGGGCGTAGACGACAGGGACACGCAGCACGACTCCAGCCATCAGCGCCGGGGCGATGCCCGAAATTTCTGCCGTTAGGATGCGATCAATCTGAACCCCTTCAAAATGGCGAGCAAGTTCCTGCCCCATTTGCAGCATCAGGTCAGGGTAAATTTGATGATTGAGTAAGCTGTCAATTTTAAGAATCCCGTTGCCGAGGTTTTGGCCTTCCGCCAAAATACGATCTTTAAGCGCCTGCATTAGGACACATCTCCCTTTGGCTGGTTTGTAGCGCCGCCTTGTTCTTCATACACGTCCGCAAAAATCATTTCAAACGCGCCTGCTGGGAACTTAGACATCTCGCCCCCGGCTTCTTGCCCGGCTTTGGAAAGCAGCGCGTTTTGCATCGTCCGTTGATCGGCAAAATAGACTTCGAGAATACGATAATAGGGGGAAATGCCAGCGGGACTGCCGACGACGTTAATGACCTGCCGCCGGATAACCTGTGGCATTCGCTCGACCAGCGCCAGCAGATCGTTATAGCTGTTTTCAAAAGCCACAATATCCTGCGGCTGGCGAAAGAGCATCATAAATTTGAACATGCACAGAACCTATAGATGAACGAAAAGATCACAGGATTATACGCCGGGTGGAGTGATTTTCTATGGGAGATGTTTACGAAACTTAGGGCTATCGCTTCAAATTAACAAGATGAGAGGAGTAAAGATCAATACGAACAAAACGTATTTTTATAGACTTAGGACTTTCGCTCACGCATTTACCCCACCCCTAAATCCCCTCCCCATTGCATGGAGAGGGGACTTCAAGATGCGTTTTTCTCCCCCTCTCCAATACTTGGAGAGGGGGCCGGGGGGTG
>DAOTTO010000517.1:0-2156 GCA_034437895.1 Anaerolineae bacterium | reverse complement strand
TGTGATCGGCGCGAGTTCAATGTCGAGATTTTGCCAGCTTTTGAAGTTCGTCAGCTTGAGTCGGGTTAACATCGCTTATTCCCGTTCATCTACTTTTCGTAAAAAGGGCGCAGTCACTCTGCGCCCTCAATCATATCACAATCTATATTGCTAAAGGTTGACCGCTCTAGGAATAAAAATTCGTCACTGCACCGTCGTCGGCCTGACGTGCCGTCTGAGCATATTTAGCCATCACGCCCGATTTGTAATTGGGTGCGGGAGGTGTCCAGCCAGCAGCGCGACGTTCTAATTCAGCCGCATCCACCAGCATATTGATGCTGCGCTCTGGAATATTGACCTCGACCAGATCGCCTTCTTGCAGCAGCCCAATGGGACCGCCGAGCATCGCTTCCGGCGCGATATGCCCAACGCACATGCCGCGTGTCGCCCCGCTAAAGCGTCCGTCGGTGATGAGCAGCACATCGCGCCCCAACCCTTGCCCGCTGATTGCCGCCGTCACGCCGAGCATTTCCCGCATTCCAGGCCCGCCGACGGGGCCTTCATAGCGGATGACGACCACATCCCCGGCGACAATCTGGCGTGTCTGGACGGCGTGCATCGCATCTTCTTCGCGCTCGAAAACCCGTGCGGGGCCGCGATGGATAGTCGGCTCGTCGCCTTTCAGTTTGATGACCGCGCCTTTGGGAGCGAGATTGCCCTTGAGGATATGCAAGCCGCCGTTGCTGCTGATTGGGTCACTCAGTGGACGGATGACCTGCTGCCCCGGTGTTTCCTTGGCGCTGGCGGCTTCTTCGGCTAATGTTTTTCCAGTGACGGTCAGCGCATCACCATGCACATAGCCGCCTTCCATTAGCCGATTTGCCAGCAAGCGAATCCCGCCAGCACGGTACATATCCGGCGCGGTGTATTTTCCGGTGGGCTTCATATCGGTGATGAGGGGCGTGTGCTTGCTGATATTTTCAATGTCGTCAATCGTAAACGGAATCCCGGCCTCCCGCGCAAACGCCAGCGTATGCAGCACGGCGTTGGTGCTGCCGCCTGTCGCCGCAACGGATGCAATCGCGTTTTCGAGACTTTGCCGCGTGATAATTTTTGACGGGCGCAAATCCATCTCAATCAGCTTGAGGATCATCTCGCCTGCGTTAAAGCTCACGCGATCTTTTTCGTCGTTCATCGCCGGAATGTCGTTCATCCCCATTGGCGAAATGCCCATGATTTCGGTAAGGGCGGATAGGGTATTCGCGGTGAACTGTCCGCCACATGCGCCGGGGCCAGGACACGCCGCATCTTCCACCGCTTTAAATTCCTCTTTGTCGATTTTACCCGCCGCATACGCCCCCGCAGCCTCGAACACATCCTGAATCGTCAGGTCACGCCCGTTATGGCTGCCTGCCGCGATGCTGCCGCCGTAGAGCATTAGCGCGGGAATATCAAGCCGGATGAGCGCCATCACTGTGCCGGGGATGGTTTTATCGCACGACGACAGCGCGATGATACCGTCGAAATAATTGGCACGGGCGACCAGTTCGATGCTGTCCGCGATCATCTCACGGCTGATAAGGCTGGCTTTCATGCCTTCCGTCCCCATCGTAATCCCGTCGCTGATGCTGATGGTGTTGAATTCCAGCGGAGTCCCACCTGCGGCGCGGATGCCTTCTTTGATTTTCGACGACAGGCGGCGCAGATGAAAATTGCACGGGCCGATTTCCGTCCATGTATTGGCGATAGCGATCAGCGGTTTAGCGAGGTCAGCATCGGTCAGGCCGATGGCTTTAAACATGGCACGAGCGGCGGCACGGTCATCGCCTTCCAGCAGTGTGCGGCTGTTGGCGTTGAGTGCGCGAATTGGGTCGCGGATTTCCGGTGAATCTGACATAAAAGGGACTCCTGAGTGGATCGTAATTTCTTTGTGAGTCTACAGTATCCCGAAGAATGAACCACGTTGCAAGAATTGGTTTTATAAGTCCAAGCCTGTGGGAATGTTTAATTTATGTTATATTGATGAGCAATATTCGATATTAAATCGCTTTATGAAATTATCATTGATTGTTCTCATTTGGTGTTCTATGGTAATATTAGAAATTTTGTTCTATAATTTATAGAAATTGGAGAATATTGCTATGAACAAGCAAAAATCACCTCACGGAATAGAATGG
>DAOTTO010000516.1:0-2734 GCA_034437895.1 Anaerolineae bacterium | reverse complement strand
CTCTCGATGATCTTCCACCAGCGTCCGCCGGATTCGATGCGTTCCTCATCAATCCACACGCGCAGGCCGCTGCTTTCCAACAGTGTCCGCAAATAGCGGGCGAAGTCGATGTCTTGCTTACTGTAACTGATGAAGATATGGGTCATTCTCTACTCACTTTTGGTACCAACAAATGCGTTGAAATTCCAGCAAGTCGGGATGATCTTTAAATTCAATCTTGGACGCAGCCCATTCGGAATAAGTTTCTGAACTCAATCCCCCTCTACCCAAGCCTTCAAACCAACGTTTTAGCAAATCTTTTCCATCAAACCAGAATAAAAAGTCAGTATTAGCAATAAACTTTGCTTTATAGCGCTGATATATTGTATTGAATTCATTGACTTTAATCGTTTGTCGTGCTTTTGTTACAAAGACTGCCGCTGTTTGGCGAAACTCATCCAGTTTTGTATGCGCTGCATTTATACAAGCGCTTTCATCCAAATTCATGCTAGAAATATCCCCTAAAGATGGCACATGAATGCCACTATTTCGCAAATCTTGGAACGCCCAACGCACTGTGTAATAGGGTATGAGTTGTTGAGCAATTTTTTGTAATTTGAGTTCAAGCTCATCAATTGATGGACTTGAACGGTTATTTTCCTGTAGAAAATCTACCAACAATGAAGGTTTAAGAAAATAACTTTCAAGAGAAGGTAAGCCAAGAAAATAAACCCTGCTTTCATACTGTAATTGAATATTTTCGGTTGTATCAAAGATCGGTTGTTTATCTAAATCCCGATCTCTTACAGCCATGTAATTTGTATCTTGGGCATATGCATCGAAGAACTTTCCCCAACCCGATTTGCCGCCGATAGGTTCAACTCGGATTGTAAAACCACCTAAAGGCGTTGAAGAAGTTAGCAACCTAGTAAAAAAGATAGCATCTAGCCCACCACTTTTTCCTTCACAATACACTGTTCTACTCTGTAAACTGCTTGCAATGCTCATCCAACTGCAACCCTGTCAATTTCGATGCGACGTACACTACTTTCTGGCACAACATCAAAAATAGCATCAGAATGAGTCGTAATAATGAATTGATTGTTTTGGCCTAAAGTTGGCAACATGGCTAGAAGTGTCTGTTGCAAGGGCGGATGCAAGTGCAATTCCAGTTCATCAATCAATATAACTGAATTGTTAATATCCCATTGAACAACATCTAACACAATGGGAAGTAATGCACGTTCACCGCCCGATAATTCTGCTAATTCATATTCCACCATATCTTGCTTAAAAAATATGGGTGGAGATTCGGCACTAAATGTGTCGCCTACACGAGAGAGTGTTTTACCAGGAAAGAGTGTCCCATACAATTTGCGAAATTGTGTTACTTTAGGTTGGCCTTCGGTGGCAAACCAATTCGTGATTAAACGCCTAATTCCTTCAATACCATTGTTTGCCACATTTTCTGTAAAAGCATCTTTCGTGAAGGGTGTCAAACTGTAAATAGTTCGCTGCTCGTGATACCAGAAAACACTACCTACTGGTTTGAACAAATCGGGCTGGTTAGCGCGTTTTTGCAGCAGATTGTAAGCATACATACGACCACGAAATTGAGCAGAAACTGTGTAACTATGTGTATGTGCAGTTTTCCCAGATTGTACAGATAACTCTCCCTGAGCAGAACTTCTCATTACTAGGTATACGCGAGAATAGCCGCGAGGCCCCCCAGGCCTTGTATTTTTAGGATCGGCTTTATCATTTGCAAAATCGCTTTTGTCGTAATATTTTTGCGTAGCAGCAATCTCATCATCGGTGAATTCTACATCCAATGTTACCTCTGATAATCCTTGATGCGCCGCAGATACACCTTCAGGAACAAAACCAGGCCAATTTAATTGATTTGGGTTTTCGATTTGTTGTGTTTCTGCGCCTAAAGCTGCCGCAATCGCTTGCAAAATGGAGGATTTTCCAGAGCCGTTTTCGCCCACAAGAACAATAAGGTCAAGTGTCTTTTGGGTATCAGGATGAAGGAAGGAAATTGTCTCATCTTGAAAACGCTTAAAGCGTTCTAACCGAATCTCGCGGATTTTCATTTCATCTTCTCCAGTTGTTCCTTGAGCGCATCGGTAACGATTTGTGCGTTCCCTTTTCCTGCCAGCGCTTTCATCGCCATGCCCATGAGTGCGCCGAAAAGTTTATCCTTGCCGCCGAGATAGCCCTCGACTGTCGCGGCATTTTCCGCCAGCACTTTGGCGATGACTTCCCCAATCGCGCCTGCATCGCTGACCTGCGCCAGCCCTTCGCGCTCGACGATATGCGCCGGATCGTCGCCGGATTCCCACATGATCGCCAACACTTTTTCCGCTGAGCCTTTATTGAGTGCGCTGCTCGTCACCAGCTTGACCAGTTCCGCCATCTGCGGGGGTTTGATCTTAATCGTGCTGATCGCTTCACGGTCTACGCCATCTTTATTGAACAGTGTGAATAGGCTGACCAAAATCCAGTTGGCGGTGGCTTTGGCATCGGCTCCGGCGGACAGCACCGATTCGTAAAAGTCCGCGACGGCGCGTTCCATCACCAGCACCCGCGCATCATAGGCGCTCAAGCCGAGTTTTTCCTTAAAGCGAGTCTGTTTGGCTTCTGGCAGTTCCGGCAACTTGGCGGTCACTTCTGCCACGCGCTCCCGGCTGATCTCGACAATCGGCAGATCAGGTTCGGGGAAATAACGGTATTCGTCGGCGCGTTCTTTATA
>DAOTTO010000515.1:0-9962 GCA_034437895.1 Anaerolineae bacterium | reverse complement strand
TTAGCGTAGCCGTTAGCGTAGCCGTTAGCCTCTGGCTTGCCAACCGCCGCCATGTTGATCTGAACACCATGCTCGCGCAGCAGGTCGGTGTAATCGCTGCAAGCATACTTCATGCCCTGGTCGGTGTGATGGATTTCTGGCACACGAGCTGCCAGCACCTGTTACAGTGCCGTCAGCCGCCGATAACCACAGGTCGGATACTGTCCCGCAGTGTGCTTCATTCGCCGCTTCCAGACCACTCCCAAGTTAGGCAAGTTGCATAAACGATGTTGATAAATTCACCAATGGTTCATTCCCATCATTTTAGGCAAATTATATAAAAAATGCGCTAAATCAAGCGTGAAATCCCGAAATAGGTTTGTGAAGGTTTTCTAAGACAGGGGCTAGTCACGGAATCGTAACCGGATAGGGTTGCGATTTTCATTTTTGACGTTACTATTTAACCCACTACTAAAGTAGCTTTAAGGAGAAAATCGATGAAAAGAGTCCTGCTTTTAATCACTGTGCTGTTATTGGCGGTGTTGATTGCCGCCCCGGCAGTCGCACAAGACGGCAAGAGCATCACCGTCATGTATCCGCAAGAACTGGATACACTCAATCCGCTGTATACGGGGATGTTCTTTATGGGCATCACTACCGATCTGTATCTCTCCCCGTTCTGGAGCTTTAACGACCAACTCCAGCCCAACCCCGTCCTCGTGACCGAAATTCCGTCTGCGGAAAACGGTGGCGTGAGCGAAGATGGCACTGTCATCACAATTAATCTGCGCGACGACATTTTCTGGTCAGATGGCGAGCCGATCACCGCAGCCGATTATCTGTTCGCGATTGAGATGAAGACGAATCCGGCGAATCTGGTGAACAGCACCTATCCCTTCTCCGAAGCAGACGGCATCATCAGCAGCATCGAAGCACCGGATGACCAAACCGTCGTCGTGACGTTTAACGCACCCTTCGCACCTTGGCCGACCACGCTCAATTATCCGCTTCTGCCGGAACATATCCTGCGTCCGGTTTTCGATGCCGACGGCTCGCTCGACAATGCCGATTGGAATCGCGCCCCAACCGTTGGCTCTGGCCCGTATACTTTTGCGGAATGGGAAGTGGGCAGCTTCATGCGCTTCACCCGCAATGAAAGCTATTGGGGAACCGCCCCGCTGATTGATGAAGTCGTCATCACCTTCGTGCCGGATTCTGAAGCATACGTTGCCACGCTGCTGAATGGTGAAGCCGAATTAGGGACGTTCTTGGACTGGTCAGACATCGCCACCGTGCGCGACTCCGGCCTGTTCAGCGTTATCATCGCCCCCAGCGGTTACAACGAGCAGTGGAACCTTAACGTTAATCCTGAAACAGGCCATCCCGCTCTGCAAGACGTTCGTGTTCGTCAAGCATTGGCGCAGGGTTTTGATCGCTTTAGCTTGACCGAAGACCTGTTCTATGGCCTGACGTATCCGGCTGCCAGCCCCTGGGAAAATACCCCCTTCGCCAGCCCGAATGTGACCGCCCCGGCTTATGATGCCGCTGCCGCTGCCGCCCTTTTGGACGAAGCAGGCTGGGTGGATTCTAACGGCGATGGTACCCGCGATCAGGACGGTGCGGAATTGGTTCTGCGTTTCGTCACCAATATGCGCGGCATCCGTGCCGATACCTTTGCTATCGCACAGCAGCAGTATGCTGATCTGGGCATTGGCCTCGAATTGACTCAGTATGAATCCGATGTGTTCTTCGGAGGCTATGGTGATAATGCACCAGTCGCGCTGGGTGAATATGACATCGCCCAGTGGTCTGCGACAACCGCTTTCCCCGACCCGGATACCAGCGTCTTCCTGTGCAGCAGCATCCCAACACCGGATAATCCCGAAGGCAGCAATTATCGTGGCTATTGCAATCCTGAGCTGGATGCGTTGTTCGCGGAAGCCAACAGCACAGTTGACCCTGCCGCCCGTATCGTACTTTACAACCAGATTGATGAACTGATCGCCCAAGAATATCTCTGGATCGGCATCTGGCATGATCCCGATAACTGGGAAATCGCCAACACTTTACAAAACGTCACCATCAATGCGCTGTATCCGTTCTGGAATGTTACCGCGTGGGATGTCAGCGAGTAAATAGCGACTCCCTAAATGGCATATTGCGGAAACTTTGCTTTCCCCGATATGCCAGCATCGTATCAAGCATAGGGACAAGCCAGCCTTGTCCCTATATAAAATCAGGAGAACCCCAGCTATGGCGAAATATATTATTCGACGGATACTGCAAGCCATCCCCTTATTATTTTTAATTAGCTTTATTTTGTTCACGCTCATGCAATCCGTCGGCGACCCGATTGCCACCCTCGGAGATCGCAACCCTGCCCGCGCCGAAGACCGTGAGCGCGTCCGGCGGCAGTTGGGGTTAGACCAGCCGATTTTTACGCAGTATCTTTACTGGCTCATCGGTAACGATTGGGTGAAGATTGATGTCGATGGCAACGGCAGCACGAATGATGAAGTCGATGTTTATGGCAAGCGCCAAGGGGTGCTGCGCGGCGACTTCGGCAATTCGCTCGCACAGCGCCAGCCCGCCATCAATGTGATTGGCTCGCGTATCCGCAACACGTTAACATTAATGATTACGGCGGAAATCGTCATCATCAGCCTCTCTTTATTCCTCGGCATTTACGCCGCGACTCGCCAATATTCCTTTTTTGATAATTTATTAACGACCATTTCTTTTGTGGCCTTTTCGGTGCCGGTGTTCTTATTGGCGCTGCTGCTGATGTATATCTTCGCCGTCAATTTTAGGAAGTGGGGGCTGCCATACTTCCCGACGACGGGCATGTTTGACCCCTCCGAGGGGCGGACTTTTGCACAGATCGCGTGGCATCTCGTCCTCCCTGTGACGACCCTTTCTATGATTAGCATCGCGGGTTACAGCCGTTTTATTCGCTCGACGATGCTGGAAGTGATTAATTCCGATTACATCCGCACTGCACGGTCTAAGGGACTTTCCGAGCGCCGCACGCTGTGGGTTCACGCCTTTAAGAATGCCTCGCTGCCGCTGGTGACGTTGATCGGGCTGGATTTACCGTTCCTTCTGGCAGGCGGCGTGGTGACGGAAACGATTTTCGCTTGGCCTGGTATGGGCCAGCTTTTCGTTAGCAGCTTGGGGCGGTCTGATTTTCCGGTGCTGATGGCGCTGTTGATGATGATCTCAGTAGCGGTGGTGATCTTCCAACTCCTGACCGACGTGGTTTATACCTGGCTTGACCCGCGCATCCGATACAACTAGCCCAGAGGGATTCATTATGGCGACACAAACCAAAACCAGCGCACAGCCGATCAAACTGCAAGCCCAAGATACACTCCCCCCAGAAAGCGGTTTGCTCAAACGCGCCGGCAAACGGTTCCTCAAGCATCGGATGGCCGTTATCGGGGGCTTTATCCTTATCGCAATCTTCGCTTTTGTGATTGGTGGGACGCTCTTTTTTACCGAGCGCGATGCCAATTTCAACGACACCAGCATTCGGCTGCTCTCGCCTTCATCGACTTATCCACTAGGGACAGATACCCTCGGACGCAATCTGTTACCGCGCTTGATTTACGGTGGACAAATTTCGCTCATCATCGGCGTACTTTCCGTCATTATGGCGATTGCGATTGGAACAACAGTCGGTCTGGTGGCTGGCTATTACGGTGGGATTCTCGATTCAATTTTGATGCGTTTCGTTGAAGCCATGTTGAGCATCCCGACCTTGCTACTGCTATTGGTGATGGCGCGTTACTTCAGTGGTAAAGTCCCCGAAATTACGATTTTGGGGCGTTCATTGAGTGGCAGCGTGGTTGTTATTATCGTCATTATCGGCCTGACGGGTTGGACGGGGCTTTCGCGGATTGTGCGCTCGAATGTGCTGTCCCTGCGCGAATCGGAATTCGTCTCGGCGGCGCGGGCGCTGGGTGCATCGAACTTCCGCATCATCATGGTGCATATCCTCCCCAACACGGTTGCACCTGTGATCGTCTCCACGACATTAGGTGTGGCAGGGGCCATCTTATCAGAAGCCTATATCAGCTTTTTAGGCTTGGGTGTACAGCCGCCGACGGCGACTTGGGGGAATATGCTGCAAGATGCGCGGCAGTATATTGATAATGCACCCTGGCTGTGGATTTTCCCCGGCTTGATGATCGTCCTGACGGTGATGAGCATCAATTTTGTGGGCGATGGCTTGCGCGATGCGCTCGACCCACGCTCAGAGCGCTAATCGCGGTTAAGCGGTGCAAAGTCATAAAAATCCAGATGTTCTGAGGATCATTGGTGTGACGGAAACGATTCTTGAAGTGCATCCTTTTCCGCAGCCGAATATGCCTGTGGAATGTATGCTTCTCCCGCTCCAGAGCATTTTCAGCCGGAGAGGAACAGACTATTCATTTGATATACCTCAGCGCCTCCACTCCTACATGGTGGTGCTTTTCACGAAAGGTCATGGACAGCATTTTGTCGATTTCCAGACGTACCCCTATCAAGAAAAAACGCTGCTGTTCATCGCGCAAAATCAGGTGCATCAATGGCAGATTGACTTAGAAAACGATGGGCTGGTCATCGCTTTTTCCAAAGAGTTTTTATATAAGAGCGCTCAAGATCGGGAACTTCTGGAAAGTTATCGCATTCTTGACTATTCACTGCAATCACCGATGCTGACGCTCAGCGATCAGGATTATGAGCGTTTTTGTCTGCTCTTTCAGGAGATAAAAGAGGAATTTGGGCAAAGCGTTCCCGATGCTTTCCGGCAGGAGATTCTACGGAATTTGCTGCGGACAATTTTGCTGCGGGCGGAACGGCTGAAATGTGCGGAAGCGCTGCCGACGGTGCTTACCCACTACTCGGATTTTGTGCGGTTTAAAGAGCGTGTTGAGCATGATTACTCGCGCACACGCAACGTCAAAGATTACGCCTACGCACTAGGCTATTCGCCCAAAAAATTGAATCAATTGACTAAAGTCGTCCTCAACAAAGGCGCAAAATCCTTTATTGATGAGCGCGTCCTGCTGGAAATAAAACGCCTGCTCTCGCATACCAGTCTGTCCATCAAAGAGATCGCCGAAACGACGGGCTTTGATGAACCCACCAATTTGGTCAAATTCTTCAAGCGTTATACCCGCCAAACTCCCACGATGTTCCGCGATTACTTTAGTCATTCCTAGAACAAGTCTCAGATTTACCATTTTAAAGCCTACATTTACCTTTTGTGCCTGTGTGGAAACCCTTATTCTTAAGATGTTATTGGCATTTATGAAAGGGAAATTTCACATGGCAACTATTCAAATTGTACGCTTCCGTTTGAACGATGGTGTGGACGAGAACGAATTCCGTGCGTTAAATGAGCGTTTTCAGCGCGAAGTAGCACCTAAACTGCCCGGATTGGTGCGCCGCGAAGCAACCCATTCCTCGGAAGGTGACTGGGTATTGGTGCTTCGATACACCGATATGGAAACTGCACACGCTGCGGGAAGATCGGACACCAGCGATGTCTCTCAAAAATTTATGTCCTTCATCGACATGAGTACCATGTCTGCCTCTTTCTATGATATTGTCAGTGAAGGCTAAACCAGCGCCGCCTATAGCGCTTACCGCTGAATGATCTTTTGCAGTTGGTTGATTGCTTTCTGCTTATGAAAAAATTACGGCTTTGCTGCGTGTAAGGAGTGACCTGCGTGTTACTCCTTATAAATGCGCCCCTATTTCGGACAATCCCCGAATCAATGTGACAAAGCGCATCTGCAAAATGTACAAGATGGCAGGTGTTTATAGGTGGCAACTAGTTTACGCTAAAGATGTCGGCAACCGCCTGTATCTCCCTCATATAGCCCTCGTAAAACACAGGCCGGTTGTCAATTGGCCTCGTTGTACACGAAAGGCACATTATGCGTATGCTCATCCGTATCCTCGCTGTCCTTGCTTCTCTTGTTGTCTTCTTATTCGTGAGTGGCTGGCTTGGCTTGCAGGTCAAAGCCACAAGTTTTGCTGTGGTTGCCCCCGGTGCCGACCCAAGCAGGAGTCCGCTCCCCAGCGATCTCCCTGCGCCAGTTCAACGTTTCGCCCGACTCATGTTCGGAGAGTCGCTGCCGAATGTGCGCTCAGCGATGGTCTTGGGACAGGCGCAATTAGCGCCGGTTGGCTTTCCGATGCCTACCCGCTTCCGCTTTTATTATGATGCCACACGCAGCAGCCATTATCACGACATCCAAGTCACATGGTTTACGCTGCCGTTTATGCGTATTCATGAACGCAACCTCGAGGGTCATGTAACGCTTGATTTATCGGTTTTGGGGCGGGTTGAAGACGCACCGCATACGAACCGTGCCGGCATTCAGGGATATTGGTCGGAGGTGCTGGCATGGGTGCCGTCAATTGTGCTGACCGATACCCATGTGCGCTGGGAAGCGGTGGACGCGACCACCGCCAGATTATACCTGCCAGGTCTTAATGATGATGAGGCTTTTACCGTGCGCTTTGATGCCGAAAGCGGCCTGATGACCGAAATCGAAACGATGCGCTATCAAAACGAATCGCAGGCCGAGCGTTGGCACTGGCGCAACCGTATCCTCGAATGGGGCATGGTGGATGGGAAGCGCGTGCCGGTACGCGCACAAACCCAATGGAATGATGACACCCCTTGGGCAACTTGGGAAGTTGAGCAGGTTGTGTTCAATGTGGATGTATCGGCACGCTTGGCAGAGTTCGGCGGCGATATTCCCTAACTCGGACAAGGAAGGGCGTTTAGTAAAAAATGCTAAACGCCCCACACAAGAGCCTTAGAATTGATTCCAGAAATACTGGTTAGTGACTTCGTGGTGGAACTGAATTTCGGCAGCCTTAATGCGACTGCCGAGCAGACGCGGGCAGCGCTCCGCCGAAGCGCGTTTTAATATGGCATAACGGTCACAAATTTCGCTTCCGATCAAAGATTGGACAAAACTGCCTTGTTGGAAGTCTTCGATGGCATCGTAGATGTTATCGGGGAGAATGGCATCAGGGTCTAGGTTGGCGTTAATCGTGCCTTCAAGCCCGGTGCGGAACAAGGTGTAGACGGCCATATAGGGGTTCACATCAGGCGCGATAGAGCGCACTTCCACACGGGCAGAACGCGCATTGCCAATCGGGATACGCACCATGCTGCCGCGATCAATCGCTGACGCTTTAATCTGGTTGGGGGCTTCGTAGTGTGGGTCGAGGCGGCGATAGGCATTCACGCTTGGATTCAGCACCAGGCAAATTTCACGTCCAGCACTCAAAATACGCTGCACAAAATCCCACGCGAAAGGTGAAATGCCGTCTTTACCATCAGCTTGATAGAACAGGTTGGCATCTTTGCTAGAAATGGACATATTGGTGTGCATCCCGCTGCCATTAACCCCGGTGACGGGTTTGGGCAAGAAGCTGGCGGTTAAATCCCCTTGCTGTGCAACCTGACGAGCGATCAATTTATACAACTGCACTTGATCGGCTGCGACGACGGCTTCCGCGTAGGAATAATTCATTTCAAACTGCGAAGGCGCAACTTCAGGATGGTCTTTTTCGTTGGCAAAGCCCATTGCCCGCTGCACTTCTGCGGCGCGATCAATAAAGGAGCGCAAAACATCGCCCGGAAGCGAGTGATAATACCCGCCAGTGGAGACGAACTCGAATTCTTCCCCTTCGATATAGCGTTGTTCAGCGTGACGGCCCCGGAAGACGAAACCTTCAATTTCGTTGGAGAGGTTGAAGGTGTAACCATTCTTTTCATATTGATCGGCGCTGTACTGCTTCAAGATCGAGCGTAGATCAGCCGGATACGCATTCCCATCACGCTCCAACACTTCCCCAAACACCAACACTTTGCCGGGTCCAAAAATATCGGAAGGCAGCCAATAAAAGGCTGACCAGTCGATGCTTAAACGCAAATCCGACTCAGACTGTTGGGAAAAACCGCGCACCGATGACCCATCAAACGTGAGATTATCCGCCGATTTCACCAAGAATTTCTTGTCGTAATCCAGCATATGCAAGCGGCCTTCCAGGTCGGTGAAGCACACAGTCACGGCTTTGATGCGTTTTTCATCGGTGAGATAGCGCATACGTTCTTCACGCAGCGTATCCAGTGGGGTGCGGTTGAGACGTTTGCTTTTCGCCTCAAGATTGAGTTCTTCCAGCTGATCGTATGGAATTTCTAAAAAGTTGCGGAGTATAGGGGTCATAATGCTAAGCCTTCATCAAGAGCTAAAAGGATGAAGACGCTAAGTTTATACGCCATTTGCGTTTTTTGTCAATGTCTGATGGTGAAATTTCCCACTATTCTCAAAATTAGTTGTCAGGAGCGACCTATTGATCGCTCTTGGCAGATATGAGCGTTTATTTTTGGTCTTTGAATCTAGGTCACTCACTTAGGCGGTGTAAGATTTCCGCGACGGTCAAGCTGGCAATGCCAGAGGCGACCAAATGGGCTTTCTCGACGTTGGCTGTACCAAGCCCTACGACGCGGAATCCTCCAGCTAGGGCTGCTTCGACACCAGCTTCCGCATCCTCAAAAACCACGCCTACCGCCGGAGAAACGCCTAATGCGCCGGCTACCCAGACGAATAAGTCCGGCGCGGGCTTGCTATTGACGACGCTGTTGCCGTCGCCGATGGTATCAAATGCGTCGAGTAGTTGCAGCGAGGTCAGCACGTCACGGGCATTGCGACTGGCGGAGCCTAATCCAATCTTGAGGCCCGCTGCTCGCGCCTCATGCAGAAATTCCGCCACACCCGGCAGCACATCCGCCGGAGTTAGGTCGTGCAGCGTCGCCCGATAAGCCTCATTTTTGCGTGTCATCCACATTTCAGCCGTCGCTTCATCAATCGTGCGCCCGCTTTCATCCAGCATAATTTGCAGGCTGACGCGCCGCGTAACACCGCGCAAACGCTCATTAATCTCTCGGCTGAAGGTCAGCCCTTCTTCTTGCGCCAGTTGTGTCCATGCTCGATAGTGCAGTTCGGCAGTATCCGTAATCACGCCGTCCAGATCAAAGATAAAAGCTTTGATGTCCATGAGTTAGCTCCTTAGCTATTGGCGATTAGCTTTTAGCTGCCAGTTATCAGATTGGGTTTTCGATGATGAGTTTACCTTAAAATCGATGTCTAGGGACAACGAATCGCCTACACCTATTTGTAACCGATCAGGCCAAGCGATAAAATTTGGATAGGGACAACTTGCGTGGAAAATAGAGAAAGCGAGCCTCATCTTTTAAAATGACAAACTTCTGGACACCCTTCCCACAAAACCGCGTCTTGGCCGAAATTTCGCTGTGGTCGGCGCAACTCGCCAGCCTCAAGGACGACATCGCCCGGATTGATCCCTACACGGACATCTATCATATCGACGTGTCGGACGCGCATTTCGTCCCCGGCCTGCTGTTTTTCCCTGATCTCGTCGCCGCGCTGCGTCCGCTGACGGATAAGCCATTTCATGTGCATCTCATGACAGATCATCCCGCCGCGCTGATGGATGATTTCGCCCAAGCAGGCGCGAACCTCATCACAATTCACGCCGAAAATGGCGCTCTTGTGCCGGATGCGCTGGCGAAAATCCGTGCGTTAGGGCTGTCTGCCGGACTAGCGCTGCAACTGGAAACGCCGCCGGAAGTCGCCGCGCCTTATTTCGATCAGCTTGATTTGATCGTCATGATGGGGACAAAACTCGGCATCAAAGGCGTGGGGCTGGATTCGCAAGCCTGTCCGCGCATCACAGCGATGCAAACGATGCTCAAGACACACGGCCTGACGGAGAAAATCAAAGTCGGCGTGGATGGCGGCATTCGTAACAACACTGTGCCGGACTTACGGGCGGCGGGTGCGGATACCGTCGTGATGGGGTCGCTGGCATTTGGCAGCACGGATTTAGATGAAACCTTCAACTGGCTGCACAGCCTCTAAAGGCTACTACCGATAATGATTCGCCCG
>DAOTTO010000514.1:0-3141 GCA_034437895.1 Anaerolineae bacterium | reverse complement strand
TCTAAATCGCGTTTGATTTCCGCCGCAAAAGCGCGTGGATTTTGTCCTGCCTGCGCTGGATTGAGCTGTGCGCCGCTGCCAATATCGACATAACGAAAGCCCAATCGCGCAATCGTACCGAGCGCCTCTGTCAGCGAGAGATCACTAAATGCCCAAGTATGGCAGGCAAATTCTAGCATGGCCTTATTCCTGCGGCGGACGAATGCCCCGGATAAAAAGATGAACTGCACCGTCGATGATCTTACTGCGATCAACCCCGTAAGCCTCCAACGCTTTGGGTCTATCGACCACTTTCAGCAGCGAAAACATCGTCCCTATGATGACCCCAGTCGGAATATCCTGTGCGATTTCAGCCCGTGCTTTACCTTCCTCGATCAGCGCATACAAATCATTCCCCACACGATCACGCTCAATCGCAAAATCCGGGTGGTTGGGCGGATGGGCAATTTGAATTTCGACTAGCGAAGACGGCAGCGCATCCGGTGCATCCACTGTTTCCATCATGTGGCGCAGCATTTGTTCCAGCTTGAGCAGCGGCGAGTCGGCATCCAGTTCGTCCATGTAATCGTGCATCTGGCGCATGGATCGGATGACAGTAACAGCGATCATATCATCTTTACTTTTAAAATGTTGATACAAAGTCGGCTTAGAAACACCCACCTCATCAGCAATATCATCCATGCTGACGTTGGCGAAACCGCGCTCACGAATGAGATTAGCGACTGCCCGGATAATCTCCTCCTCGCGCCTTTCCCGCTCACGCTCCTTGAATGACTGTTTTTGCATAATAATTTCCTCAAACGTAGTTTTTCTACTCATGAGTAAATTATAGCATAATCTAGCCTCACACCCTACCACCCCATTATAATGTTAGATGAACAATAAACCTTTGAGGCATAATCTCATGAGCGAACAACCTGATTCCCCCATTCGTCCGCCCCTTTCGCCAGCAGAACGCAGCCAAATCAAACAAATGGTACGCTTTTTGGCAGCCGTCTTGTTTTTTGTGATCGCGGCCTCGCTTTCGATGGCGTTTATCATTAATGTCGTCGTCAAATAACAATGGTCTTTCATCACATTCTTATGGCTGATTGAGCGCGGAATCAGCAAAGGATTTTAGAGTAGGAAAGGTTAAATAGATTCAGGATACGCATCATGGGCATCGAGCTTTACTGGGACAATGACGAACAGACCGTCATGCTGTGCGAATTTGATAAACACTGGACGTGGGATGAGATGTTCGAGACGCTGAACAACATCAAAAAAGTGACCGATAAACGCGAAGACGTGATTGGCGCACTCATTGATGTGACACGCGGAATCAGCATCCCCGGCGGCTCGATTTTTAACGTGGAAACCCGCGATAAAGCGATGCAGATGCTCAAAATGAGCGAAAACGGCAAGGGGCCGATGGTGATCGTGGGCGCAGGCGGCTTTTTTAAGACCCTTGCCACCGCTTTCAACATGATTACATCCGATAAAAATGTCCTCGCGGATGTGTATTTCGCGGATACGCTCACGCAGGCACGGGACATCATGGCGCGGCGGCTGGCGGCACGTCAAGAGATTTAAAAAATGATAATACCGCTTTGCGAACCTTTGCGTTCTTCGCGCCTTTGCGTCTAATCTTTAACTTTCTCTGACTACAATAGTGCTAGGCAAAAACAAAAAGAGGCATTATACAAAATTGATAACCCTCTTTGCGAACCTTTGCGTTCTTAGCGTCTAATCTTTCGCTTTGGCCTTCATCTCCCGCCGCTGTTGGATTTCAGGCCAGATCAGCAGTGCGATGAGTCCGTTCAGCACAACGATCACGGTGCTGCCTTCATGCCCCAAGACACCGAGCGGCAGCGGCAGATTAATCACAAACGCGCCCAAGACCAGTATGAAAATCACGAACAACGCGAAGATGATATTTTGCCAGACGACACGACGCGCTTTTTTGCTCAAGCCAATAGCGTAATCAATCAGGTCTAACTTATCACCCATCAAGACGAGATCAGCGGTTTCCAGCGCCACATCCGTCCCGGCGGCGCCCATCGCAATCCCAACTGCGGCTGTTGCCAGCGCTGGCGCATCGTTCACACCATCGCCGACCATCGCCGTCGCGCCGACTTCCGCTTCCAGCGCTTTGATCGCCGTGACCTTATCCTCCGGCATCAGTCCAGCATAAACGCGCTTAATCCCAAGCTGCGCCGCAATCGACTGCGCCACACGGGCATTATCCCCCGTCAGCATGGCGACTTCGATACCGTTGGCTTGCAAGCGCCGGATAACATCAATCGATTCGGGGCGCAGTTGATCGGCAAGCGCGATTAAGCCGAGCCAAGTGTCACCCTGCCGCGCCAGCATAACAGTTTTCCCGTCCGATTCGAGCGTTTCGCGCTGCGTATTGATTTCGCTTGAAAGTGCGCCGAAACGTTCTTCCATAAATGTCGGGCTGCCAATCGTGATTTCTTCCCCCGCAACCACAGTGCGAACGCCTTTGCCTGCGATGGCTTCAAAATCGGTCACAGGCGGAAGAGACAATTTGCGTGTTTCAGCGGCCTTCACCATCGCCTTGGCTAACGGATGTTCAGAGCGTGATTCCGCCGCTGCCACCAGTCGCAGCATTTCATCTTCGCTCATATTATTTAAGGGAATGAGATCGGTTACAGCCGGATTGCCTGCTGTCAATGTGCCTGTTTTATCAAAGGCAATCGCTTTGATGGTTGCCAGCGCTTCCAGATATGCGCCGCCTTTGAACAGCACCCCGCGCCGCGCGCCCGCTGCAATCGCGGAGATGAACGACGCAGGCACACTAATCACCAGCGCACAAGGTGAAGCTACCGTCATCAGTACCATCGCCCGATAAAAATTAGTCTGGAAATCTGCATTGAGCAGCAGCGGCGGCAAAATGATAAATAATGCCGTTGCCGCAATCACGAAAGCGGCATAATATTGCTCGAAGGTATCCAAAAAGCGTTCTGTCGGGGCTTTACTATCCTGCGCCTCTTCGACTAATTTGATGATGCGCGAGAGCGTCGTATTAGCGGCAGGTTGGGTCGCTTCGACATCGAGTGCGCCCTGTTTGTTGAGCGTCCCGGCAAAGACTTTATCGCCTACTGCCTTTTCGACAGGCATCGACTCGCCCGTAATCGG
>DAOTTO010000513.1:0-4168 GCA_034437895.1 Anaerolineae bacterium | reverse complement strand
CGTACTGTTTACGTGAATACAGAGGGCAGTAGTTACGATACCGTAATTGCCGTTTATACAGGTACCGAAAACAGCCAGAATCAAGTGGCATGTGATGATGACAGTGGTACGGAGGATCGGTCTTCGCTTTCATTCAGTGCGACGGGTGGCACCACTTATTATATGGTGGCCTCCGCTTATGGGAACAGCGGTAGTGGTGGCAGTTTGGTATTTAATGTCGGCTATCCGGCGATTAATACCTTTACGCCTTCCAACAACTCGACGATCAATACCACCCAAGGTGATCCGACCTATAGCTGGAATCACGTTGGTGCAGATTACTATTACCTCTATGTCGAATCGACTACTGGGGTGCAGTTCGCCAATGAAGCGATTGCCGCAGTGGGCTATTGCAATGCGACAACCTGTTCCTATAACCCAACGGTGTTGCACGAATCCACCCGGTTATATGACCAATCTTATCGATGGTACATCCGTACTTTTGATAATGGCATTCTAGGGCCGTCTTATGGCCCAATCAACTTTACGTTGAATGCGCCTTCGCCGACTCTTGTTAATCTGGATAGTACGACTGGCGCGAGTACCCTGCGCCCGACGATTAATTGGACAGCCAGCGGCAACGCGACGGCTTTCCGGCTGGCGTTGTGGTCGATGAATGGCAGTAATTTCAATGCGCTCGCTTACTATGACTGGATTACCCGTCCGACGGCTTGCGGCAGCTTAGCCGGCACAAGCTGTTCGTTCCAGCTTCCGTTGAACCTCATCAACGGGACACAGTACAGCGCCTTTATCCAAACAGCCAGCCCTGGCGGTTGGACTACAATAGGCGGCCCTTACGGCAACGGTTATCAAGGCGATCCTATTGCTGGACCCGATGAAGCAGATTTCATAGTTGGCGCACCTTTGCCTTCTATCCCGACAGGCCTGAGTGTCGATTATACCGAAGGCGCTCCGGTCTTTAGCTGGAATGATGTGGCAAGCGCCGCCAGCTTTAATGTCTATATTGGTAATTACTCCACCAACGTGGCATTGAATTGGGGAACAAACTATCATTTCAAGAATTATCCCCGCACGACAGGCGCGGGTGGCTTGTGTAACGGCGGAACATGCCGTTTAGAAGTGCAGGTCGTGTTGAATAATGGCGCGTATAACTTCGCCGTCAATGCCGTGAATGGCAACGGCGCGAGTGCAGACGGCACGTATGGCAACGGTTACGGCGGTGTTGAAAACCGCGTGTTGAATTTCGCCACCGCTCCCGCTGCGCCGAATGCGGGTTTCTCTCCCACAACGACCATCACAACAGGTAGACCGACCTTCACTTGGGATACTGTTGCGAATGCCGTTTCCTATCAATTGTGGGTAGGCACGGTCACACCGACCTTCACCGTTAGCCATCAGATGTGGTACTGGGCGGCAGCGCCGAATTGTACGCCGCATCCGGGGACATGCAGCATCACACCCGATTTGAATTTGCCCGAAGGCAATAATTGGACGTGGAACGTACAGGCTTATGGCCCCGGCGGCACAGGTAATTGGGTCAATTTGACGGTTGGTATTCCCTTCGTCATTGATAACAATATCCCCGGCTTGGTGACGGTGGGTTCGCCGGATGGTGACAGCACGATCTTTGACAACACGCCCGATTTCACATGGACGGATATTCCCAGCGCGGATTGGTATAACATTTGGATTGGCAGACCGGATTTGTCGGTGCTGCACACTCAATGGTATCGGGCGGAACGCGGCGCGGGTAAACTGTGCAATGGCGGCACCTGTTCGCTCAATGTGCCGGGTCTGCTTCTGCTTAACGGTGATTATTGGTGGAACATCCAAGCCTCTTCTCCGGCAGGTATTGGCTCCTGGCAGGCGCATATTTCAGACTACGGCGACTTCACCGTCGGCATCCCAACACCGGGCGCACCTACTTTGAACACACCCTCTAATAGTGCAGTGATTACGACGACCAATCGCCCAACCTTCTCATGGAATACCGTAAACTACAGCTTGGGCTATTATCTCGAAATCACGAATACGATGGGTGGGTTGGTGTATGGCGCGACCTACTACAGCGATAACCCTGTGTGTGATGTTGCAAGCTGCACGGTTCAACTGCCGAATCCTATCGCTTATGGCAGTTATAACTGGCGCGTCATCCCCGGAAATAACAATGGGGCAGGGACTATATCGGCAACGCGCTCTTTTGTCGCGCTCTCGATGAACACCGTCCCGCTGATGGTGCAGTCCGGCGATGGCAAAATCGCACAAAATGGACAGTGGACGACGGCTGCCAGTGAGCAGGCGATTGAAGGGGATTATCTGGTCAGCACTGCGGGTACCGAAAGCGTCCTGACCATGACGTTTGAAGGCACACAGGCTAATCTCGTCTATGTAACTAGCCCGTCCTACGGTACATTCGCTATCGAAATTGACGGCGTGATGATGCAGGGCATTAATGCCTATTCCGAAGCGCTGACGTTTAACAATTTGACGACAGTGGGTGACTTGGCGGCGGGTGTTCATACGCTGCGGATCATTCCGCTGGCGGGGGCTTCAGTCGGCATTGATGCGATTGTGGTTGATGGTCAGGTGACGACGCAAAGTGTCGCGCCCACACCTGCGCCAACCGTTGCGCCGATTGATCCGACACAGCCGACTCCTGAACCAACCGTTGCACCAATTGAGCCGACACAGCCGACACCCGAACCGACGATTGCGCCTGCACCGGAAGCGACCCCTGAAGCAACAGCAGCTCAATAACATCCTGATCTTTTAAACCAGTAGGGGAGGGCTTAAACCCTCCTCTACGTAAAATATCCCGTATTTCTCAAATTTATAGAAAATGACCGTTGTAGCAAATGCTTGCCTACCGAACAAAAATTGCGGTAGGATTTATACACACTACGCAGGCTGCTAAACGTGGACGAATTAGACATTACCGATCCCAAATTTGATATGAGCGAACCTTACGCGCTGGATGGATGGGGCGAGCGTTTTGCCTTCTGGCTAACGGTGAGCGAACCGTACTTGGTCGAGTTTATCCGTTCATTGATTTGCGTCGTGGATTTGCGCGAGATCGAAAATGAGGAACGCATCTTGGTCGAGATGGATAATGAGTTTGACCCCGATGAAGCATGGCATTGGATTCGTACAGAACTGGAAGATGAAGTCAATAACAGCGGTTTGGACAGCCTTTGGCGTGAAGCAATCTGGCTGCTGTAATTTAGATAAAAATATTTACTTTCTTCAGAATTGTATGTAAATCCTCCTATTACCTTGCTTATTCCACCCCTGTTTCTGAATTTTTCTCTAAGAACGTGAATAAAGGCTGACTTTTGGTGAGAAATCAGCTTATATATATAGTTAGAGGCATTTGTTTTAAATCAAACGCTTCATCCTGGGGTGTGTAAGTTTTAATAGGAGCAATAATGCGACAAAAGCAACTTGCCGCAGTCATCATCTTGCTAAGCCTGATTCTCTGTTTAAGTATCTTCACAGGAACAGCATCAGCGCAAGGCGGCCTTCAAGTCAGCAGGAATTTATTAATTTTTAGCCGTATTCAAAATACCGGGGCGACTACTTCCCAGACCTCTGTACTCACCAATACCAGCGGCGCACCGATAACGATTAACAGTGTATCGCTTCTTGGCAATGATGCAGGGATGTTTTCATTAAGTGCATTTGGAACACCACTTACGTTAAATCCGGGTGCATCACGAAATATCAATGTGACCTTTAACCCCACGAGTGATGGGGTGAAGATCGTTAACGTGCGAATCAATGGGGTTAATTATATTGAGCTGCGTGGTTTGGGAACACGGGGCACTGGCGGAATTAATGAGCCTTCTTTGCAGCGTATTCTGGACGCTTTCGCCATCCCTGTAAATGTAGGTGATGATCAGAACCATTCCACCATCATTAACAGCTTGCAGCAAACGGCTGGTGGTGCACCTTTTGCGATGGAAATCACCTCGCCGACCTTTATTAAAGCAGGCAGTGGCGATGTGACGATTGAGGTCTTAGCCGCTTACGGCAACCAAGCCTCTCCTGTCGCCAAAGTGGGTTGGTACCCAGTCGGCTCATCTGGAACGCTGAATCAAGTATTTACAGTGAACAGTGGCTCTTCACAGACATTATATCCAGCGACGACACCTAGCGCCGGGGCGATCAG
>DAOTTO010000512.1:0-2432 GCA_034437895.1 Anaerolineae bacterium | reverse complement strand
CCCCGGCCCCCTCTCCAATACTTGGAGAGGGGGAGAAAAACGCATCTTGAAGTCCCCTCTCCATGCAATGGGGAGGGGATTTAGGGGTGGGGTAAATGCGTGAGCGAAAGTCCTAAAGTAAAACCATGAAAGTCATTCAAATTTTTTGAACCACCTAAGCGCAGCAACGACACCTAGAACGCCAAGATTTTGAACTTGCATCTCTGTGTTTTCTGCGTCTCAGTAAGGTCAGGTATATTTTTGTATTTTGGCTAATTGCTAAAGGCTAACCGCTATGACGCTTATGCTCCCATTTACCAAAATGGTCGATCTCGCTAACGGCACGATTCCCGGCGGGCAAGACATTCAAGTGCGCCACCTGGCTGACCTCAAAGGCTTGTTCGCGGATTCCGCCGCCGAAAGCGCATTGTTGCCGGAAAATCCGGTTATTTATCGCGTCTATTTGGGCGCACATCAACCGGAAGTCGTCGGGCAGTTGTCGTTCTCGACGACGGTGATTTATCCCGGTAAAGTCGGCGAGGAATATTTTTTCACCAAAGGCCATTATCACGCGAAGGGCGATAGGGCGGAACTTTATTTCTGCCTGCGCGGGGAGGGCATTTTGCTGCTGCAAACCCGTGAGGGCGAGGTGAACGTTCAGCACATGACACCGGGTGCCGCCGCGCTCGTCCCGCCGTATTGGGGACACCGTACCATCAACACGGGTCAAGATGAATTCGCGTTTTTCGCCTGCTATCCTTCCGACGCAGGTTATGACTACGCGGCGATTGCGGAAAAAGGCTTCGCATCGCTAATCGTCGAGCGCAACGGCAAGACGGAGATGATCCCGAATCCAAGTTGGCTGTAGTTAGTGTAATGTAGATTTGCCAACTGATGTTACGCAGTTAGCCCTCATCCTAAATCCTTCTCCCTCATGGAGAAGGACTTTGATATACCCTGTGCGTTTGTCTCCCCTCGCCCTGATGAAGAGGATCCGGGGGTGAGGGCAGAAACAGAGGCGGCGGCGTAACGTCAGTACTGAGCAACAGTAACAGCGCCAACAGAACTCGAAAATTCAGATCATCTTATGCGTGCTGCGGCTGAAAAATGGACCTGGCACCGTTTTTTAGGCAAAATTTAAAAGCCTGAAGCACTTCTAAATCACGAGCATTCACAAAGATAACTGATGCGCCAAAGCGACTTCGGTTGTTTTTGAGTCCAAAAGGTGCAGCAAAAGTGTAATGGAATTTTACGAATTTCAGCGCAACATCAAAAAATGCCTATAATGAGAGTAAGACGTGGAAATAATCCGTCAGAGGTTTTAAAGACATGAAACGCGCACTCATTTTTGCGGCAGCACTTTTCTTTTCGATCAGTATTGGGCGCTTGGTTACGGCACAAAACGCAGCAGAGACAACCTGCGCGGCGCTTGTTCAGGCGGCATTTGAAAGTTTTACGGAAAGCTGCACAGGGAAAACCAGCAGCACAGCCTGTTACGGCTATGGAACCGTCAGCGCGACTTTTAGCGAGGCCATAAGTCCCGCACCGTTGTTTGCGATGGCAAGAGATACCGTCGATTTGACCTATATGCAGACGATCCGCACTGGGGCGCTCGATAGCGAGTCTCAAAATTGGGGATTGGCAGCGCTGAATGTGCAGGCCAATGAACCGCTGGCGCTCACCACCGATGAGCCAGGATTATCAGTTTTGATGTTCGGCGATGTTACGCTGGAAAATCGTGTTTTGCCAGAAGCGGCTTTTATTCCAGTCGCAGGTGTTCCAGCAGAGGCACTTCTGACAGCCAACATCCGCAGCAGCCCTAATGCAGAAGCCACAATTCTTCTCAGCATTCCCGCCGGCGCACAAATGATCGGCGATGCCTTAAGCGTGGATGGTCAATGGCTGCGCGTGACGGCGGCGGAAAATCTCGTCGGGTGGATCAGCACACAACTTGTCTCATTCGATGCTTCCGCGCTGCCTGTTTGGACGACCCAAAGCCGCACCCCGATGCAGGCTTTTACGCTAAAAACAGCAGCGGAAAATACCATTTGTGCCAGCGGCGCAGCGGAAACCGTCGCGCCCATGCCGATGGTGGTTGTGCAAGGCCCCAACACCATGACAACCCTCATCGAAGTTAATAGTGCCGAAATCAGTATCAGTTCGACGATTGCGCTGCGGATTTTACCTGGCAATATCATGCAAATGATTACTTTATCCGGTTCGGCGCGGGTGGGAGGTGTCGTCGTCCCGGCAGGGTTTACTGTGACGGCGCAGTTGAGCGAAGATGGGACAACTGTCGAGGAATTATGGAGCTTCCTGCGTCCGATCAACGCTGAGGAACGTATCGGCCTCGCAGCCTTGGAAAACTTGAATCCTGAAATTTACCATTATTACGCGCTCCAAATTCCAAGCGAGGCGGAAGTGCAAGCCCTCGTCGAAGCGGTGCAAGCCAG
>DAOTTO010000511.1:0-1811 GCA_034437895.1 Anaerolineae bacterium | reverse complement strand
GCATTGACCTATCACAAAAGAGGATGTGACGCATGTCTGATTCCAACTATCATCTTGCACAATTGAATATCGCTCGAATGCTCGCGCCGTTGGATGATCCCATCATGGCGGATTTCGTCAACAACTTGGATCGAATCAATCAATTAGGCAAAAATTCAGCCGGTTTTGTTTGGCTGTTGCAAGATGAAAGCGGTAACGCCACCGCCCTGCGCCCGTTTGACGATGACATGCTGATTATCAACCTTTCCGTTTGGCACTCCATCGAATCGCTGCATCAATACGCCTATTACAGCGATCACGCCGAGATGTACCGTCGTCGCCGTGATTGGTTTGAAAAACTCGAAATGCCGGCTGTCGTCATGTGGTGGATTCCGGTTGGGCATATCCCGACCTTAGCCGAATCCAAAGAACGCTATGATCTACTTCACCAACACGGCGCGACACCGCAGGCCTTCACCTTCAAGCAGCGCTTTTCGCCTGCTGATCTATCCGAGCTAGTCAATCGTTAAGGAATCAAATTGCTGAAACACAGGCCGATTTACGTCATCGGTGACGTGCATGGACATTTACAAAAACTACTCGATCTCCTCAGAGACGATGTGCCTCTGCTTGACGAAAATCTCGGTTGGGTCGGCGGCGATGCGACTCTGTGGTTTATGGGCGATTTTTTTGATCGCGGTCCCGACGGAATCGGCGTGATGGATTTAGTCATGCGCTTACAGCAAGAAGCACCAGCCTCTGGCGGACAGGTTAAATCGCTGCTTGGCAATCATGATGTAACGATGCTGACCGCAGCCCGTTTTCCGCATGAGCGCACCAAAGGCCCCGCAGGGACATTCATCGGAGATTGGAAGCGCAACGGTGGGCAGGACAAAGATTTAGAACGCCTGCAAGACCATCATATCGCGTGGCTGAAAACCCTTCCCGCAATGGCACGGGTCCAAGGACGCATTTTCATCCATGCGGATTCCAACCTGTATGTACGCTATGGGCGCACCATTGATGAAGTGAACGCGGCGTTTTCCGAATTAATCCACAGCGAAGATCTTGCGCGTTGGGATAAGCTACTATCGGAATTTAGCGAGCATAAAGCCTTTTTTGATCGTGGCAAAAACGGCACCGCCAGCGCAATTGAATTCCTGCGCGTCTATGGCGGCGCACAACTGATTCACGGTCACACGCCGATCAACACCATGACCTCGCAGCCCGCCAGCAAAATCCATGCCGGGTATTATTATGCCAACGGCCTGTGCGTCAATATGGACGGCGGCATGTATATGGGCGGTGAGGGCTTTGTCTACGAACTGCCACCGCTGCTGGTCTAGTGGGAATTAGAGGCGTTTCAACAAGCTGTATTGATTCACCGTCCCAGTAAAGCCATCGGCGCGGTAAGTCGTGATTTCGTCGAGTCCCGTCGCTTTAAGCAGCGCGGTGTGTTCGGCATCATTCACATAATGACAGTAGCGCAGCGCCACCTCTCCCCGCCGCCAATCCAGCAAATAATCGTGATCTTCTACTGCATCCCGCAAATCGTCTCCCCAAGGGATGATCCGTCCACGAAAGCGCTCAAACTCATAAAATCGCCAACAGGCCAGCGCTAAAATCCCGCCCGGTTTGACCCGCTGCGCCAACGCTCGCACAAAAGCCTGCCGCTGATCTGTGCCGGGGATGTGATGGATCACACCGAAGGCTGCGACCAGATCATACAGCCCGCTGTCCGGCGGAGTTTCGACCACATCGCGCTTTTCCAAAGTCGTCGCCACACCGGGCGCGGCAGAAACTGCTTCCATCGCCCGTTCTAACAGTGCCTC
>DAOTTO010000510.1:0-2682 GCA_034437895.1 Anaerolineae bacterium | reverse complement strand
GCATTGACCTATCACAAAAGAGGATGTGACGCATGTCTGATTCCAACTATCATCTTGCACAATTGAATATCGCTCGAATGCTCGCGCCGTTGGATGATCCCATCATGGCGGATTTCGTCGCTAATTTGGAGCGCATTAATGGGTTGGCGGAAACGTCCGCTGGTTTCGTTTGGCGGCTGAAAGATGACAGCGGCAATGCCACTTCGCTCCGTATCTTTGACGATGATATGCTGATTATCAACCTGACCGTATGGGAATCAGTTGAGGCGCTGCATGAGTACACCTATTACAGCGATCACGCCGAGATGTACCGCCGCCGCCGTGATTGGTTTGAGAAGCTCGAAATTCCGGCTGTCGTCATGTGGTGGATTCCGGTTGGGCATATCCCGACATTAACCGAATCCAAAGAACGCTATGACCTGCTGCACCAACGCGGCGCGACACCGCAGGCGTTCACCTTCAAACAGCGCTTTTTGCCTGCTGATCTATCCGAACCAGTCAATCGTTAAGGGATCAAATTGCTGAAACACAGGCCGATTTACGTCATCGGGGACGTGCATGGACATTTACAAAAACTACTTGATCTCCTCAGAGACGATGTGCATCTGCTTGACGAAAATCTGGCATGGATCGGCGGCGATGCGACTCTGTGGTTTATGGGTGATTTTTTTGATCGCGGCCCCGACGGAATCGGCGTGATGGATTTAATCATGCGCTTGCAGCAGGAAGCACCTGCCTCTGGCGGAAGCGTCAAAGCGTTACTGGGTAATCATGATGTAACTTTGTTGAGCGCGGCTCGCTTTCCGCATGAGCGCACCAAAGGCCCCGCTGGGACATTCATCGGAGATTGGAAGCGCAACGGTGGGCAAGAGAACGATTTAGAACGCCTACAAGACCATCATATCGCGTGGCTGAAAACCCTTCCCGCAATGGCACGAGTCCAAGGACGCATTTTCATCCATGCCGATTCGAACCTATATCTGCGCTATGGACGCACGATTGACGAAGTGAATGCGGCTTTTGCCAACTTAATTCACAGTGACGACCTGACACGCTGGGATAATCTGTTGTCAGAATTTAGCGAACATAGGGCTTTCTTTGATCGCGGCAAAAACGGCACCGCCAGCGCAATTGAATTCCTACGCGTCTATGGCGGCGCACAACTGATTCACGGTCACACGCCGATCAACACCATGACCTCGCAGCCCGCCAGCAAAATCCATGCCGGGTATTATTATGCCAACGGCCTGTGCGTCAACATGGATGGAGGCATGTATCTGGGCGGTGAGGGCTTTGTCTACGAACTGCCACCGCTGCTGGTTTAATAATGAAGATCAGAGGCGAGATTATTAAAAAAGTGTGTCAGACTCAATGCACAACATCATACTAAAGTGGGGGAGCGGAGGATGAGATCTATTCTGCCCACGCCATTTGACTTGATCGACATTCCGGCGGGGAAGGTGACTTTAGGTGGCAATGCTGGTGCAAACCAAGATTATATTAAAGAGGCTACAACCTTTGATGTACAAGCAAGCGTTCACTATCGCCAAATATCCGACGACCAATGCCCAATTTGCGAAATTCGTCGAGGACGGTGGTTATAAACAGAAAAGATGGTGGTCTGAATCGGGTTGGCAGGAAAAACTATATCGTGAATGGACAGAGCCTCTGCACTGGTATAATGAAAAACTCAATGGAGTGGATCAACCGGTGGTGGGTATAACAGAGTATGAAGCATTGGCCTTCTGCAATTGGTTGAGCGAAGCGAGCAGCGAACTCATCATGCTGCCAACCGAACAACAGTGGCAGCGGGCAGCACAAGGGGACGACAGGCGTAATTTCCCTTGTGGCAATAAGTGGGACTGCAATCGCTGTAATAATAGCGTAAATCCTTGTAAAAACCATACTACAACTCCTGTTACACAGTATGAGGGGACAACAAGAGGTGACAGTTTTTTTGGTGTGGTCGATATGGCAGGTAATACATGGGAGCAATGCTTGATTGAATATAACCCTAGACACACCGAATTAAAAAGAACAGTTGTCGGGATACTAAAAGGCTGTTCATACATAGGCAATAGTTTTGATTCATACCGTGCCGATTATCGTCAAAGAAAGGTTTATTATGAGTTTGACCGAAGCAGCGATTGTGGATTTAGATTTTGCCACTCCTAAGATAGAGTGAATTGAACACCTTACTTAAAATCATCGTTTCAAAATGCTGTACTGGTTCACCGTCCCAGTAAAGCCATCGGCGCGGTAAGTCGTGATTTCGTCGAGTCCCGTCGCTTTAAGCAGCGCGGTGTGTTCGGCATCATCCACATAATGGCAGTAACGCAGCGCCACCTCTCCCCGCCGCCAATCCAGTAAATAATCATGATCCTCCACTGCGTCGCGCAAATCGTCTCCCCAAGGGATGATCCGTCCACGAAAGCGCTCAAATTCATAAAATCGCCAGCAGGCCAGCGCTAAAATCCCGCCCGGTTTCACCCGCTGCGCCAGCGCTCGCACAAAAGCCTGCCGCTGATCTGTACCGGGGATGTGATGGATCACACCGAAAGCCGCGACCAGATCATACAGCCCGCTGTCCGGCGGAGTTTCGACCACATCGCGCTTTTCCAAAGTCGTCGCCACACCGGGCGCGGCAGAAACTGCTTCCATCGCCCGTTCTAACAGTGCCTC
>DAOTTO010000509.1:0-7588 GCA_034437895.1 Anaerolineae bacterium | reverse complement strand
AAGGACTCGCGCAGTTGGCGGATTCGAGCGACACAGGCCGCCGAACGTGCGCCAAAAGCTGCCAGATCGCCTAGATTCCATACGACATCCGGCGCTGCCGCTTCAATATCAACCCATGCCGCTTCTAGCGCACCTAAATTCCCGTGAACATCAGAAAATACAGCAAGTTTCATCAAAAAACCTTTATTTTATGCGGTCACAATCTTCCGTTCTCATCCGCCGGAATCGCGCAGTTTCTTTTTGGCTTCGCTAATGCGGCGCTCAATCATATCGGGGTCGAGCATTTCATTGCCGCCGCCGAGATGCAAAAAGCGTGACCAATCTTCAATCGCACCCTGCAAATTGCCAGCCTTCTCGCGGGCGTTCCCCCGATTGAAATAGGTATTAGGCTGCTTAGGATTAATGCGGACAATCGCGTCATAATCGCTGATCGCGGCGGGATAATCGCCCAAGTTATAGCGCAAATTCCCCCGGCTGTTATAGGCATCGACGTAATCTGCATTAAGCCGAATGGCAGAATCATAATCACGCAGGGCGGCATCGGTGTCTTTGCGGTCTTCATAAGCCATACCGCGATTAAAATGGGCATACGCCAAAGACGGGTTCAAGTGGATGGCATAATTATAATCCTCCATCGCACCGTCATAATCGCCCTTGATACTGCGATTCGCCCCACGCCCGGCATAGGCATCGGCAAAATTGGGATCAAGCCGGATGGCTTCCTCATAATCCGCCAGCTTTTCATCGACTTCATGGGAACGTCGGGAACGAGCGCGATCATAAAAGGACTGCGACATCGTGGAACGGGAGGGCATTGTCTGGTTTGGATCGGCCTTGAGCTGTCCGGTCAGCGCGTGGGAGGGCAAATTACTGGGCTGTGTCGGCGCTTCTGGCAGGTCATCTTTGGGTAGCAGCACCCGCACGAAATTCAGCCCATGCACAAAGCGCTCGGTACCTTCCGTCGTCCGATCTGTGAAATCGGCATAAGGGTGTTTGGCAAATGAGAATGGCAGCGGCACGTCGGGCTGAATCAAGGTCGGGATAAGCGGCTTATTCAGTTCGATGGCCTTTCGCAGTTCCCATCGACACCAATCATCGCCAACCGACTTAGCCGATAGCGCGACCAAAAACGCATCACACAGCGCAATCTTGTCTTCCAATTGTTCGTACCAAGTCGCGTCTTCATCCAGTGTTTGTTCATAAGTTGGTTCGAAGCCAGCCGTTTTCGCGGCTTCGGCCAGCAGGCGGATGACTTGACGATCCGCGTAAGCGTAACTGATATACAGGCGCATAATGAGGCCTCCGATAACAAGTGTGTGACATCCCCCTATCTTAGTCACGTCTTCAAAGAGGGGCAAGCGATTGGTTGCGCTACATTTCTATTTACGTCAAAGCGGTTTCGGTAGATTTACGTCCATCGACAATCAGCCAAGCCAAAACAGCGCTGCCCCACGCTAGCCCTGCCGAAATTAGCGCGAGCAAACGGAACGTGTCGATGAAGGCTAAATCAATCGCGGCTTCAACGGCTGACGTTTGCGCGGCATCTAACCCCGTCGGCGCGACGGCATCGGCCAGTTTGGAGGCTTCGATGCTCAAGGAAGAACGTGCTTCCTCGCTTAATCCAAGATCAGCCGTGCGTGATTCCAGCGTTCCCTTAAAAGCCGCCAGCGCAATCGCGCCGAAAATGGCAATCGCCAGCACACGGGCGGTACGCGCCACCGCGTTATTAATGCCGGATGCTGTTCCGCTGCTCTCGGCGGGAGCGCTGCCCATCACGGCAGTCGTCAGCGGCGCGACGGTAATGCCCATGCCAATGCCGAGCAGAACTACCGCCGGGAAATAGGTTGTGAAATAAGACCCTGGCCCGGAGGTAATGCCGGGCAACGCGAACAGAAAAAAGCCAACCCCAGCCAGCGCTGGGCCAATTGTCAGTGGCAGACGTGCGCCGACTTGATCGACCAACCGCCCCATCCGCCGCGACATAATCGCCAACAAAATCCCAAGGGGCAAAAAGGTTAGCGCAGCAACATCGGCGGGATACTCCTGGACTTTTTGTAGATTCAACAAAAAGAAGAAGGGTAAACCGCCAAGCGCGGCATACAGCAGCAGGGTAAGCGCATTCGTTCCGCTAAAGGTGCGTGACTTGAATAATTTCAGCGGCACCATCGGATGTGCGCTGTGCATCTCAACATAAACAAAGGCCAGCAGCCCTAAAATCCCACCGCCAAGCGTGAATAGAATACGCGGATGCCCAAAACCGAGACCGGGGGCTTCGGTAAAGCCGTAAGTAATTCCGGCTAATCCCAGTGTGACCAGCAGCGCACCGGGCAGATCAAGCTGCTTGGCGGCAGTGCTGTCGCGGCTTTCTGGAACGCGAGTCGCCAGCACAAATAAGGTGAATGCTGCGAGGGGCAGATTGATAAAAAAGACGACACGCCATAAGCCCTGCTCCGCTAACCATCCGCCCAGCACTGGCCCCATCAGAGTCGTTAAGGTGCTGAAGGTTGACCAGGTGCCGATTGCCATGCCGCGCCTTTCCGGGGAAAATGAGGCGGATAAAATCGCTAGGCTGCCGGGAACCATCAACGCACCACCGATCCCCTGCACGGTACGGGCGGCGATCAGAACACCGACATTTTGTGCTAATCCGCACACCAACGAGGCCGCCGCAAACACGCCGATGCCGATCATAAATACGCGCTTCCGTCCGTAATGATCGCCCAAAGAGCCGCCGATCAAAATGAGCGCCGCCAGCATCAGCGTATAGCTATTGATGACCCACAGCAGTTGTGTTGCACTGATATTGAGGTCGGTCTGGAGAGAACTGGCGGCGACATCAAGCGCGGAGCTGTCGATAAATGCTATACTGGAGGCGAGAATCGTCGCTACGAGTACCCATTTTTCGGTAGTTGTCGTCTTTGAATCTGTCGTCATAAAAGGGAATGCCTTTATTTAGAATAAATCACGGCTGAAGATCAAAAGCTAGAAATAGATTGATTGTTGAATGCAGCATAGACGATAGCCAGAAAAAGCCGAGTCTGCAATAAATAGAATTTAAAAGGAGTGGAGAAACCAAAGTAGCTGGCGTTGTAAGTCGCCACGCCAGCGGGATTGGTCAGGAAGCGCGTCAAGCCGAGGCCGTCATGTTTGAATCAGTTTTTATAAATGTCTTTTATGTGATCTCTAATTCTGAAAGCGTTTCTTTGACGACCTGGTGTAATTCGTCTATCCCAATGCCATCTGTGTATTCTGGATCTTCGCTGTACTCACTCGCTTCCACGAAGAGATGCCCTAGCAACTTATCATTCTTTGACCCTATGGGTACTTCCAAATCAGTGATTTGGCGAATAATTGCATCATTTTGTTGCAAGTATGTTTCATTATCTATTTCCTGTAAAAAACGTCTCTTATCTAATGCTTTAAGTTCATCACTAAAGCCCATTTTGTCGATAGCTTCATATTGGACATCTCTTAGCTTAAACCACATTTTAAGGTAGGTCTGGACAAAGGTTTCGCCTTCTAATAACCCTTCATCAAATTTCTTTAAGGTTTCAAAAATTTCCTGCAAAAGTTCCATAGGTATCCGTCTCATTTCTATAAGTACAACCGCGATTTATGGAATTTCGTTGGTGTTAGGGTCAAAGTTGAGGATAATTCCTCTTTACATGGAACAGTCAGGTCGCATTAGGTTTTATTGGGATGATGGTTCAAAAACGAGTCTATAAGAGTCATTTCCGTCTAATCCATCTTCACTCAACGTCTTTAGACCGCTGTAGTAAATAGTAACTCTATAAATGTTAGGCTTTACTTCAATTCTGGTGGCCGAGGGATAGAAATCAGTAGTTCCTAAAACAACGATCCGACCAGATGATATTTCTATAGTACGTTCTACAATATGATCCCATTCACTGGTTTCAATTTTAATGGTTTCATCTTCTTCTATTTCGATAGTGACTGGCACGGACATATTTCGAGCAGTGGCAACTGCAATTAGACCTGGCCTAGTGGCAACCATATCCTTTAAAGATTGTTCGTCCCAAAGATTTTCTATCACTTTTCCAAAATATCTACCATCGTCTTATACATAAAAATGAAAATAGTCCGCAAAGATTACAAGTTTATATTTCATAGCCTCGCCACTTCTGCATTAACGGTTGCTAGTGCGCCAAGCCCAGCACCAACAAGACCCCCTGCTGCTGCCGCTGTCGCAATAAACTTCCACTTATTCGTGTGATCTGCCCACTGCCGCCATGATTTACCACATTGGCAGCTTTTGGCCATGTCATACAGTTGGGCGGCGTAGTAGCCTGCACCGAACCCACCGATAGTACCACCAACTAACGCCCCAATAAGCGGGATCAACTCGCCGCTGGGATCGGTAAAGTTGACCGGGTTGCCTTCGGCGTAGGTATAGCCATTGCGCGACATCACGCGCTGCGTCCAACCTGCAAACGGGTCTTTGGACAGGAACACGCCAAGCGACGGATTCATGTAGCGTGCGCGGAGGTAGACTAAGCCGGATGGATCAGTGTACTCACCTGTGTAGCAAAGATTGGAAGAGAGTGTGGAAAATTTTCCTGTTATGCACACTCATTGATACTGAGTTTAGAAATTAATTTAGCATCATGAGTTAATGTCTTGGTTAATTTTCATAAGTTCCAAGACTCGCTCAAGTAAAGATATTTCTCCACTTTCCCACTCGGACTGCTCAACATAATCCTGAAAGATATCCATCGCTACCTTAATGCTGGTTCCAATAGAATTTTCAACAAAGTCATTTGAGCCAATGATAAGGAAGAAGTATCCTTCTGGATCGGAATAAACAAGAAAACTTAGATCATCTGGTGCCATGATAAAACCAAAAGGACAAAGTTCTTCTTGTATTGAAACAAGGGCATCAAGTGAAATATTCACTTCATACGCTTTGATAGTTTCAACGCCAAGATCGACTACATAACAACTTGTGTATCCCATTTGACGGATCGTAAGCGCTAACCATTCCGACTCCATCAATTGAATTTTTTCAGGTATAGCTATTGCAACCCATTTATTCATAACAATAAGTTCTCTAATGTTATAGATATCAACGGGTAGAATTCGGCTAAATTTTTCTTGAATGTAGACCAAGTTTATACTTTCCTTAAGCAATAGAATATCACCGTTCGTGCGCTTGTAGCGCTTATAAATATGCACTAGCCGATTCTCTATTTCTTTTCGTTTTATCCCATCTCCGACCCATTCAATAAAAATAGTCCGCGCTGTCGATAGGGAAGTGCCTACGCACTTTGTTACGAACGTCTTTGGACCGGCGACAATCAAACAAATGTTCGGTAAATTCAGGATTACGAATTCCAATGTATCTGGAAAAAGTGCAAGTACTTGGGTTCCTGAATAATAAAAGAACGAAGTGATTTCATCGGAAAGCGGATTAATTGTATAGACGTGAGTATCAGAGTCGCGCGGGGTGGTTGCAACATAACATTGAGAATATTGAAGACTACTCACTGCATTTAATATCCATTCAGAATAGCGTTTTTCTGGATAGAAATGCTTTAGGCTAATAATTGGAACTATTGCCCAACGGTGAGTAGAAATCCAAGTATTCAATACATTATCAAATTTATCTATCACGGGAGATAGCAAATCTGATATGCTCTTGATTTGGCTTTTATCGAATATTTCTTGCATACTGATTTTTAATTCCCAAACCGATATTTGTAATTACGATTTCCAATTTGGAATTCTAAGGTTGGCGATCCCTGACTACTATTCGGACGGACGTTAACCCATGAGCCATCTGGAAGTTGACCTCTACTTCCGCCTCCAGGAATCGTTTCAACATTTTCTAAGGGTAGAGCTTCAAATTCATGCAATGCTGCTTCATATCCACCATCCATTTCACGCTGAACTGCCCGACCTTTTGTTGATCTTCCAGGACGTGAACGTGAATTAAGATCGTTAATCGTATCTTGAACATTAAATTCTGGTTCACCACCTGAACCTCCACCAGTTCCGGTTTGAGCCATCAAAACGATCTGCCCAGAGACACCCGCCGCGCCGACAGCCGTAACGACCAATTGACCGTCGTTCACTGCCACCAAGGTGAGCATAAGCTGGTTGCCATTAAAGACATAGCATACTGTCCCCAACTGCCCCAACTCGCTTGCTAACCGGGCGTAGGTCTCAAACGAGATAAACAGGGTTCCAACCCCTGCACCCAAGCTCCCCGCGTTGAAATACAGATTGCGAATGAGACGGTCATACTCATCGCCCAGCCCGACCAGTGATAGCAACGAGCGATTCGCTTCGCGCGGTGTCCATCCATTGCCACCCAAGGCGTTTAACCCAGCACCAACGAGATAAATAGGACCCAGTCCGATGCCTGCAATCGCTTCGGCTGCTCCGGCTGTCGCTGCGCCGCCCGCTTCCGCCGCAGCTCTCAAATCGCCACATCGAACCGCCCGATTAATTAGGTCTGGGACTGAGGTGCGCCCGCCAGAGTTGCGTCCGCCTCTGCCATAGCCTTGGTCAACAAAAAGATGATACGCCGCAGCCGTAATTCCGACAATGACTGGAATACCAAGCAGCAGCGGTAAAAACTCACCGCTGGGGTCGGTAAAGTTGACTGGGTTGCCTTCAGCGTAAGTGTAGCCATTGCGCGACATGACGCGCTGCGTCCAACCTGCAAACGGGTCTTTGGACAGGAACACGCCGGTTAAAGCAAGATTGGCAGTATCAGTAAATAGTAGTATTTACTAGCAATTCAAGGGCTAGAGCTAATCATATAAAAAGGCTAACGATGTACTAAGCAGTCTAAAATGTCGATTTGTAAGAGCAATGCCACCTCGTCTATACCACTGATTTCTTCATAAGTATTATAGCTTTGATTGCAACCAGCTTTTTGCAGTTCCACAAGCAATGAGAAAGTCGTGATGATTAAAGCAAAGAAGATAATCTAAATTCTTATTACACAGGTAGAACTCAAATCCGAAAGTATCTTTAAGAATATCTATAATGTTGTGAATGTCGGGAAACTCAAAAGCACTTTTTTCATCACTCGGGTTAAAGAACAGAATTATAGGATCAGTGGTATTAAATTCGCTTATCCAACGCCATGCTGATGGATTTTGAATGGCTAAACTATCATTCAAATATTCCCAAAGCCAATCCTGTTCATACACAGAATCGGCAAATTTGAATGTTACCTCACGATGAATTTTTCTACTCTCCTCAAAGTTTAATATGGTGAAAGAGATTTTACGTTTTTGTGCTACAGCTTCAATTGCATTATAAATAGTGCTTGTCATGGATTCCCTTTGCTTTACTAAAATTGATTTTAAATTAGTGAAGAGAATTCACCTTCTCTTCACTATCTTGAATTAGTGTAACTACTCAGCCTGTTTCAATTCAGAAAATCAATTTATCGCCAATGACATATCGCGTAAATGAACACTATATAGTTGAGAGTATGCCTCATAATGGTCACTTTATGTAACTACACAGGGAAAGTATAGCCAAAAGGAAAAAAACGAGCTATAAAGTTGGGGTATGAATAACGTGCGCGAAGCAGAACTCCTTGCCATTATCC
>DAOTTO010000508.1:0-5680 GCA_034437895.1 Anaerolineae bacterium | reverse complement strand
AGCGAGCCATCTTCAATCGCCTTGTCAATCGCGGTAATGTCTTGATACACTACCCGCCCCGCTCCAAGATTCAAATGCCCGACTTCAGAATTGCCCATTTGATCGGGAACTAAGCCGACAGCTTCGCCGGACGCATCAATCACGGCACGTTCTCGCGTTTCCATCCAATGCTGATAATTCGGCATATTGGCTTGTTTTACGGCATTTCCATGTTCAAATTCACGGATACCCAACCCATCGAGGATCATAAGCATCACTGGCTTTTTGGCTGCCATCAACCTGACTCCTTATTAATCGAGATTGTGGATAAGGCTTGCCTTATCACTTTGGCAAGTTGTAACACAGGCGACTCGATAACGACAAGCGAAACAACATTGACCGCCTGTTAAATCTTTGCGATACTCTGCCTATATGCAAACAAAAACCACCACCCAACCACTTGCGGATCGAATCCGCCCGACTTCTTTAGGGGACTTCATCGGTCAATCGCATTTGGTCGGTGAAGACAAACCCCTCTATCAAGCCATAAAAAATAAAAGTGTTCACTCCATGATTCTTTGGGGGCCGCCCGGTGTCGGTAAGACGACCTTAGCCCGCATCATCGCTGGCCAAACCGACATGAACTTTATTCAGCTTTCGGCAGTTTCCGCTAGCAAAAATGACATCCGCGAACTCGTCACTGCCGCCCAAGCCGAAGACTCGCCGATGGAAAAACTGCTCCGCGCAAAAACGCCGCAGACACAAAAGCGCGGCATTTTGCTTTTTCTGGACGAAATTCACCGCTTTAATAAAGCCCAACAGGATTTTCTACTGCCCTATGTCGAAGATGGCACGGTGACATTGATTGGTGCGACAACCGAAAATCCCAGTTTTGAAGTGATCGCTGCATTGCTTTCACGCTGCCAAGTTTTTGTCTTGCAATCGCTATCTGAAGCGGAAGTCCACGAAGTCATCCAACGCGGCGCGGAAATCTTAGAGGTATATTTGCTGGATGATGCGGCTGATTTTCTGGCGGCGTATGCCAACGGCGATGGTCGCCACGCGCTGAATTTGTTAGAAGCCGTTGTCGGCTTGTACGCCAAACAAGATGAGAATGCTCAGAGTGAGCGCGTCATCACACTTGATAACCTCAAAAACGCCCTACAATCCAAGCATTTGCGTTATGATAAAGCCCAAGAAGAACATTACAACACAATCAGCGCCTATATCAAAAGTATGCGGGCTGGCGATGCGGATGCGGCGCTTTACTATCTAGCGCGTATGGTTGCCGCCGGGGAAGATCCCGTCTTTATCGCCCGCCGGATGGTGATCTTCGCCAGCGAGGATATTGGGTTAGCGCAGCCGACAGCGCTAGTCGTTGCTAATGCCGTTTTCCAAGCTGTAACCCTCATTGGCTACCCGGAATGTCAGATCAATTTGGCACACGGGACAGCTTATCTCGCGCTTGCGAGCAAAGATCGCTCGTCTTACGATGGCTTTTTTGAAGCCTTAGAAGATGTGAATCGCTACGGCAATTTAGAGATTCCGATGCAGCTTCGCAATGCACCAACGCAGTTGATGAAAGAACTAGGGTATGGAAAGCCCGGAGCAGAAGGTGAAAGCCTATTGCCAGAAAAGATTAACACTCATCGTTACCTGCGCCGAAACAAATTATAAAGGTCATCATGATGAACATCACCGCACCACCTTGGAATTTAGTCGGGAACGGATTTATTTTGATATTTAAATTTCCGCGTGATTTTGTTTTATCGAATGGATTCATCCCTCCGTTTTTGGAGAAACATTATCAAGGCGGGTTTGGGGCGGTGATGCTGGTGGATTATCATCAATCTGATGTTGGCCCATACCATGAACTCCTCTTTATTCCCGGCCTATTCGATTACGGCGGCAGCAAGCGTTATTCTATCACCAAAATTTATGTCTCGACGATTGAAAGTGTCGTCAACGGACAAGAAAATTGGGGACTCCCGAAGGAACTGGCAAATTTTATAGTTGATTCACGACCCGACGGCAGCCAAAATATCACTATCGGACGCGATGGACAGACATTTCTTGCCGCGACATTCAAATCCAACGCCATAAAAATTCCCATTAACAGCCGAATCATGCCGCTTAATTTATCGCTTGTGCAGCAGCAGCATGATAAGACGATGATTACGCGCCCCCACGCGACGGGGTGGGTCGGCTTAGGGAAACTCGTCAGCATCGCCATTGATGACCGCTATTTCCCCGATTTTAAAGCAATTAAACCGCTGTCTGTGATTCGCGCTCATGAATTTAAGATGGTCTTTCCTGTCCCTCAAATCCAAGCGGGTAAGGCAGTAGTATGAATCTTGAGGGCAAGCGCATCGTCCTGACGGGGGCAGCATCAGGGATAGGAAAAGCACTGCTGATTCAACTGGTAAATTATCCTGCCCAAATTATTGCCGTCGATTTGAACCCATTCGAGGCGAATTTCGCGCCGTCTAAAGCGGACATCATACCGCTTACAGCGGATTTGGGTCAACAGTCAGAAGTTGATCGCTTATTTGCGTTTGCCCTAGAAAAAATGGGCGGGATTGATCTTTTCATTGCCAACGCAGGATTCGCCTATTATGAGAAAATTGGCGCTGCAGATTGGGCGCATATTGATGCAATTTTCCGCGTGAACGTCTATTCACCGCTTTATGCCGCTGTCAAAATGCGCGATTTGCACACGGATAACCGCCCTTATTGTGTTGTCATCACAGCTTCTGCCATGAGCTATCTGGCAGTGCCAGGGTATGCCTATTATTCTGCGACCAAAGCCGCGTTAGATCGCTTTGCCGAAGCCTATCGCTTTGAACTTCCTACTCCAGGGCGATTAATGCTGGTCTATCCGATTGCCACCCGGACGAATTTTTTTAGTCGTGCCAGCGGCAGTACGCCTTTGCCGTTTCCCGCACAAACGGCTGATTATGTCGCAAGGCGTATTATGGCGGGACTAAAAAATGACCGAAACTCGGTTCATCCGTCGGTCATCTTTCGCGTTTTCTGGTCGATAAGCCGGGTTTTCTCGCTCTTCGGGCGCTTGTATCAACAAATTTATGCTCGGCAAATGCCATAGGTCAGGTACACCTCTATATGTGCTTAACCGCATCGCGATGCACTTTAGTCCCCGCCCAAAACCTCCACCTTATGACGGTGATCTTCCTCCTTGAGGCGATCATCAGCATCGCGTTCCAAGATAATCCGCACCGAGCGATCATACGTGAGATAATTCCACGTCCAATTGACCAACACGTTCAATCGGTTGCGGAAGCCCATTAACCAGATCAAATGTAAACCCAACCATGCTACCCAGCCGACAAATCCCGTCAATTGGATTTTGTAGTACAGCCACGCTACTGCCCTTCTGCGTCCAATCGTCGCCATAATGCCGAGGTCTTTGTAGACAAATTTTTCTTCCGACTGCTCTGCACGGTGCTGAGCAATATTGTGTGCGACCAGTTTGCCCTGCTGCTGCGCGACTTGAATCACTTGGGCATAGGGCTGACCTTTCGGATCGACCAAATAGGCAATATCCCCAACCGCGTAAACGTTATCAAGCCCAATCACACGCATCGTCGGCTCGACAGGAATCCTACCCCCGCGCTGCAATTCCACACCAAGCAGGGACGCTAAAGGTGAACCTTTGACTCCTGCCGCCCACACAAGCGTATGCGTTTTGATGATCTCGCCATTTTTTAAGCGAATATGATCGTCCGCCGTTTCTTCGACTGCTTGACCTAAGATAACTTCTACACCCAGCGATTGGAGTTGGCGCAGGGCTGCCTGCTGCAATTTATCAGGATAGGCCAGCAGCAGATTTGCCGCCGCCTCGACGAGAATCACCCGCGCTTTGATTCGGCGTTTACCTTCATACTCTTGCCCTAGCACGAAGTTGTATAGCTCATACAGCGCACCGGCTGTTTCCAGTCCGGTTGGCCCGCCGCCCACGACCACCAAAGTCATCAACGCTTCACGTTCTAGAGGGTCGTCCGTCCAATCGGCTTTCTCGAACAATTTCAGAATGTGGTTTCTGAGTACAACCGCATCGGACAGGCTTTTGAGGCCAAAAGCAGCTTGTTCGATTTGCGGCGTAAAAAAATTCGTCACGCTGCCAGCCGCAATAATCAAATAATCATAGACTTCTTGCCGCGCTTCTCCATTTGAATTTACAGTAATCTGCTTGTTGCTAGGGTCGATTTCGGTCACTTCACCCAACATAAAGCGGATATTTTGCTTACGGCGGAATATGCTGCGGACGGGATAAGCGATTTGGCTTGGATCAAGCCCGCAAGTCGCCACTTGATAAAGCAGCGGCGTAAAGGTGTGGAAGTTATTTCGGTCAATCATGAGAATATCGACGGACTGCTGAATGAGCTTACGGGCGGCGAATAACCCGCCGAAACCCGCCCCAATGATGATAACTTTTGGCTGTATGGTCATAATGAGATTCTCCTCCACTAATATTGTGAATTATATCACATTCTTTTTAATTTGTGACAAAAATCACAATTTAGACTTGATAATTGTCACTTGACAATCGTAAAATTCCACAACTTTATATCAAGGAATGGACAATGCTGACCAGCACGTTATAATCACAAAGTTGAGTTAATCCTACTTTATCACATCGTCTATCAGCAAGGACAATCGAAAATGCCTCGCGCACTGCTTAGTGTTTATGATAAAACCGATCTTGAACGTTTTGCTTCTACATTAATTGATTTAGGCTGGGATTTAGTCGCCAGCGGTGGAACAGAAAAATCACTACGGGAAGCAGGCTTGGAAGTTACCCCGATTGAACAGCTTACCGGTGTCCCTGAAATCCTCGGCGGACGGGTAAAAACGCTCCATCCAGCGATTCATGCCGGGATTTTGTCCCGTGATCGCCAAGAAGATATTGACGACCTCAATCGGCTTGGGTATGCGCCCATCAATATGGTCATCTGCAATCTGTACCCGTTTCAAGAAACCGTCACCAAAACAGGCATTACGCTGCAAGACGCGGTTGAACAAATTGATATAGGGGGTGTCACCCTTTTGCGCGGCGCGGCGAAAAATTTCTTTCATGTGGCGGTGATCTGCGACCCTTTGGATTACACCCGCATCATCGCGTCTTTAAAGGCGGCGGGCGAAATTGATCTGGCGACTCGGCGCGATCTAGCCATCAAAGCGTTTGCCCATACCCGCGATTATGATACGGCGATTCATGCGTATCTCTCGCGCGGCACGATGACGGGCATGTCGGCGGTGGTGAATGAACTGCCAGAAAAGCTCTCGCTCGGCACGAAAAAAGTGGAAACCCTGCGTTATGGGGAAAATCCACATCAAGTCGCCGCCTATTACAGCCAACAAGGCAGCGGCGGGCCGCTCGGCGGCACTTTATTAAGCGGCAAAGCCCTGTCATACACCAATATTCTGGATGTGGACGCGGCATGGCGGGCAGTATGCAGTTTTGATGAACCTGCTGTCGTCATCGTTAAACATCTTACGCCATGTGGCATAGCGATTGGCAGTACCATCGCCCAAGCCTTCCCTAAAGCACTCGCGTCTGATCCTGTGTCGGCTTTTGGATGTGCGATGGCGGTTAATCGAGAAGTCGATGATGCGTTTGTGGCTACACTCGGTTCGCTGTTGATTGATGATCTTGCCGCGCCTTCCTTTACCCCATCCG
>DAOTTO010000507.1:0-3830 GCA_034437895.1 Anaerolineae bacterium | reverse complement strand
CGGCGGCGCGGGTCGATTCCAGCCTGTTCCAGCAGTTCCCCGGCGGTCTCGGCTTTGATCGCTAAACCGCTGCCGATGGAATTTCTGAGCTGTTTACGCTTCTGACTAAATCCGGCGCGGACGACGCGGAAAAAAGTCTTATCGTCAGGAACATCCACAGGCGGCGTGTCGTATGTGTCGATCCTGACGACTGCGCTTTCGACTTCAGGACGAGGCCAGAATACGGCCGGATTCAGCTTCATGACGATCTGCGGCTTGCCATAAAACTGCACACTGACCGCCAAGAGACTCAAATCGCCTGTTTTCGCCGTCATGCGCTCGGCAAGTTCTTGTTGAACGGTCAGCACGGCGCGGCGCGGACGATGCTTGTGTTCCAAGATTTGCCGGATGATGGCGCTGGTGATGTAATACGGCACATTGGCGACCACAACAAAGGGCTGATAGCCGATGACTTCGGGGATGTTGACCTTAAGCACATCGTCGTAAATGAGGGTGACGTTGGGATAGCCAGCCAACTGGCGACTCAGGATGGGGCGCATCCGTTCATCAATCTCGATGGTGAAGACGCGCAGGGCTTGTTCCGCCAACACTTGCGTGAGTGTGCCTGTGCCGGGGCCGATCTCGACGGCGGTTTCAGTCGGCCTTAATTCAGCACTGTTGACAATTTTTTCCAGCGCGTTGGGGTCATGTAAAAAGTTTTGGCCTAAACTTTTCTTAGGATCAATTTCAAATTGGTCGAGCAAATTCTTGGGATTGGTGGTCATGGGGTGGTTTCCTTGTGTAACCACCCATTTTACACAGATGCAAAGAGGATGTATATCCGATTGTCGCAATCAGCGCTGCGGTGGAGGATTTTGACGGATCATTTCTGCCGAAAGCGAGGTCATGTTGAACGCCTGCCATTCCACCGTAACATATTTAAACCGGCCAATCGCCACATCGCCATTGGTGCGGAAGCCATCCCACTCTGCGGTCAAATCACGCCAATAATCCGCGCCCATACTGAGCAAATAACGTGCCTGAGCGCGGTCGTCGGGTAAAGCAGGATTATCCACAATTAACCTCGCCTGTACCGTTGTAAAGATGCCAGCAATATCTTCAGGATTTATCGCAGCGCGTCCCGAAGAAGGCCAAAAATGAAAATTAAAACCATCCCCGGCTGTGATAGAGATGCTGCCATCGGCTTCCTGACGCATATCGGCATCGGTACTTAAGTCATCAACAAAATCTTCTACATAAGCGCCTCCCTCCACTGCTTGCGACTGCTGAAGCAAATGCCATGCACCATCTGTCCGGCTTAAGAAGTAAGCGCGTATATCTCGGATTTGCACACGAGTGTTGGTTGCTGGGTTGCCAGCGGCATCTTCGTAGACTTGCCCCCAAGCTGTGAGCGCCGTAAATTCGCCGGCTTCATTGCCCATGCCTAGTCGTGGCTGTTGTGACCAATCATAGCTTTCGGGAACACCATGCGGCCTGCCTTCATGCGGTTGTGTCATATCTGCGATGATGGTTTCAACCGAATTGATGGTTGCCGCATCTTCGGCTGTCCTTCCGAAAAGGGAGGTGAACAAATTACACTGAAAACCAGTCAAAAGTACGAGTAAACACAAACAGATCGATAAGTTAGAAGATTGTGGTTTCATCAAGCCGCCTTTTGCCTCAACATAAGATCAACATTCCTGTGTGCACCATAACACATTGCTGTGACTCAAATTGTGCGAATAAGGTCTTATTTGTGACGATCTCGTCACTATTTTAGAAGTATGCGTCTGATTAGAAATGTAGAGTCTCGAAAAAAATTGGAAAAAGATTTAACCACAGAGCGCACAAAGAACACAGAGATTTAAGTTCAAATGCTTGGTGTTCCGGCTGTTGTCGCTGCGCTTAAGTGGTTCAAAACATTCAAACACCTTTGGAGATTATACATTTAGGCAGTGGGCAGAGTGATTAAAAGTCGAGGTTAAACCCTTCATTGTGATAAAGTGTCAGCAGTTCGGGCGGCAGCAAGCGGCGCATGACTTCCGCCCGTTGAATCGACGCGACAAGCCAATGATCGGGCGGCAGAAAGGCGTACACTTCATCTGCCGTCAGCCAGTGATGCGTGTCGTGTTCATCGCTCACAATAATGGCCTCGCGCTCGATAATCGAACAGGCATAGCGCACCGCTAAAAGTTCATTTTCGGCGAGCGCCGCGCCACGATAAAAATGCGATGTGCCGATGATGAAATCCAGCGTCATCTCGACCTCCAATTCTTCGCGCACTTCACGCCGGACGGCGGTTTCAAAACTTTCGCCTTGATCCACCCGCCCCGTCACGCATTCCCATTCGCCACCGCCTGCATCACGCCGCGAAGAACGCTGCAAAAGCAGATAGGTTTGCGTCGGCGGATGATAAATGAGCGCGGCAATCCCGCCGAGAAAATGCCCAATCCCCATCAGGTCGTCTCCACCGTTTGCAGTGTGATTAATGTGATTTCCGGCTCACACCCCATCCGCACATAAGGCGCGATCATGCCCACGCCGCGATTGACGTAAAGCGTCATGTCATCCACTTCATACTGTCCCATGTCATATTTCCGGCCTAAATAAGGCAGAATGAGCGCACCCCGAAACGGCAACCGCACTTGTCCGCCGTGACTATGCCCAGAAAGCTGCAAGGCGACTCGTCCGGTAGCGGCGGCTTCATCTGCGAAATCTGGCTCATGTGCCAGTAAGACCACGCACGAATCGGCTGGAATTTCTTCTAGCGCTGCGTTTAAATCGTTCTTTTCTTCCCAAATATCATCTACACCCGCCAGAAATAATTGCTCACCATCGCGCTCAAAGGCAATATGTTCGTTGATGAGCAATTGAACGCCTGCCGCCCGAATTGCGCCGGAAACTAAAGCGGCATCCGTCCAATGGTCATGATTGCCGAGAATGCCATAAATGCCTTGTGGGGCGGAAAGGCCACGCAAGGCGGTTGTAACGTCGTCCAATGTCCCCGGCGGCAGCATACTTGCAAAATCACCTGTGATGACGACGGCATCCGCGCCTAAATCGTTCACTTTATCGACAATCGTTTGCATCCGTCCTAAAGTCATCCATTCGCCGAAATGCAAATCGCTGATTTGAGCAAGCGTGAATCCATCGAACACGGTGGGGAGATGGCGCAAGGGCAGATCGAGACGGGTAATATCGAGCGTGTTTGGCTCGATTTGGGTGACGTATAAGCTGCTGCCCACCGTACCAACAGTTAAAACGGTGGTGGTTTGCACGAAGGCTTTAAGAAATTTGCGGCGGGTAAAACGCGATTCTTGGTTTTGCATAAATAGTTCCTGTGGTCATTTACGTCATTTGATAACTGACGTTACGCAACCGTCCGCTCCGGGTTCAAAACCCAGAGCTACCGAGCAATTTGGAAACCCCTAAAGAGGTTAAGAATCTTTACTTAACCCCTTCAGGGGTTTCCAAACGCTTTAGCTGGCAGTTTTGAACTGCCAGTGTCAAGTGATTTGAGTGTCTGCATAAGATCAGTTAATAACGCAAGCGGAAGAAGTTGGTCGAATTGTGGGTGGATTACGTGCCTCCGTTGAACATCAGCGTGATCTGTAAGGTAAAGGCTGGATGATGCTCAGTCCTCAGTCCTCAGTCCTCATCACTTTATATACGTACAACTTGCGCGGTGATTTGGCACGATTGCCGCGCCTGTATACATTCTTGCGCCAATTACGGCGCGAAGCAGCAGGCGATGTTTTGCTGCTGGATTTAGGCGACTCGTGCGCGCCGGAGGTATGGCCTTGTGAGGTGACGGAAGGGCGCTCAACTTTGATCGCGCTTGATGCGATGGG
>DAOTTO010000506.1:0-49098 GCA_034437895.1 Anaerolineae bacterium | reverse complement strand
CGGCCCCCTCTCCAATACTTGGAGAGGGGGAGAAAAACGCATCTTGAAGTCCCCTCTCCATGCAATGGGGAGGGGATTTAGGGGTGGGGTAAATGCGTGAGCGAAAGTCCTAATTTTGTTAAATCCCTCGTGGACGGCGGCGCAGTGCATACCGCAGCGATGAAATCAACAAGTGCTTTTGAGGGAGATACGTAAGCATTGAATCTTCAAATCGGCGCGGTTGGAAGCCAAAATAAGTGTACATATTGCCTAATCGAGCAGTACGGTTGGAAGCTAAAATATCCAGCCACTGCTGCGTAATCAACGAGCGCGGCAGCACACGCCCATAAATGGAATTAATCCACCGCAGCATATACGGCGGTACAGCGATAATTGGACGATACATCCCCGTCACACGCATAATGGTATGGATTAAATCTTCTAACGTCATATATTCTGGGCCGCCGATTTCAATCATCTCATCAACGACCTCGATAAGCGACAAACTGCGAAAAATCACTTCAACAACATCATCAATATGAATTGGGTTAACTACAACCTCGCCTTGCCCCGGCATCATAAAAAAGAAGGGGTTAAGCCGCAGCATCATCGCAATATGATTAAAAAACGCATCTTCCGGCCCAAAAACAATTCCAGACCGGATAATCGTATAGGCCAGACCACTGGTACGAAGCGATTCTTCCACCATGCCTTTAATTCTCAGGAGTGTAAAAGCGGAAGAAGGGGTCGCTCCCAAATGACTAAGCGTAACAATCCGCCCCACCCGTGCCGCCCGTGCGACAGCAATCAGGTTACGTGTCCCCACCAATTCCACACGCTCAAGATCGCGCTCGCGCCCCCACCATTGGGCGTTTTCCAGATGAATCACGGCATGAACACCCGTCACAGCTTGGAAGAGCGCCTCTTCATTCAGGATATTGCCCGTGATAATTTCAGGCGACTCGTCAGCACGCCAAGGGAGCTGACGCTGACGATTTTCTGGCAGCAGGCAGCGTACAGGCCAACCTTCAGCTATCAATCGCCGTACAACATGTCGCCCAATGAGGCCTGTCGCTCCAGTTACAAGAATCATCAGTCTCTTTAGTAAAAATTCATGAAAAGATGGCGGGAATTATACATAACCGAAAGCACTAAAACTATTGCCCATTCCGCACAAAATGACGCGGAACAACGAGTTTACCCAAAAATATTCCCGTTCAGGCACTTGTGCGGCTATAATAGAGAAGGGCGTAAGCGGCATCAGGGAGAAATTTCGTGGAACGACGGCGGGTAGTCGTAACAGGTATGGGCATTATCTGTCCGACAGGTAACAGCGTCGAAGAGGCGTGGCGCAATGCTGCGCTGGGCAAAACAGGTATTGGCCCCATTACTCGCTTTGATACATCCCAACTGGAAAATCATTTCGGCGGCGAAGTTAAAAATTTTGACCCCGACACTTTTTTAGGTCGTCGAGAAGCCCGCCGCACAGATCGTGTAACACAGTTGGCACTCTACGCCGCTGAACAAGCCATGCACGATTCTGGCCTCGTTATTTCCCGCGAAAATGAATATCGCGTTGGCGTTGCCGTTGGTACAGGCATCGGTGGGATTGCCACCATTGTCGCCAGCACCCGCGCCTTTTTAGAACGCGGCACAAAATCGGTCAGCCCGCTTATGATCCCCATGATGCTGCCGGATGCACCCTCAGCCCGGATTTCAATCAACTATGGGTTAAAAGGCCCCAATTTCGCCATATCGACAGCTTGCGCCACAGGCAACAACTGCATCGGAGAAGCCTTAGAAATGATCCGTTATGGACGAGTCACGGCGATGCTGGCAGGGGGTTCAGAAGCAGCGATGGAAGAAATTTGTATGGCAGGATTCAACAACATGACGGCAATTTCGCGGCGTAACGATGACCCCGAAAAAGCCTCGCGCCCTTTTGATATAGAACGCGATGGCTTTGTCGTCGCGGAAGGTGCGGCGGTGATTATGCTCGAAGAACTTGAACATGCCCGCGCACGAGGCGCACATATCTATGCCGAAATCTTGGGTTATGGGCATACCTCCGACGCTCACCATGTGACCGCGCCACTGGAAACAGGCGAAGGGGCAGCCGAAGCCGTCCGCATCGCCCTCGCAGACGCAAATTTAAAGCCTGAAGATTTAGACTATATCAATGCACACGGGACAAGTACTCCCCTCAATGACCGCAGTGAAACAACCGCCATCAAATTAGCATTAGGGGAATGTGCATATGAAATTCCTATCAGTTCCACAAAATCAGTCACAGGGCATTTGATGGGTGCAGCAGGCGCGGTAGAAGCTGTGTTTACCATTATGGCGATCAACGAAGGCTTTATTCCGCCGACAGTAAATTTAGACCATCAAGACCCAGAATGTGACCTCAATTACACCCCCAATGTCGGGGTAAAACACACGATTGATGTTGCCATGAGCAATTCGTTTGGCTTCGGCGGACATAACGCGGTGCTGATTTTCGGCAAGGTTAGCGCCAATGGCAAAGCGTAAAGAACTCGCCCCCATCAAAAGCCCACCAGGAAATATCTATGCCCACATCGTCGGCTGGGGCATGAGCGTCCCAGAATCGCGCTTGACGAATGATGACTTAGAAGCCATTCTGAATACCAGCGACGAATGGATTCAGTCACGCACCGGTATTAAAGAGCGCCGAATCGCCAGCGAGCGCGAATCAACTGTCACGCTCGGCTTTAAGGCTGCCAAAGAAGCCCTCGAAGTCACCGATATTTTGCCATCCGAGATTGATCTGATTATTGTCGCCACATCCACACCGGAAAGCGTTTTCCCCAGCACAGCCAGCCTCATACAAAATTGGCTGGGCGCGAATAATGCCGGCGCATTCGACCTAAGCGCAGCCTGTTCCGGCTTTGTTTATGGCGTAAACATGGCGACCCAAGCCATTCGCTCTGGCAGCATCCGAACCGCTGTCGTCATCGGCTCAGAAACAATGACCCGTGTTATGGATTGGCAAGACCGGGCGACCTGCATCCTTTTTGGTGATGGAGCCGGCGCAGTTGTGATCCAAGCCAGTGAGGCAGAAGGCGGTGTGCTGTCCTCGGTGATGCGCTCTGATGGCTCAGGCTATGATCTGTTAGGTCTGCCCTCGCCCGGCAGCCGCGATAACAGCGGCTATCGCAAACCCAACAAAATGTTCATGCAAGGTGGAGAGGTCTTTAAATTCGCCACCCGTGTCATCGGAGAAAGCATCACCGAAGCCACCATCCTCGCGGGGATTAAACTTGATGACATCAAACTGGTTGTCCCCCATCAAGCCAATGACCGCATTATTCATGCTGCCGCCCGAAGTTTGAATCTCGATAAAAATCTTTTCATGACCAATCTGGCTCACTATGGCAACACATCCGCTGCCTCTATTCCTATTGCCCTGTGTGAGGCCGTCAATACCGGAAAAATTAATCCTGACGATCATATTGTTTTAGTTGGTTTTGGAGGAGGATTGGCATGGGGCGCACTTGTCATTAAATGGGGCATCCCCAAATCTCAAGATCGTCCAGGCAGCCGTTTTACCCGTCAGCGCCGCCAAGCGGGTTATACCTTGGTCGGAGTACGCGCCCGTTTACGCCACTGGGGAAGGCGCATTACAGACATCATTTCTCGCATCCGTCCAAACTATGGTCGCCTCTATCGCCTGCGTCATAAAATCGATCAATTTGATTTTGATTGATTTATTTGAAACCGATTTGAGCATAAAATTCGTTTAGAAAGACTTGATTTAAAATTGAAAATATACCATAATCAAACAGAGACAATCAGGCTTACCGAGACCATTACATGAAAATATTGTACGTAGAAGACAATCCACAAAACATGCGCCTCGTCCGCAAGATGTTGAGCATTGGTGGTCACGATATGTTAGAAGCCCTAAATGGCAAAACCGGCATCGAAACAGCCGAAGCCGAAATCCCAGATTTGATTCTGATGGATATCAACCTTCCCGATATTGACGGTATGGAAGTTTCCCGTTATCTCAAGTCAAACCCACGATTAGCCCATATCCCGATTATCGCCCTCACAGCCAATGCCATGTTTGGTGATCGTGAACGTTTTTTGGCGGCTGGCTGCGATGGCTATCTCGCTAAACCCATCAGCAAAAACGAGCTTTTGAATACGATTTCCCATTTTGCCAACACCATAAAATAACAAAAAACGCCCAGTGAGCCACCAAGCATTTTTTATGTAACCAAACTATCTCAGACCTTGCACTTAATCGTTGCGGCGTGCGATGCTCAAATAATACAGAAGGGTGAGCAACGAGGAGACAAACGCCGCGACATACGTCATAGCAGCAGCCGTCAAGACTTGCCTCGCCCCACTCGCATCTTCCGCCGAAGACGTTAAACCTGCCTCGCGCAATAAGATAAGCCCACGTCTACTGGCATCAAACTCGACTGGCAGTGTTAGCAGCATAAACACCACCGTCACACTGAAAAATGCGATCCCCACCCAAAGCAGACCAGTCAGATTGAAGAAAATCCCCGCGAAAATGAGCGCATAGGCGACATTCGGGCTAATCTGCATCGCCGGGATGAGGAAGCTCCGCATCGAAATTAGCGGGGACTGTTCCTGATACTGTTGAGCATGACCCAATTCGTGCGCCACAATCGCCATAGAAGCGACGGACGGCTTGGAAGCAATATCCTGTGACATCCGCACTACATTATCGCGTGGGTCAAAATGATCGCTCAGTTGCCCCGGCGTTCCTTCTAACCCCACATTGTCTAATCCAGCCGTACTCTTAATCCGTTCTGCGACCTGCGTACCTGTCAAGCCGAGTGTGTTGCGCGTATTTCCCCACTTGGCATACGCTGACCGCACCCACATTTGTGCAGCGAAAGACAAAATTAAACTGGGGATCAACACCCACAGCAGATAATTACTATCGAAAAACATCCTTGATGAACCTCCACGCGAAAATTTTCTTAGTCCCGTTCAGTATACGCAGCTATGATTAAAGGAATCACAGAATAATCTAAATTTTTTACAAGATGCAGTTCATCTATCCGCTACCTAAGAGAGAAAACAGTTCTTCGAAGGCATTGAACCTCATCGGCAGCACTATATTATCAATTAAGCGCGTCCGTCCAATTTTAACCGCCATAGAAAGCAAAAGGGGTTTATTTGCGTCAGATTCGGCTTCTATCAGCGTCCGCGCATCCGCAACAGAAACATAATCAAGTTCGGCCAATGCCTCCTCCATCAAAACATTCTGCATCACCTGACGAAGTGCCTGTGGGTCATGTTTACCAGCCTCATAAGTGTCCTGCGCGGCGATGAGTGCTTTGTAGAGAATAGTCGCCGCTTGGCGCTGCACAGAATCAAGATAGATATTACGTGAACTCATCGCTAATCCATCAGCCTCACGTTGTATCGGACATACAACGACATCCAGCGAAAAATTCAGATCACGCGCCATAGCCTTAATAACGGCAGCTTGTTGAGCATCTTTTTGCCCAAAATAAGCCTTATCCGGCTGTGTCAGGTTAAATAACTTAGCCACTACCGTCGCTACGCCTCGGAAGTGTCCGGGACGATGCCCCCCTTCTAATCCCTGCGAAATCGCCTCGACCTCAACATAAGTTTGATAACCCTGCGGGTAAATCAATGACGGCGTAGGCGTAAAGACAAGATCAACACCGATTTCTTCTAACATCGTAAGGTCATGCGGCAAATCACGCGGATAAGCCGCTAAATCTTCATTCGCAGCAAATTGGGTCGGATTAACGAAAATGGTCACAATTACAACATCATTTTCCGCTTTAGCCTGCTGCACTAAAGAAAGATGACCTTTGTGCAGTGCGCCCATCGTAGGCACCAACCCCACGCTGCCAAGCAGGGTTTTTCTGGCAACCCTTAATGCCTCTATCGTCTCTACAACTTGCATAACTTCCACTGCCTAATTTAAATGGCTCAACTTGCCTTATTTTTCTTCATTATCATCGAGAAGGTTCTGCAAGACCGACTCATCCATCGTAAAACTATGCTCGGCAGACGGAAACAGTCCCTCTTTGACCTCGCTCACATAGTGAGCAATCGCAGTCCGCATAAGATCGCTGATATTGGCATACTGTTTAGCATGACGCGGCATAAATGACTCGAATAAATTCAAAATATCATGAAAAACCTGCACCTGCCCACTGCATCCCACACCAGCACCGATCCCAATCGTCGGGATATGCAATCGCTCCGTAATCAATTTTGCCAAAGGCGTGGGGACAAGCTCAAGCACAATCGCAAATGCGCCCGCCTCTTGCACAGCGAGGGCATCTTGAATCAACTGTCTAGCCGATTCTAACTGCCGCCCTTGTACCCGAAACCCGCCAAACTGATTCACGCTCTGCGGGGTCAGCCCAATATGCCCCATAACTGGGATTCCCGCGTTCACAATTCTGGTAATCGTCGGCGCGATATATTCACCACCTTCTAACTTCACACAGCTAATGCCGCTGGCCTGCATCAACCGGGCTGCGCTCGTCATCGCCTGCTCTGGGCTGATGCTGTAGGTCATAAAGGGCAGGTCGCCAATGATAAGCGGCTTTTGCGTAACCCGCGCCACAATCTCACAATGATAAATCATGTGTTCCAACGTGACAGGGATGGTCGTCTCCCGCCCCTGCACCACCATGCCCAGCGTATCCCCCACCAACAGCGCCGGAACATCTGCTGCCTCCGCCACCCGTGCGCTAATCGCATCATAAGCGGTGAGTATAGCGATGGGTTCCGCCGCATCCCGCATCTTTTGAAGATCACGAATCGTCAATCGCATCTTGTGTGCCTTGCTTTAAAGTCTTTTCAATTAAAAGTATATCGACACCCCGCGCCGTCAACATAGGATAGGTCAGCCGCGCTAACTGTGTATAAAGCCGGACAACTTCTTCGTCAACTGATTTTAATGCCACCAGATGCCGTGCCAACGTCCCGACATCAGCGCGGATTAACGGCCCCGTCAACGCATTCGGGATACCTTGGGTCTGCAAATTATGGATCACCCCCGTCAGCAGCGCATTGAGCGCAAAATCTGCCGATACACGGTCTGCACCTAAGTCCGTCAGCAAGCGTTCAGCCAACGCATACAGCGTAACTGTATAATTTCCGAGTATCACCAGAGCCGCATGATAAAGCGCCTTGCCACCTACCGGAATTTCGATCACTTTTCCCGAAAGCGCTGCAATCAACTCAAGCAGCCATCCCCGCAAGCGACTTTCACCTGCTTCTATGGCAAATGTTGCCTCTGGAAGCCGCAAAATTGCCATCTCGACATCAGCAAATGGAAACGCCGGATGCAAACTCCCGATAAACGCGCCCTGCTGCGCCAGCATGTCTAACACAGTCATATCCAGAGCGCCGGAGGTATGGATTATGGCCTTGCTATGCAAATTGATCCCCGCCAGCGAAAGTACAACAGATGCCAGCCGATCATCCGGCACAGTAAGCAGCGTCAAATCTGCTACTTTGACGACATCAGATGCGCTAAGTTTTACCTCCGCGCCCACTAATTGGGCTAATTGATTCGCGGATGACTCATTCGTGTTATACACAGCAACAACATCATAACCGCGTTCTGCCCATAGCCGCGCTAATGTCGTACCTACCTTACCCGTTCCAACAAAACCTAGCGAAAAGGACACTATCCACTGCTCCGAGGTGTGGGCAGTGGCAAATCAGTCGGAGTCGGAACAGGGGCGCTGATGTAAATATTGACTTGGCAAGAGGCCTTCAACGTATCCGTAATATCGAACACCATCACCTGAAATTGATACAAACCGGGATCATAAGGCGCAGGATTAAATTGCGCCAACCCGCCTACCAACTCAACCGGTGCGGCCATTTGCCCAATGACGGCAAAGCGATTATTCGTCGTCGGCCCGCTGATTTCCAATTTAAAATACGCAAAATTATCAATATAAGCCGTCCCCATCACCGCAATCGGTTGGAACACGCGCATCCCATTGGCGGGAACTTGCAGGATCGCATTCGGCGTATCACAGCCTACCGCTGACGGCGCATTCGGCTCAATCGTCCCCACAGGCGTGGGGGTGGGTGTAGGCGTAAAAAACACAGCTTGAACTTCCGGCGCACCAAGATCAACACCCCCTGTATCGAACTCCGGTGTTTGTGGCGGCGGCGGCGTAGGGGTATAAAAAGGCAGGTCTTCCACGGGCGCTTCGACTAATAAATCTGCCTCAGCGACTTGTTCTCGCATCGTCGGCGCAACAACCCTCTCAACACCCGAAATAATAAGTCCCAATTCCGCCAACAGCACAACCGCCGTCAGCGCATTAGCAATCTGATAGCGAGCAAGATCACGCTCTAGCTCAAATTGTGTCGCACGAAAGGCATACCGCGCCGCTAGCCAGCGCCGTCCATACCAAACAACCGCCACAGCAATCAAAATATACAACCCGATAGAAGTACGCTCTATCAGGAAGATGATAGCATTCATGCGTTTATCGCCCCAAGCACCCCACGTAAAATCGTCGTCAGGCGGGGTACAATAATTTTACCCGTTTCCAAAACTTCTTCATGATTCGCCTCGTTGGGCGCGTCAACATCATCAATCGCTTCATTCGTAATACCTGAACACGCCATAACGCGCATTCCGGCATGACGCGCAACCAAAACTTCAGACGCAGTAGACATCCCCACGGCATCCGCACCCAATGTCCGCAGCATTCGCACTTCTGCCGGCGTTTCAAACATCGGGCCCGAAAGATGGATATACACCCCTTCATGCAGCGTAATCCCGTTCTCCTCCGCGATTCGCCTTGTCATACGGCGCAAATCACGATCATAAGCCTGTGTCATGCCCGGAAAACGCGGCCCAATCGACTCATCATTCTGTCCGATTAACGGGTTAATCCCAGTAATCCCCATAAGATTGATATGATCGCTCAAAAGCATTAAATCGCCCGCCCGATATTTTGGATTTAATCCACCCGCTGCATTCGTCAAAATCACCGTTTTTACGCCCAAAAAGTGCATTACCCGAATCGGGAAAGTGACCTGCTGCGGTGTATAGCCTTCATAGAAATGCGCCCGCCCCTGTTGAGCGACGACAATTTTTCCTTCCAAACGGCCTATCACAAGCTGCCCACTATGACCGTGAACAGTAGATTGAGGCCATCCCGGAATATCCTGATACGGAATTGCGACCCGATCTTCCAACACATCGGCTAGGCCACCTAACCCAGACCCTAAAACAAGCCCGACAGTCGGTTGCAAATCAGTTCGACTACGAATAACGCTTACAGCAGCTTCATAATTTTCAGGCGGCATAAAGAACTCGTTTCTCGAATAATCTTTTAATAATGATCCTATTTTAACCCGACTAGGGACGATAAGCCATATGATTAGCGCTTACGCTTTTATCGGATATTTCTGCAACAAGGGGCTTAAATGCCTTTTGCATAAGCCAACGAGCAAAAATACTGATTATGAAAAATTGTCGAATTTTGTAACAAGATTCAAAGTTTGCGTTATAATTGAGTTTGTTGTCATAGCAAACTTTTGAGTTACATCAAGACACTGCACACTAAAATCCAGGACTTTCGCTCATGCATTTACCCCACCCCTAAATCCCCTCCCCATTGCATGGAGAGGGGACTTCAAGATGCGTTTTTCTCCCCCTCTCCAATACTTGGAGAGGGGGCCGGGGGGTGAGGTAAGCGAAAGTCCTAAAATCATTAGATTATCCTAATTTTGGACAAACGAGGTTCACCGTATGATGGCACTAGGTTCTGAAAAAGTCATGACGCATTACGCGGAAGCGTATCAGAAATTGTATAACCGCATCCCCAAAGACTTGCGTGTGATCGATCAAGAATGGGTCATTGTGAATGGTGCGCGAATGCGCGTTGCCGAACTCGAATACCTCACCCGCCAGCTTCAGCAAGAATACAGCCAAGGTTTAGCCCAAAAACGGAGTGTTATTAACCGTCTGGTGAAATGGCTCAAGGGTTAGTTTCTCTACATCCCTTCAAAATCCTCCAACATCTCTTATAAGCTTATATTGCTCTTTCAGCGGATAGTTCTGTTAGCGCGATTAAGCTATTCATTGTAAAATTTAATCTTCTGAATACTGCCGCGCTTACAAAAAATGGATACCTTTCACGATACACGCCGCCAACTTCGCATCGCCATCATCGCCATCAGCATTATCGTGGTATGTGGTGTCGTCGGTTTTCAAATCATCGAAAAACTTTCGCTTCTTGATGCACTTTGGTTAACCATTATCACCATTGCAACCGTTGGTTATGGGGATATTTACGCACGTACCTCCGCCGGACGTGCTTTCACCATTTTGTTGCTCATCTTCGGACTCGGCACATTTGCTTATGCCGCCCAAGCCGCTGTGAGCTTTTTCCTCAGCCCAGAGATGCGCCTCCTCCAACAAACACGTAAAGCTGCCAAGAAGATTCAGAGCCTGCGTGACCATTATATTATCTGCGGTGCCGGAGAATTGGTGGACAACACCATTGATTATCTCCTCCTGCGGGTGGCGATGCGGCGCGAACACGAGGCCGAAATACGTGCAACCACGATTAAGGTAAACTTAAGGCGGTTTCTTGGAAGCACAAAATATACGCACTGGATACGTCGCTTTTTATTCAAACTAATCCTCATTGCTTCTCAGTTATTTAAGAAACCAGAAACCCTGCTGGATGCCATTGTCGTCGTTACCCAAGAAGCCAGGTACGCCCACCATCTACGCGAAAATGGTGTACTCGTCGTCGAGGCGGATCCAACCTCCGACCAAGCGCTGCGTGATGCAGGAATTAACCACGCACAAGCGGCGATGGTTATGCTGGAAAGCGACACAGAATCGCTCATGGCGGTGCTTACAGCCCGAAGCAAAAACGCCGAAATTTATATCACCGCCGCTACCTTAGAAGAGGAATTGAGCCAAAAAATGGTGCGGGTCGGGGCGAATAATGTCATTGCCCCGTTTGAAGTCGCCGCGCAATTTCTCGCCAACGCCACCTTACGCCCAGCAGTCAACGACTTCTTTAATGACATCATGTTCGATCAAAAATCGGGCGGCTTTATCGTCCAGATTTATCTTGGTGAGGAATCGACTTGGATTGGTCGCCCTCTCTCACAACTCGACTTTCGCGGACGATTCGCGGCGGGTGTAATCGGCATTCGTCTGGAAGATGGCAATTACCTCTATGCCCCCGATGAGAATTACATCCTTAAAGAAGAAGAAGTAGTACTTATCGTCACACCTGTTATTTATATCTCCCTGCTTCAGCAGGATGCCCGCCGGCGAGATGCAAGTCCCGTGCAAACTGCCGCCAATTGGCAGCGTTTACCCACGCCACCCCGCCCAAAGGTCAATCAAAAACAATATTCATTGATGGAAGCCGAAGCCTCTATCCGTGAAATGTCTGAGCATTTCGTGATTTGTGGCGCGGGGTCAGTCATTCGCAATGTGACCGACAAAATTGATCCGGAGCGCCCTTTTGTTATCCTGACCTACGCCCAAGATTTAGCCTCTGATTTGCTTAAACGTGGGTTTCGGGTCGTGCATGGCGATCCGACCCATGAATCGACCTTACGCAAAGCCGGTGTAGAACGTGCTTTAGCCTTGATGGTATCGATTGAAGAAGACGCGGATAGCATCGTCACGATCCTAAATGCCCGTTCCATGAGCAAACGACTACTCATCACCGCCACCGCCAACACTGATGTGATGATTCCTAAGCTGCGCCGTGCAGGGGCAGATCGTGTCGTCAGTCCATTTCGCGTTGCCGCGCAGTTCGTCCTGTTGGCGACCACCCGTCCCGCCGTCAGCGACTTTTTACAATACGTCCTATTTAACTATCAAACGGGTCTGGAAACGAATGAACTCTATATGCAAGAAGACTCGCCTTGGATCGGTAAAAGTATTCAAGAATTATTGTTAGGGCGCATCTTCCGCGCAGGCGTTTTAGGCATTCGTCAGACCACAAGCACCTATATTTACGCGCCGCCAGGTTCTCATATTATTCAACCTAATGAAATTTTGATTGTCGTTAACCCAATCACACTAGGGGATGAATTACGTAGCATCGCGCACGGCAGCACCAATAAACGCCCCAAGACTTTGCGCCGCGAAGATGTCCTTAAAACTGGGCTTTGGGTTTAATCTGGTTTATCTAACAGCGCACGTAAGCGCTCTTCAGCGTAATCGGCAGGCGTATCGACATCACGCAAAATGCTATCATTATCGACTTCTACGTAGGCCACCCGATCACTATGGGCGTTAATCACGTCACGCGGCGCACCATCATTCGGCAAATCGAGGATTTCCTGCCAAAAACGTCTTCCAATTAAGATCGGATGGCCTCGCCGCCGTTCAAAACTCGGCGCGACAATCTCCCCCCGCCCTTCAATAAAAGCCTGCATCACTTGATAAATCGTATTGGTTTGTATGCGTGGTTGATCGCCCAACACCACCAACACCGCTTCAATATGGGCTGGCATATCCCGCAATCCTACTTTAAGCGAGGAAAGCATCTCCCCGGTTTTATAGTCCAAATTATGCACAACATTCACGCCCAATGGTGCAGCCTTTTCTTGCACCTCAACCGATAAATGTCCTGTCACCACTATAATAGGATTGACCTGCGCCCGATTTAACTGTGCAATGATATGCTCAAGGATGGTCTTGTTCTCGCCCCAAGGCAGTAAAACTTTCATCTGCCCCATGCGCGAGGACATCCCCGCCGCTAAAATAACCGCCGCAACTTTAAACATCTGTGGCTGTTTCATCTGTTTTTGCCTGCAAATAAGGGCGCATTTGTGGAGCAGAAAAGACGGCTTCCAACACACCGCCGCCTATCGCAAGGGAACGATCAGAAAGAGTGAAACAGTGTTCACGTTGGGCTTGAAAATCAAGATCGGCGATTTTCATGCCGCGTTTCACAAACACACGTTCATGAATTAACCCACGCAAAACCCCATTGTACAAAGCCGCAATCGCTTCATCACCGATACGGGCTATGATCTGCCCAGTATGGATAAAATCGCCGATAGCGGCCTCTGGTTTCACATGCCCATCCATCGGAGCGCGTAAGGCACGACTATACGTAGCGTGACCTTCTCGCGGAACACCTGTATCCGCCTCCGCCCCACCGCGCCAGATCACCCGCCCCAACCGATGGCCTGAATTCGTCTCGACAATCGCGTGACAATCCCGCCCAGCAAAATAACCGGGTCCAAGCGCGATCACCAACGGCGCATCACTCAACGTTGTATCAAGGCGATTTTTAGCCATCCGCCCATCAACAACAATCACAGGATGTGTCCACTCTAATACAACCCGTTCCGGCTCGGTAATCACCGGCACAATGCCCCGGCTTAATGCCGAATGCGCCGCCGCCATCGACTCCACCAAACGCGCCTTTACCCCTTCTACCGTTGTCTGCCGTGAATAAACCGCATCCCCATAACTGACTGCCCGTCTGATGAGCAGCGGCGTAGGAAGCTCCGTCACAATCACCGGAAATCCCGCGCAGTGCAGGCGATAAATAACCCCGCTGGCGACATCTCCCCCGCCTCGCACAAGGACGGTGATGTGTGGAAATAGATGATAATCAGAGGCCAATGCCATGCTCCCTTAAAGCCGCAACGACTCGCTCTGGGGTAAAGGGCAAATGGTCGAGCCAAACCCCCGTCGCATCATAGACGGCAGCGGCTACGGCCGGGGCATACGGCAAAAACGGCATCTCCGCCATGCCACGCGCCCCCCAAGGCCCAATCGGATCAGGATATTCTAAGACCACCGACTTAATCTTATGCGGCACATCCAAAACTGTAGGAATAAGATAGGTCGAAAGGTAAGGGTTCAGGATGCGCCCTTCACGCGAAACAAGATGTTCCAGCAGCGTATAGCCATGCGCCTGCACAATCGCGCCTTCGATCTGCCCCACCACCTGCTGCGGATTAACCGCCTTGCCGACATCATTCACCGCGACGACTTTGATGACCTGAATATGACCGGTCTCAATATCGACCTCGACTTCAACCGTTTGCGCGGCATACCCATAAGCGAAGTTCGGCTCACTTTTGCCCGTCAGCGGATCAAACGGCGTTGTCTTGGGTGGACGATAAGTGGATTCCCCAATGGCCGGACGTTCTTCGCTTGCCCACTTTTGCAACGCGATTTCCGCCGCCCCGCGTATCGCATTTCCTGCCATAAACGTCAGCCGAGAAGCAGAAGCACTCCCAGAACTCCGAGTCTCTGCCGTATCCGAACCAATTAGTCGTACCTTATGAAAAGGTACACCCACCGCCTCCGCCGCCATTTGCATAAACGTCGTATGTGAACCTTGCCCTACATCCGCCCCCCCCGCCCGGACGATTACTTCCTCAATTTCGGCATCGCCGCGCAGTTCAATCGCCGCCCAACTGTTTTCCGGGAATCCGAAGCTGTAGCCAATATTTTTGAACCCCGCCGCGACCCCCATCCCCCAACGGATGTGCGGCCTTTGCTCGTCATAAGGAACATCATAGCGTAAGCGCGACCAGAAAAGCCCTCCTTCATCAAGCCACAAGTCACTTTCACGCCGACAAGCCTCCAAGACTTCCGGCATCGTCACCCCCGCTGGCAGCGGTGTCCCGACGGATAAGATGCTTCCCTCGCGGATTATATTGACGAGGCGAAGTTCCACCACATCAAAACCAAGTGCTGCCGCCAGCTTATTCATCTGTCCTTCAGCACAAAAAGCCGCTTGCACCGCTCCGAATCCGCGAAATGCCCCCGTCGGGACGTTATTCGTCAAAACGGCATAGGTATCTACCTGAATGTTCGGGATTTCATATGGCCCCGTGACAGTCAAATTGGCATTCGCCATCACTTTGGTCGAGGTGTAATTATACGCGCCTGCATCTCCGACGACTCGCGCTTCCGCCGCGACGATTTTGCCATCGCGTGTCGCGCCCCACTTCGTTTTAAACGTAATCGGATGGCGCTTATGGTGATACAGGATGCTTTCCTCGCGGCTCCAAATCGTCTTGACCGGACGGCGCAGCTTCCACACGGCGAGAGCCAGAACAATCTGAACCGACATATCTTCACGCCCACCGAATGCCCCGCCGATAGCTGGATAAATCACGCGCACTTGATCTTCTGGCAAGTCCAGCGCATGAGTGATCTGCCATAAGTCTTCATGCGCCCACTGTCCCGCGACAGCGACAGTAATACGCCCCTTCTCATCTAAATACGCTAATCCGGCTTCTGGTTGCAAATACGCATGTTCCTGATACCCCGTGCTATATTCACCCTCAACGATGACATCTGCTTGCGCCCATCCCGCCGCCATATCGCCTTTGCGAATCCGATAATGGGCTAGAATATTTTCTGGCACGTTGAGTTGAATTTGCGCCGCACCCGCTTGCATTGCCTCTTCGGTATCGAAAAGCGCAGGCAAATCTTCATACTCGACCTGAATCAAACGGACGGCTTCCGCAGCAATCGCTTCTGTCTCCGCCACTACAACCGCCACACAATCCGCATAGCAGCGCACAACATCCGCCCCGGGAATCGTGCTGCCGGGCCCGCACAACACCGGTTGGTCTTTCGTCACCAGCCCATATTCATTGACGGGAATATCTTTCGCCGTGAAAATCCCGGCCACGCCGGGCAGCGCTGCCGCCGCGCTGGTATCAATCGAAACCACACGGGCATGAGCGCGGTCACTAAAACGCAGCTTCATCCAAAGCTGATCGGGCATATCCAAATCACCCGGATAAGGCGTTTCCCCGGTGACTTTCCCCGGTGCATCAATACGGCGAACATTTTGTCCAATGACGACAGAATCATTTTTCAGCACGATTTTTGTCCGTTAACATGAATATTAAAAAATGAACACCAATGGAGGGATTATAACCAAATTGAGCTATCTAGGCGAAATGCAATGCGGCCTATCTACTTTCACAGTGTTAGATATAGGACTTTCGCTCACGCATTTACCCCACCTCTAAATCCCCTCCCCATTGCATGGAGAGGGGACTTCAAGATGCGTTTTTCTCCCCTTCTCCAATACTTGGAGAGGGGGCCGGGGGGTGAGGTAAGCGAAAGTCCTGACACAATTGCGCGGACGACCCTGCGAAGCCTATGCCAACGACATGCGTGTGCTTGTCTCTGCCGAGAACTATACCTATCCCGATTTTGTGGTCGTCTGCGGTGCGCCCGAATTTAAAGATGCCGAAGTCGATATTTTGCTTAATCCAACACTCATCATCCAAGTCCTTTCGTCCTCTACAGAAAATTATGATCGCGGACAGAAATTCCAGAACTACCGGATGCTGCCTTCGCTCCAAGAATATGTGCTGATTTCACAGCAGATGCCGCAAATAGAGCATTATCAGCGGCAGGATAATCATCAATGGCTGCTCACAGATGTGACTGATTTTCAAAATAGCGCGAGTTTGACCTCGATTGGATGCACTTTAGCTTTAGTCGATGTATATGATAAAGTCATGTTTAATGGGGAAGCAAATTCTCAAGATAATTGAAATCTTCGCGGCAAAGGTTTGGGCCAACTATTATATTCTAAGACTTTGGCTTGAGTGGACATTTGCTGGATAAACTGAAACTGATTGTGCGCTTGGAGATGTTTTTCGTCACAACTTTAAAACATAACCGCTTGGTCAGCCTCAGCAAAGAGACCGGCTATGTTCCCTTTCGCGTCCAGTTATTCAAGGTAGTTGCCACAAACGGCGAGATTGAGTGGGTGATTAGTGGGTGATTACCAATCATCCTGAAGGCTCCTTCACCACCTCCGACATTCAAAACGAGAATGCTGTGCGCTGGCAGATCGAGCAACTGCATTGGGAACTGAAGCAATTAACACGTTCTCAGCCCAATCCTCTGGCCTGCTGTTATCTGGCTTGGTTGTCGCTCAAGGTCAAGGCTACCCAATGCGGCAAAACGCTTTTTGCCGCACAGCACAATTTATTGAGCGACTATTTGCGGGCAGAGCTACGCAATCCGCACATCCCTGCTTTTTTAATCGCCTAAAGCGAAAGTAATTCTCTAGTAAAAGTGATGTAATCCGTATGGAAACTCGCCCATTCATTATCCGGTTGTTGCCAATAGCTGTTCAAATGCGGGTTAATTCCCGGATACAGATTTTTGTCACTGTGAAGCGGCATGGGTTTAAATCCTACTTTTGATTTTCATCGAATCGATCTATCAGCTATAAATTCAGCTTATATTCCGCTGCTATTTTCGTCATCTGTTCACGGATTTTTAGCTGGTCAGCCTCATGATACGCGGCGAAATTAACTGGTTCTTGCTCATAATCGACCAAAATTCGGCGGAACATTTTGGAGCTTTCCATCGTGCGGTTATACACGATCCCGAAATCCAATGTCACAAAATCTGCGCCTTCAAGCGGAATATCAATGACTGGGATATTGTCTAACACACCAAAATTGAAAACGCTTGTAATGCCATCTTCAACACTGGGACGAGGGTCACTGACAATAACAGCATAAGGAAATGCAAGGGTGTCTCTATCAGGATAGCTGGGAATTCTTGCTAAGAGTGGATACTTTTCATGGAGATAATCAATTTCGATCAGACGTAGACCTGAATAAAGAGTTTCTTTGCGCTTAGTGAGGTAGCTGGCATAATGTGAACCACCCAATTTATTTGCTGGTGAGAGAAGCTCAATGCGTGTAACTGGTCTGCCACGTCGGTTTCCGCGCTCTGCGTGATAGATCACTACAGCACTTAATTCTTCTTCCTCATCAATAGTATCGATAAGGGGCAGTGTTAATGTTGGATTTCCGCGAATTGGAGCCAAGTGTGCGCTGGCTGAAGCAGAACCACTAAGAACAATGATGTCAGGGATCGTTTTAGAAGGTTTAGCCAGTGGTTGATCGGTAAAACGGTCATAAGTGCCAATTTGTAATGAGGTTTCGCTTGCAACGTAGTAATCTTCGGGTAGAAGTTTATCAAGTAATTCTCTGGTAAAGGTGATGTAGTCGGTATGGAAACTCGCCCATTCATTATCAGGCTGTTGTAGTTCGCTGTTCAAATGTGGGTTAATTCCCGGATACAGATTTTTGTCACTGTGAAGCGGCATGGGTTTAAATCCTACTTTTGATTTTCATCGAATCGATCCAGTAGCTATAAATTCAGCTTATATTCCGCTGCTATTTTCGTCATCTGTTCACGGATTTTTAGCTGGTCAGCCTCATGATACGCGGCGAAATTGACTGGTTCTTGCTCATAATCGACTAAAATTCGGCGGAACAAACGCGAACTTTCCAAGGTGCGATTATAGATCACGCTGAAATCAAGCGTCACAAACTCTCCGTTATTCAAGGGAATATCTATGATTGGCAAACGCTCTAAAACACCGAAAGCATAGATGTTTGTTGTACCTTGTGTAATCTCTGGACGGGGATCACTGATAATGATGTTATATGGATGAGCATCCGCTTGATGCTCTGTGTAACTTGGCATACGAACCAATATAGGGCTTTGCTCGTGTAAATAATCGATTTCTATCAAGCACATCCCGGCATTAATCGCATCCATTCGTTTAACACGATAGGCCTTGTAATTTGAACCAGCAGGTTTGTTAGAAGGCGAAAGCAGTTCGATGCGGACAATGGGTTTGCCAGCACGGGAAGAATCGACCATTTGGTAGATCAAAACGCTGGTAATCTCTTTCACATCGTCAATCGTTTCAATAAGCGGCAAGGTTAATGATGAAGCGCGTCCGCGCAACGGAAACTCCTCAGTCTTTTTAGAAAACTGGCTATATATTGTGACATCAGGGATCAAAACATTTGGCTTACTCAGCGGGGCATTAGTGTATAAATCATAAGTGCCAATTTGTAAAGAATCTTCGCTTGCCGAAAAGTAATTTTCCGGCAGTAGCAGATCAAGCGTCTCCCGAATATGCGTAATATGATCTTTATGAAAAGTGGGCCAACCGCCATTGGTCTGCTGCAAAGCACTATTGAGATGCGGGTTGATTCCCGGATACATATTTTTATCGCTGTGGATGGGCATCTGGTCGCTATCCCTCGCTAATCGGGCGTTCTCTCTTTATAATACAGCCGATTCCGTACTCAATCATCCATCGGGACAAATTTATGACGAGCAAACCGCTGAGTTTTCAACAGGTCATTTTGAAGTTACACCAGTTTTGGTCAGATCAGGGCTGCATCATCGCAGAACCTTATAACGTTCAGCTTGGCGCGGGGACGGGCAACCCTGCCACGCTGCTGCGAGTCTTAGGTCCCGAACCCTGGCGCGTGGCGTATGTCGAGCCGAGCGTCCGCCCCGATGATGGGCGCTTTGGTGAAAATCCGAACCGGATGCAAAAATATTATCAATATCAGGTCATCCTCAAGCCTGATCCCGGCAATCCGCAGGAATTGTACCTGCAATCACTGGCGGCGCTTGGGATTGATGCGCGTGAACATGACATCCGCTTTGTGGAAGACAACTGGGAATCGCCAGCGCTCGGCGCATGGGGATTGGGTTGGGAAGTTTGGCTGGATGGGCAAGAAATCACCCAATTCACCTATTTTCAGCAGGCCGGCGGTCTGGAACTGAATCCGGTTTCGGTGGAAATTACCTACGGTGTGGAGCGCATCGTCTTAGCCCTGCAAAACAAAGACTCCGCGTGGGCAATTGATTGGATGGAGGGCGGTCTCCAATATGGCGATTTGTTCCTGCGTGAAGAGATCGAACACTGTAATTATTATTTCAATATCGCCGATGTCGAAGGCTTAAAAGCCACGTTTGATGTCTATGAAGGCGAACACAAACGCGCACTCGCGGCAGGTGCGCTCATCCCTTCTTATGATTATATTTTGAAGTGTAGCCATCTATTCAATGTGCTGGATACACGCGGCGCGATTGGCGTGACGGAACGCGCCACCTTTTTTCGCAAAATGCGCGATATGACGCGCAATATCGCCCGCGCTTATGCAGACCAACGCGCCGAAATGGGCTTCCCCCTCATGAAAATGGGCGAGATTTGGGATACGCCTATCATAGGTGTCTCTTTAGGGGAACAAAGTCTTGCATCCGCACAAACACCGACACAACCCGCCGACTTCCTGCTCGAAATCGGTGTGGAAGAACTCCCCGCCGGAGATGTCGATTCGGCACTGGCACAGTTACAAACTGCCGCGCCTGCATTATTCGAGAATTTACGCCTGTCCTACAGTGAATTAAACGTGTACGCCACGCCGCGCCGTTTGGTCGTGATGGCGCAGGGACTCGCGCCCCTGCAAACAGATGTGGAAAAAATCGAAAAAGGCCCGCCCTCCAATCGCGCCTTTGATGCCGATGGTAAGCCGACTAAAGCCGCTGAGGGCTTTGCACGCGGCAAGGGGGTTGATGTTTCCGCGCTGCGTGTCGAAGAAATCGACGGCGGGCAGTATGTCGTAGCCACCGTCCACGAAATCGGACGACCTGCTCCTGAAGTGCTGGCAGGTGCGCTGCCGGGATTTATCGCCGCGATCAAATTTGGCAAAACCATGCGTTGGAACGCCACTGGAATCGCGTTCTCGCGCCCCATCCGCTGGATTGTGGCCTTATTTGGCGAATCGCTGATTCCTTTTGAATACGCTGGCGTGACCAGCGGAAACAGTACGCGAGGCTTACGTCCGTTTGGCTCACTCGTTGAAACCGTTAATGGCATCCCAAATTATCTTGAGGTGCTGGAGAATCAGGGTATTTTGCTGAGTAGTGAAGAACGCCGCGCCCGAATCATCAACGATGTGCAAGCCCTCGCCAACGAAGCGGGCGGACGGATTGTGCATAACGATGCGCTGCTTGATGAAGTCACTAATTTGATCGAAGCGCCAACCGCCCTCCTCGGCACATTCGACACACAATCGCTGGAACTGCCGCGTGATGTGCTGGTCATGGTCATGCGCGACAAGCAGCGTTATTTCGCGGTTGAAGATGGTGATGGCAAATTGATGCCCTATTTCGTTGCCGTCCGCAACGGGGACGCACAGCATCTCGATAAAGTCATTTATGGCAACGAGCAGGTGCTTAAAGCGCGGTTTAGTGATGCCCGTTTCTTCTATCAAGAAGACATCAAAAAGCCGCTGGCGGATTATCTGACGCGCTTAGGAACGCTCACGTTTGAAGAACATCTCGGCTCAATGCTGGATAAAAATATGCGTGTCGCGGGATCAATCGAAGGCATTGGGCATTTACTCGGCCTAGATGAAACCGAGATTGCGATTGCGACCCGCGCCGCCCACCTTGCGAAAGCCGATCTCGCCACTAAAGTCGTTGTCGAGATGACCTCGTTGCAAGGGACGATGGGGCGCAAATATGCGCTGTTGAACGAGTATCCGGCGGAAGTCGCCAACGCCATTTACGAACATTGGCTGCCGCGTTTCGCCGGAGATAATACGCCGAATAGTCCTGCCGGGACTTTAGTGGCGCTTGTAGACCGCCTCGACAGTCTGGTTGGGTTGTTCGCCGCTGGCCTCGCGCCAAAATCGACGGCGGATCCGTATGGCTTGCGCCGCGCTGCCCTCGGCATCATCCAGATTTTAACCGATAAATCACTTGATGCGGATTTGTTACAGGCCGTTGAATTAACCGCCATCGCCCAACCGATTGAAGTCTCATCCGAGGCACGGGCGCAGGTGCTGGATTTCATCGCTGGACGGCTGCGTGTATGGTTGAGCGAACAGGGTTTCGCGGCGGATGTGATTAATGCCGTGCTTGCCGAGCAATCGACCAATCCCAACCGGGCGCTCAAGGGCGCGATTGAATTAGCGGCTTGGGTGCGGCGTGAAGATTGGGAAGCGCTGCTGGATGGCTTCGCCCGCTGCGTAAGAATCACCCGCAGCGAAACCGAGCGCTATCCAGTGGACGAGTCATTGTTCGTGCAGTCGGAAGAAACCGCCCTGTATGCCTCCTATAATGCCGCCGTCGCCGATCTCGACAGCAGCGGCAACGTCAACGCCTTCCTAAACGCCTTCGCGCCCATACTCCCCGCGATTACGGACTTTTTCGGCACAGGCAAGGGTGACGGTGTGTTGGTGAACGCAGAAGACCCGGCAGTGCGCCGCAACCGCCTCGGCCTGCTGCAAGCGATCAGCGCCTTAGCCAAAGGCCGCGCCGACTTGAGTTATTTGAGTGGCTTCTAATCTTAATCAACCTTTGGAGGGCAAATCGCTGATTTGCCCTCCAAAACTCTCACTCCCAGCGCAAATTTTTTAATTTTTTGTTACGCAGCTTAACCCTAACGTAAGGATTTTCGGTTAAATTCGCCTAAAACAAACTGTTTTTTGGAACTTATGCAGTTCGCAGGGATTAGTTTTTAGCCAAACTAGACCCTAAGGGAGACACCTTAACCTTAGCTAAAGGCTAGAAACTAACCATTTTATCCCAACACTGGGTCAATTGCATAAGCGCCCATACTTTTAGGAGTGTTGCTATGCGCCGGACTTACATTTTAGGCTTATTCCTTTTACTGAGCTTGAGTCTTTTTGTCCCACGTCAACCGACTACCCAAGCACAACGCGTTGATATTACCAATCATAGGGAGACTATGCTCCAACTGGTTGAGGATTTTATCTACGCCAGCGATTTTGGGTCGATTGATACAACAACTTTCGATTTAGTCGCCAACAGCGGTGACTTGCTCTATCTTGCACCGCTGATCGACATTGCTTACTTTACCCGCAGTTTTTTGTTCGCGGAGCTAAACACCCCGATTTTTTATGCCCTAGAGACCTTAGGTGAGCAAGACTTCGATACAAATTGGCGCGCATGGTTTGAGTGGGCAGGCGCAAATAACCTCCCATTACCCCCGGGATATGACGAATTTAAAGGCGAACTTTATAGTCGTTTAATTGATGATCGTTTTGCCCAATTTTTCCCGGCAGGCGTGATGGACTCCGCCAATGTGAATTTAGTCGAAGTGGTTTGGGGCGGTGTCCAGGTCGATGGCATACCTGCATTAGTTAATCCACGTCAGATCACGCCAGAGGAAGCGCTGGCAGAGGGGGAAGACAATCGACAGTTCTGTCGTGAAAGGGATTGTGCCTACCCTGCGTCGGATGAGCTGGTATTTGGTGTAAGTATCAATGGAGACAACCGTGCTTATCCGCTGCGTATCCTAAATTGGCACGAGATGTTTAATGACATCATCGGGCAAACGCCACTTTATGACGCGCCGAATGGTCAGGTAATCTGCAACTTTCGTGCGCCAGCCAACCTCACAGCAAACGCAAGACAAGGCGACACTTGGGTGCAAATCAACGGCCTTTCGGCAGGTTGCCCAACGCAAGGCTGGGCAACAGCGGACGCGATAGAATGGACTAACGCGGATTGGGAAACCGTATCCGTCCAACTCCCTGATATAGGAGCCGATGAACAAGCGCTTTCATTGACAGAGAGTATTGCAGGGCATGTGCGCGGCACACCCGTGATGTTGGCCTACTGCACTTTGTGTGGCGGTGGGGTTCTCTATAATCCGGTCATCGAAAATCTTGTTGTAGATGGGCAAGCGCTTGGGCGTACACACCTCGAATTTAGCTCAACTGGAATGCTGATGCGCTCCAACAAATTGATGTATGATCGCCTGACCAACACCGTCTGGAATGCGATCACTGGCGAGGCTGCCTTTGGACCACTGGCAGCAGGCGATATTACACTAGAACGGCTGCCCGTCGTTGTAACCGATTGGGGAACATGGTTATTAGAACATCCCGATACCAGCGTCTTGAGTTTGGAGACTGGCTATACGCGTGATTATACCAACGGCGCAGCTTACGCTGAGTATTTCAACGACCCTAACTTTATTATGTTCCCAGTTTGGCAGCAAGATACCTCTCAACAAGAAAACAAAGAAGTCGTATTTACATTGGTGCTAGACGATACCCCTAAAGCATATCCGCTTGCGACAATTATCCCAGAAGCCGTCGTCAATGATACGCTAGGAGGGGTAGAGGTGGTAATTATCGCCCGCGAAAATCCTGAACGTGAATTTTCCGAGCCGGGCGGGGCGAGTGTTCGTGCCTATGAACGCGGAAACCACACCTTTACGTTGGGAGCAAATTATCGTGAATTAATCGATGAAAACGGCGCACTTTGGAGGGTCACAGAAGAGAACATCGTCAGCACAAACGGCGAAACACTGCCACGCATCGCGGGTCATTTGGCGTTCTGGTTTGGCTGGTATGGTTTCTACCCAAACACCTTAGTCTATGAAAGAGCCAACAACTAATACCCATTATCCATAACAAGGAGCATCTTTCTTATCAGGGATAGTCTTTATACAAAAGGCATCCCTGATAAGCTGACCCTCATTCCATTTTAAAAACTTTCGCTTATCTCTATGTGATCTTAGGATAATAGGCGATATTCAAGTGGGGGTTAAGGTTATCGATGAACGAAGACATCAGCGGACGTGTGATCTTTTATGACATATTTGCGCTGGCGCTTGTGCTGGCAGGTTTGCAAGGGTTGGCAACAGGGCGTATTAAAGTGACCTCTAAAAGCTGGCAGGAAACCCGTTATTTTGAAAATACGTGGGCGTTCATTTTAGGGCTGGTTTATTTCGTGCTTGGCATCGTATTTTGTGTCGTCGCCTATCAGCTTATCAAAGGCTTCCGCCCGACACTCGTCCACTCGTTTGCTCATGTACTCAACGTCAATTTTGAAACAGGCGAAACGATCTTTTTTGTTGGAGCGATGTGCATCATGTTCGCCCCGCACATCTTGGGAATGATTTTCATCAAGCCTGAGTGAAGCAGATTTCGCCAACTTACTGATACTGTGCCAAACCCAAACGGGCTGCCAGTCGCCACGTCTCATAGAGATAACGGGCGCTGAGATGCACCACATCTTCTAGCAGCATCCGTGCTTCAAAGCCGCCGATGTCGCTCAGAATTTCGATGATGATAAGACCTGTCGCCTCATTGACTCCAGCATAAAATTCATCAATCAAGGGGGTGATGGCTTCCTCATCCAGCGCATAAATTTCGGCACGGGCGACTTCATCACCCGCAGCGATTTGTTGCAGCAGCGTTGCGTAATTCATCATAAGAAATCACGAAGGCACAAAGATTACAACATTGCTTTGCGATTCTCTGCGTCCTTCGCGCCTTTGCGTCTAATCCTATACTTCCGTTACTTCCGCCGGATTCAGCCGTTTGTTGCGCCAAACCCAAAAGCGCCATGCGACGAAAGCCACGATAATGACGACCAGCGCAATAACGACCACACTCTGATATTCACTGATGAAGGTCTCTACATTGCCCCAGTTCTCGCCAAGTTGATACCCTGCAAACCCTAGCGCTCCACTCCAAACAGCCGTGCCGAGTGTCGTGAACAAGAGAAATTTGGGCATGGGCATTCTGTTCATACCCGCCGGGATGGAGATCAAGCTGCGAACAATCGGAATTAAGCGGCCTACAAAGATGACGATTTCACCATATTTGCCAAAGATGTTCAGCGCCCGATCAAATTCCGTCTCGGAAATCGTAAACCATTTTCCATAACGGCGGACAAACGCACGTAAAATCGGCTCACCCGCGAACATCCCGATATAATAGAGGATGATTGCGCCCAACACAGAACCCAATGTCCCAGCCAGCCAGATACCGATGAAAGTAAATTGAGAATCGGGCTGCGAGACGATATAACCTGCTAAAGGCATAACGACTTCTGATGGAATAGGCGGGAAGACATTTTCCAACGCCATCACAAACACAATGCCCGGATACCCGCCTGTGCGAACAAGTTCCTGGGCAAATTCGATGATTCTTGCGAGCAATTCAGACATAGATTATTTTCTCGATGATTTCCAAGCGGGCGTTATGATGCCTGATGAGTCAATGCGCGTCAATGCTTAACAACGCATGAGGATGCACCCACGACTTCTTAGCTAGGCGATAGAATTAAAACAATTAGAACTTACGCAGTTGATCGAATTTTGTGATAAAAGTTGTTAGTGGATCGTTTTTAGTAAGCGCAAAGATTTTTCTTCCACCCTGCTTTGACTAAAAACTAATCACTTTGACCTGCGTAACTTCTCCCAATATACACCATTTTAAGAGATAATCCTTATGCCGTTCATTGAGACCAAAATTGGCAAAATTTATGTCATCGACCAGCGTAAAAATACCGATACGCCGCCGCTGCTGCTGATACACGGTGCAGGCGGGACGCATCTCGATTGGCCTGCATCACTGCGCCGTTTACCTAATGCAAATCCGTTGCTACCCGATTTGCCCGGTCACGGCAAAAGTCCAACTCCGGGGCGGGATACTATCACGGCGTATGCGGCGGATATAATTAGCCTGCTGGATGCACTGGAAATCCCTAGTGCTATCGTCGCCGGACAGAGCATGGGCGGCGCGATTGCGCTCACGCTGGCGCTCGATTATTCAGAACGTGTCTCAGGGCTAATTCTGATCGGCACAGGCGCGAAACTCAGCGTCAGCCCGGATATTGTCGAGCGTATATTGACCGATCAAGAGGCCGTTGCTCGACTATTGAGTGAGTGGTATTGGAGCGAAGCCACGCCGATTGAACGCCGCGAACTCACGTATAAGCAAATTATGGCGCAGCCCGCTCAGATCATTTACGATGATTATGTCGCCTGTAACGGCTTTGATGTCCGCGCACGGCTGAATGAAATTCAAGCGCCGGCGCTGATTTTTGCCGGAACACAGGACAAAATGACCCCACAGAAGTATGGTGTTTATCTTCAGCAATATATTCCTGATGCCGAATTGGTCACACTCGAAGGCGCAGGTCACATGATGGCGCTAGAACAGCCTGATGCTGTAGCAAGCGCTGTCGGTACTTGGTTAAACAGTCCGTCCTTTTCGCAGGAGAAAGCATGATTTCTCCTTTTTGCTAATCGCTGAAAGCTGTAGGCTAACAATGCAAAGATTAAATTCACTCTGGCAGGTCGTTAACGCGGCCTCAACCGTAAAAGACATTGCACAGACGACCAAAACCTATCATTTCGCCGTCAAAGAGCCAACGACGTTTTATCTACGGGCGGAAAGCACCCATGTAAGGATTATTCGTTGGTCGCGCCCGATGATCGAGGTCACAACTCGACTGCAAGGGGCATTTGGGTGGCGGGTGGCGGCGGAACAAGATGAGGCGGGGGTGTATATGGCGGCAAAACGTCGCGCTGTCGTGGGCGGATTATCCAGCGCACGATTTGAAGTCCGCGTGCCTGTAAGCACCTATCTCGTCCTACACTTAGAACAAAGTGCGCTGCATCTGGAAAATATCAACGGAACGCTGCATATTCCCCCATCTGGTGAAATGTCGTTTGAGGGCGGCGCTTAAGCAACATGTTACGCTGTCGCGGTTTTATCCACTGACTCCATCCATAAGCGATAGGCGGTTGACCATATATTCTGTATATAGGCCTTAACTTCGCGCTCGTGATAGGCGGGGAAATGCTCTGTCAGCAGATTCAAGATGCCGTTGGTAATGCGCTCATCCCCATCAACTGGGACGACCACCGCTTCCATTCTTCCCCAGCCCGTATTTTCGTGGAGATACCCGGTCAAGACCAGCTTGCAGTTAAAACATTGGGCAGCACCAAGCCAATCTTCATCAAAATACGTCAGCAGCACGTCATCAGAGATTGTTTGGCAAACTTCGCGCCACAAATTCGCTTTTTTGGTAGTAACGAAGGATGTAGAAAATTGCTGCACGTCCAAAAATGCTTGATGGATAATATGATAAGTCGCGGTAAGAAGCTCGACATCAGTAAAGCCCAATATTAAATCTTTTGAAAGAAATTGTAACATTTTACAAACCAAGTGTCTAATCAAGATTTTGAAATTATCCACACTCTTTTTAACTTTTCCTTACGGTTTCTCCGTCCTTGATTTCTTCGATAAAGCGTGTTAATTTATTATCCATGATCTCAACAGTGTTGACCGTCCAAGAATGTGTATCTGCCGACATGTACGCCTGTATGTGTTGTTTAACGATTCTACCTAGACGGATGGCATAACACGACGCTGATCGATAGCGCATGGGTTATAAACAAGAGCCAACCGTCTAGGTTGGTTCTTTTGATTCACACCACAATGCGGTGACGAAAGGAGTAGGCATTCTACAGATTTAACACGGTTCTAACAGCAGTTTGTTATCTTTATTCACGATTATTTGACTATTAGGAGAACACACCAATGAGCGACATTACCTCTCGCGGTTACGCACACGCCGACGCACTGGTTTCTACCGACTGGGTAGCCGAACATCTCAATGACACAAACATCCGTATTGTTGAATCCAATGAAGACCCCCTCCTCTATCCGTCCGGTCACATCGCCGGCGCGGTGCAGGTCGATTGGACATCAGATCTGAATGATCCGCTGCGCCGCGATTATCTGGACAAAGCCGGATTTGAAGCACTCGCCTCGCGCATCGGCATCACACCGGAAACTACAGTCGTCTTTTACGGCGATAAAAACAACTGGTGGGCGACTTATGCCCTATGGGTGTTCCATCTCTTTGGTCATACCAACACCAAGATCGTCGATGGAGGCCGTCTGAAGTGGGAAAAAGAAGGCCGTGATCTGACCCGTGAAGTACCGAAATATGCCGCCACCAGCTACACCGCGCCAGAACGTGACGACACCAAAATCCGCGCCTTCCGTGATGAAGTCCTCACCCACATTAACGCGGGTAAGCCGTTGGTCGATGTCCGCAGTCCCGGCGAATACAGCGGTGAACTGCTCCACATGCCCAATTATCCGCAAGAAGGCGCACTTCGCGGCGGACATATTCCCGGCGCGAAGAACGTCCCCTGGGCGCGGGCTGCCAATCCTGATGATGGCACATTTAAATCCGCTGACGATTTGAAGGCCATCTACGAAGGCGAAATGGGACTGAAATCCACTGATGATGTGGTCGCTTACTGCCGTATTGGGGAACGCAGCAGCCATACATGGTTTGTCCTCACCTATTTGTTGGGGTATCCTAGCGTCCGTAATTACGATGGTAGCTGGACAGAATGGGGCAATTCCGTCGGTGTCCCGATTGAGAAATAATCTGCTTTAACACCGTGTCTAGTAAGGGGGATGAATTTATGCCTTTTTACTATTGAATACTAGAGTACAGCCCTTTTACCCCACCCCCCGACCCCCTCCCCGAACTCAAGGAGGCGGAGAAGTTCGCAGTGTCTTGCTCCCTCCCTGTGTACGGGGAGGGATGTGGAGGGGTTCTACGTATTGATTAAAGGCATTCATCCCTACCAGACTTGTATTTTTGATAATTAAAGAGGCTTGTGCATCGTATGGCAGATTACCCGCAACCCCTAGCTGACATCGTGGACGATTTGTCCCAAATCACAGATCGTAATGAACGCGCTGAATATTTGATTGAAATCGCGGATCGCTTTGACACGGCTCGCGTTCCGCCGGAGATTTCTTCCCGTCCGCATCCCGAAGAAAATCATGTGCAGATGTGCGAATCAGATGCCTATGTTTTCCCGATCACGCAGCCCGACGGCACACAAAAATACTACTTCGACGTGCTGAATCCGCAGGGACTCTCGGCGATGGCGATGAGCGTGATTTTGAGCGAGACCCTTTCCGGGCAGCCACCGCAGCAGGTGGCGAGTGTGCCGACGGATGTGGTGTTCAGGATTTTCGGTAAAGAAGTCGCAATGGGTAAAGGTCAAGGGCTGATGGGCATCGTGTCGATGGTGCAGCAAGCCGCCAAACAACAGACGAAATAGCATCGTGGTTGGATCTTGCTAAAATCACATTCTCGTGGAGCAGGTATTGGGTGCTGAGATGCACTTGTCCTTACGTTACCTGCTCATCAATTCAGTCATAGAGGTTATTGCTGAAGCAGCGGGATTTCCGCCCGATCTTCACCTTCGCCCAATAAAGGCACACGGCGGCGGATGAGCAGCATCACGCCCGATCCTGCCAGAAGCGCGACTCCTGCGGCAAGCTGCACCCGTGCCGGGAGATAACGCACCCGCGCAACCATCCCTTGATTCCGCCCCACCAAATCTTGCTTGAGGCGGCGCACAAATTTTTCTGACGGTTCCTGCCGCACCATTACGACGTGCATCCGCCGAATAACGGCGACAAAGCTATCGACATTAGCGCGTTTAACATCGTAGCGTCGGATGATCGCGTTGATGTCGCTTTGCTCCGCAAGCAGCGCGTCCGTTACGGCAGAGAGCAAGTTTTCCAGATTGAGTTCAGATGAGTCCATAGATGCCATGTTGAATAATTACCCTTTTTTCCTTTTCTCACTGCCGTTGGGCTGTTTATGATTGATTTGCTGCATTTCTAAATCGTCGCGCAGAGTCGTCAGAGTGCGATGATAAAGTGATTTAACGGCACCTTCTGTACGTTCCATGATCTCGCCAATTTCCGCGTTGGATAAATGCTCGACGAACTTGAGGATGATGAGTTGCTGGCGTTCTTCTGGCAAACGACGAATAGCCGCCATCAAATGTTCGCGTTCTTCTACGTCTTCCGCATGACGATCTGGCGATTCCGAGCGCAAGCTGCTGGCGACAAATTCATCCAAGGGGATGATCTTGCGCCGCCCCTGGTCACGATGCCAATTGGCGACCAAATTATGCGCGATGCGATACAACCACGCTTGAAACGGCACACCGCGATCGGTATACGTCTCGATGTGCGACATCGCCCGAAAAAAGACTCGCGCTGTTAAATCTTCCGCATCATGCGGGTTGCTCGTGCGGTAGTAGATGTAGTTATAAATCTTCTTAACGTACCGTTCATAAAGTTCCCCAAATGCCTCTTGATCGTCCTTAGCAAGTTCGACTAAATCAGCATCCGGCAGGTCTTTTAAATTCGGTTTTCTGGGCTTGCGGTTGAATATGTTCATATCATCAGAAACCCCACATTGCAGCAGTGCGTTACGCCAAAGCACGTTAAGGTTTTCTAACAAAAAACCCCTGCATTTGCAGAGGCGTTTTAAAACTTTAGGACTTACGCAGTTGAACAAGTTTTGGGGTAAAAATTATTAACTTATAGTTTCTAGTAAGGCTAAAGATTTTCCCTTAGCCATTGCCTCGACTAAAAACTAATCACTATGAACGGCGTAACTTCTAAACTTATGGGAAAAACCTTCCTAGCAGATGCGGCTTGGCTCAATCATCGTCAGTTTCGCTTGTTTCGCTGCTATTCGCTTCACCGATTGCGCCGCCTTCACCGAAAGGTCGCTTGCAAACCCGCAATCAGTTCTTGCTTTTCGGCATCGGTAAGGTTGGCATCACCGTGCATAAGCGTGTAAATCGCAGGCGGCATTTCGCCTGCGTTAATCACTTTCGCCATTTCCTCGGCTTCCAATTCGCCCCGCCCTGTAGAGAAATTCAGATAGTCGCGGCCTTCATTGACATCATTCGTCACCAGCCAAGACACAGGGGCAATATATGCATACCAAGGCCATTGGCTTTCGTTGCTGTGGCAATCCATACAGGCAGTTCTAGCAAGGGCTTCGGTGCGTGGGGAATCCCATTGGATTTGAGTCGTCACTTCTGGATTAGTCCGCGCAAAAGCGGGAACAACCAAGCCAACAAATTGAATAGCGATAAAAATTACAACAAGCCCAATGCCGATTTTCAGACCGTGTTTTCGTAAAAAGGTGGACATAATCGCATCCTTCCGCTTTTATTTCTGAGACCTAATCTCATTATGCGCCTGTTTGAACACAGCCGGATGCGGCAATACACACAGAAAAGGTCTCTTCTGGTCTATTTGTGATAAATGTCACAGAGTCTATCAGATCAATTGTAATCCTATAATGCGAATTGCACCGATAGTCGTTACGTTGAAATCCGCTGCCCATCACGGAAAGGCGCATACATGGCGACCCATTCCTGATCGTAATTACGGATAAACTCTTCAGCATGTTCAACCAAGTCACGGCTACCGACGAAAAATGGCGCACGTTGATGCAGCGTTTGCGGTTGAATATCCAAAATGCTGCCTATTCCGTCAGACGCATATCCGCCTGCTTGTTCGGCTAAAAAGGCCAACGCTTGCAATTCATACATCAGGCGCAGCTTCCCATAAGGTTTTTTGCGCTCCCGGCTGTCTGCTGGATACACAAACACCCCGCCCCGCAGTAGATTGCGATGAAAATCCGCCACTAGCGACCCAATATAGCGATGCTGCAACGGCTCGCGCCCTTCCCCATAAATCCCTTGTAACCATTTCACGTAACGGCGCACACCGGGTGTCCAATATTTTTCGTGTCCATGATTCACGCTGTAATACTGCGGCTTGGGTGGGATTTTGATATTTTCATGACTCAGCAGAAATTCGCCCACCCCCATATCGAGCGTGAAGCCGTGTACGCCCTGCCCTGTGCTGTAGACCATCATCGTGCTAGAGCCGTAGACGACGTATCCCGCCGCCACTAATCGCCGACCCGGTTGCAGCATATCCTCAACTGTACCGCGATCTCCAGTGGTGATTTTGCGATGGATAGCAAAAATCGTCCCGATAGAGACATTCACATCAATATTCGAGCTGCCGTCCAACGGATCGTAAAGCAGGACATACTTGCCGCTGTCGTAATGGGCGGGAATCTCTAAAATGTCGTCATGTTCTTCCGATACCATCGCCGCCAGCCGTCCGGTGTGATCGTTCATGTTATAAATCACGTCGTCTGCGAACATATCTAATTTTTGCTGGCGTTCCCCATGCACATTTTGCCCTTCAGTCGCACCGAGAATATCCGCTAATCCAGCGCGATTCGTCTCGCGTGAGATAATCTTGGCGGCAAGCGCCATATCATAGAGGAGTTGGGTAAAAATGCCGGTGGCGTTGGGATGTTTTTGCTGTTGTTCGAGGATGTGACGATCTATCGTAACTATTTTTGACATAAAAACGATACCTTATGTTAAAGGATGTTGCTGGATGTTAAGATTAAGTATAAATGCAAAAGCCGCGATTTTTTGCCAAGAAAATCTGAATTTTACTTGACAATTCTTCGCGGCTTTGAAAGTTTTGCGAGGAAAACTTCTAAAAGGCAGAAAGCAAAGTTGGCTGCCCGTTCACGAGAGCATACCAATACGGCACCCAGCCGATGCCGAACAGTTCAATCTGAATATCTTTCTTCAAAGGCGAGACGACATATTCCTGCGTCCCAGCGGCGATTTGTGCCCACTTGTTATTAACGGCCTGCGCTGCGCTTTGATATTCTTCTTCAACCTGTATCATTTGCTGCTCGGCTTCATCAATGACTTGTTGGCTTTCGGACAAATCCACTTTGGTTTGGCGGCGATAGCGTGTAGAACGGCTCATACGCGAGAGGGTGTAATTTGTGCGACCTTTAAAGAGACTTAATAGCGCTTCGCCCGTTGTATATAGCTCTTCACGACGACGGTCTTTGAGTTCAAGTTCTTCACCGCGCAGTTCAGCTTCTTTACGCTTGAGCTTATCTTCCAGTTTATCTAGCATCCCGCCATATTTAGCTGTGAGTGCGTCAATTTCGGCATCACGCTGTTCACGGGCAACTTGCTGGCTTTGCGCCTGAAATTGGCTGTAATCCATATCAGGATTGCCATAAACCTTCAGGTCTGGATTAAACGGCAATTTAAGCTGGCCTGTGTTATAGATCATGTCCACAACCTCGCGCTTGACGGCACTCAAGCGGCTGTCATCAGTAAGACCGGGTGCGAGGTCAGCATAATACGCCGCCTGGAAAGGTTGACCAGATAGCGCACGTGCATCAATCGGTTCTGCCCGATATTCTTCCCAATGGATAATGCCGGCTTTTTGCAGGTCATGCACATGATAAGTGTGATACCGCGCCGTATAAACCGAGGCTTTTTTATCGGAATAACGAGCGATGGATTGCACCAACAACACCGGCTGATAGACCAATGTCGAACCACCAAACTGTGCTTGCTGCCGAGTTTGCTGCTGCCAATTGGCAATCGCCTGCTGGCTCGTCACGCGGTTTGGCAGATAATATTGCGCGATAGCCGATGTAATCGGTTGCGGATTTGCGGAAAAGCCCGAAGGCATTCCCGCGACCACCGTCGTACGCTGCGAATCCTGTGAGACCGGGAAATTAACTTGGCTCGGCGTAACGGTAGCCTGCTGCGTCCATCCCTGTTGCACATTTGGATTAGGAGCAGCCGTTTGCGCCCCAAACACACCCGGCAGTGTGGCGGGCGGCTGTGCAGGCATCCCCGGCAGTGTTGCGGGTCTGTTCACTCCAGCAGGCGGAGCGCTTTGCGTCCCGGAAGTACTCGGCGGATTAGCGCGACTCTGTCCAAAGCCCGTTTGCTGACCATAATTGGTATAATTGGCAGCGATCTGCGTCATCAATTGCTGACGCTGGCCTTGCATCAAAATCTGTACCTGTTGGCGCGTTAAGGGGCCGCGTAGATAACTCATCGCCCAACGGGTATGCACTAATACCGGGCCGCTATCATCATGCACATTTCGCATCAAAAAGACGCGGGGTGCAATATCGGCGATCAGCGTTTCAACATCACGCAGCGACAGTTCATCTTGTGTGCTGGCTAACGAGCGCAGCCCGTCCATCACTTTGGCTTTATCATTTTCGGATTGCAGCCGCCCAATAAACCACGTTCCGGCATTACTCAAGCCTTTGTAATCCAGATCACCGGGATTTTGTGTCGCCAGAATCAAGCCAATGCCGAAGGCGCGTGCTTGCTTAATCAGCCGTAAAATCGGTTCTTTGGTCGGCGGGTTGCGCGGATAGGGGGGGAAATATCCGAACATCTCATCAATATAAAGAAGTGCTCGCAAACTGGTTGTACCGCTCAAGGTACGCATCCAGCCGATCATGTTTTCCAAAATCAAGGTAATGATAAACAGACGTTCTGGATCACTCAGATGCGCGATATAAAAGATCGACACACGCGGACGACCATTGGGCTGATAGAGCAAACTCTGAATATCAAGCGGCTGACCTTGCAACCATGATTGGAACGACGGTGAGGCGATGATGTTATTGAGCGACATCGCCAGCTTATACCGTAATTTTTCCGACATGTAATCGTCAATCGGGAAAACACCTAACTTGGTAAAAGGCGGCTTTTGCACTTGAAGAATAATATCCTCTAGTGAAAGGTCAATCCCCTGCTGCCAAGCATATTCAAAAATATTGGCGATGAGGACGTGTTCTTTATCCTGAACAGGCGTAGCATTCATGCCAATCAAAGCCAGCAGCGCGGTAGTGATACCGTTGATTTTTTCACGCAGGGCTTCTTCGTTCCCTACCCAGCCTTCACGCGGCGCACGTAATGAGGCCAGAATGCTAATCGGCAGCCCGGCATCAGAACCGGGGGTGTAGATGCTGTATTCCGAGGCTTTTTGCAGCCAGCGCACCCGGTCTGGAACAATACTCCAGCTTTGTAAGCCGTCCCGCCAACGCTGGGCAATATCCGCTGAGAAAGCCGGAATATCTAATCCAGCACGGCGAGCATCGTCCACATTCACCCAGGGCTGGAAATCTTCCGGGCGCAAATCTGGGAATGTCAGCAGCAAATTGGTGATGTCGCCTTTCGGGTCGATGATGATGGCTGGAATATTATCTAGAATCGCTTCTTCCAGCAGCGTGATACACAACCCCGTTTTCCCGCTGCCCGTCATCCCCACGACAATCGCATGGGTGGTCAAATCCCGCGAGTCATAATAGACCACATCTTCAGTTAACCGATTGGACTCCGAGTCGTAACGGCGACCCAGATAAAAGTTTGTTGGCGCTTCAATAAATGGCATGGTTTATCTCTCCCATAAATACCCCTCAGATTATAGCACGTTTTTTCTATTGACAGAGACTTTGATCTGGCACAGTTGCCCGTGACCACACCCGATCAAATTCTGCGATATACTGCGCTGCTAAATCGGCATCGTCAATGATAATCAGATTTTCATCATTGCTTTCCGTCGCATTCGCCGACCAGTTAAACGAGCCGGTAATCACAATACGATTATCGACAATCAACACTTTATGATGGAAGGTATTGGGGTTGCCATCCTGCCGAACCGATAACCCACCGCAAAAGAGTGCGCGTAATTCACTGAATTCCGTTTGGCTGCCGCGTGTTTCAAAGATGCCCTGTACGCTTGCGCCCGCCGCTGCCCGTGCCAAGATGGCATTGGCAATTTCGGCTTCTGTAAAAGAAAACGTCATAAATCGAATACTCGTCCGCGCACTTTCCACCACAGTCACCATCGCGTCCAAGACATCATTTTCAGGTGCGAAGTAAATCTGTATCGGTGTGCCATCCTGATTAAAACTGCCGCTGTTAGTCTGCGAACTGCGCGGCCCGAACTGCCCATCAAAAAACATTTCATTAAATTCCGCCTGATAGATTTCTACAGCGCGGCGTGAACGCAGCATGAGGAGGTTGTTATTATTGCGATAGACATCGTTAATCGTAAAATTGGTTGAACCCGTCCACACAATTTGGCTGTCGAGGATCATAAATTTATCGTGCATTAGGGCGCGGCGGCTGTCATCCACCACCTCCGCGCCAGCACTAATCACTTGCTGGATCGTGCTGTCATCATCTTCTATAGTGGCTTCATCATCGACCACCATCCGCACCTGCACCCCACGTCCTAGCGCATTAATCACGGCTTCGGTCAAACGCGGACTGTTCCATTCATAAGCGGCAATATCTAAGTTGCGCTGTACTCCATCAATTGCCGTCGCTAACGGATAATCGACCCCGTTGAGGTAAGTGGTCGCATTGCGGCTGCCTGTCGGTGTAGTGAAATAGACCTGCCAGAAGCCTTTTTGTGCGCCGAGACCGTTCACGCTGAGGTTAATCGCGCTAACTTGACCACTAGAATTATTGGCGACCTGTGTGCTGCCACCGCTAACTGTGGCGGTAGGCCGAGCCGATGTCGTGGCAGGTGTCGTAATGGCAGGCCGACTCGTCGCAGGGATGTTAGTCGCTGTAGGCGTGGTTAAGCTGCCACCGCTTAAGGTTCCGATCAACGCAGCGATACCGACCACAATCGCGCCGATAATCGTGGCGATTAATGAGCGTGAATCTTGCGTGTCTTTTTTCTTAGAACTGCTTTTAGTAGTTTTCTTCGCCATAAGAAAGTGTCTGCTCCTGTTTGGGTGCATCTGAGGTTAAATTAGTTGTTATCGATGATGAATTTGTTAAAATATCTGATGAACTCGGCGGATTTAAGGGTAAAATTTCAGTAGAACCTGTTTCTAGCCACGCGATTAAAGCATTTACATGATCTTGTTCAGAAAGAGCCGTTTGTTTTTCCAGATAAGCCTCCGTGTGATCGGCGGTAGCCTTATAATTAAGTTCAGTACTGCGATCAACCATTTTCTGTAAGGCTTCCTGCTTTTCTTCCGGGAGCAAGGTTTCTCGTTGTCCCGTCAGCCGATTAATGCCTTTCATCAGGCCGCGCAGTGTCTTAAACGCATCTTCAAAAGACTCTTCTTCGGTATAGCGCTCCGCCAATTTGGGCAACTGCGTTTCAGCCCATTTAAGCAGTACCTTCGCTGGCTCGTCGGTCAATTCATCCGTTAAACTGGAATCATCATATAACCGAATAATAGCATCTTTGACGTTAATATCTGACATAAATACGCCTCACTTTCACGCGAATAATAACACAAACCGAAAACAGATTGTCTACATTCACGCCGTAATGATACACTGATGTAAAGTTAGCGTCATAAAGAAGTTTGAGCATGAAAGAAACAGAAGCCATCATCGAGCGCGTCCAGCGCATTAATAGTAAATACCAACATCTTGAACTCGCCATTGATTCCTCATTGGCGCGGGTTAAGCCCGGTCAATCAATTCTTGCGCGATTGACGGAAAGCTATGATCCTTATCTGCGGCAACAATGGTGGCCTGTAGGCGTGGGCAGCGGGAAGATGATCGTCGAGCGCCCTGGCACAGAGCGATTTGAACCCGGTCAGATCATCAGCGTGATCGGCCTTGTGGGGCAACCATTTCTTTTCCGGCGGACGCTGCGAAATGTATTGTTAGTGGCCTATGACGCGATGCCCACCCCCCTGCTGATGACGATTCCTTGGCTGCTAGGGAACAATATCAGCGTAACGCTCGTATTGATTGGCGCGGCGACACAATATAATACGCAGCACCTCCCGCCCGAAGTCGAAATCGTTCACGGAGATGAAGACATTAACTGGCCTAACCAAGTGATGACCGTCGGTTGGGCAGATCAGGTTTTCGCGGTGGTCGCCCGTGATGACGAAGGGGTGCGGTTTGCTAAACTGCTGGAACGCTTTAAGGAGCGTCGGGCAGATGTGCCTTCTAATTATCTGTTCGGGGTGTTCCAGCCGACGATGACGTGTGCGGCGGGGGCGTGTCATGCGTGTATGCTGCAAATGCGCGAGGGCCTCAATTTGATCTGTACCGATGGCCCCGCTTTTGATCTGACGCAAGTCATCTTAAAATAATACTGCCTATCCCAAAGAGAAATCCATGACCATCGAGATTACCCGTCCCGGTAAGAACAGCCTGGAAATACAAACACCCGTCATGCCTGCTGCTGGCACTTTTGGTTATGGCGATGTATACCGTGATTTTATTAATGTGGAAAAACTAGGGGCGATTGTCACCAACCCAATTACTTATGAATCACGCAGTCCGGCTTCGGGAACACGAGTCGTGCCGTTGGATGCAGGCATCCTCGTCCATACTGGTCTGCCGAATCCCGGCCTGAATAAAGTCCTCAAGCGCTATCGGAACCTGTGGCTGATGCTGCCGCTGCCGATTATCGTCCATCTCGTCGGGACAACCGCCGATCAAGTGCGTAAAAGCGTAAGTCGCTTGGACGGTGAGGAGAGCGTAAACGCGATTGAACTCGGCCTCAACGATGATATTAGTTGGAAGGAAGCAGAAGAACTGGTTAAAGCCGCCGTAGAAAAAACCGAAAAACCCGTTTTAGTGCGCCTACCCCTGCAAGACGCTTACGAAATCGCTGAGGCAGTTTCCGACGCTGGCGCTGGCGCTTTAGTCATCGCTGCGCCGCCGCGTGGAACAGCCCGGGATCCCTTAACTGGTAGATTGGTGAGTGGGCGTATCTATGGGCCACTGGTCAAGCCGATGGTGCTGCGCGTGGTCGGGCAGATTATCCGCCGTGTTGATATTCCCATCATCGGCGCAGGCGGAATCCATACCCCACAAGACGCACGCGATTATCTGGAAGCAGGAGCGCGAGCAGTCCAAGTCGATTCGGTGATTTGGATCCAGCCGAAAATGTTAGAAGTCATCGCGCGCGATTTAGGCGGGTGGACGGTCACGCGTGAATCTGGGGCGTTACCGGATGAATGGTATCCGGGAATGGGCGATACAGAACGGGAACGGCTGCGTAGCGAGCGCAAAAAAGACATTACGTCTTCCGGTAAGGACAATTAACCCTTACTGGAATTTTAGGAAAAATTTTGAAATTAAAACGACATTACACAATTCAAACGTGTTATAGTAAATTTACTTAACGCTAACATGAAGAGTTACAGGTCGTTGTTACAATGCTTAAGGTGCAATACACGAGGTCTGCTGTTGTTATGGATGTAGAAACCGCGCCACTTAAATTGGCAAAAATTACATGGATCGACCCTGATACGGCGATTACCCATGAGCATGTTTTAACCGAAGGCGCAACCGCAACCATTGGACGGTCTTCCAGTAATGATATTTGTATCCCCGAACAACATGTCTCACGCCAACATGCCGTCATCAATTACCGCGACGGGGTATTTGTGATTTCAGATTTAAAAAGCGCCAACGGCACTTTCGTCAACGATCAACAGCTTACCGAAGAATTTCCGCTTTTTTCCGGGGATAAAATTCGGCTTTACGTTCCCATGTTGACCTTTTCCGCCGCCGTGAGCGAGGACGATCAGCGCCGGGCTGAAGCCGACGGCAAGCTGATTACGGCGACAATCAACACCGGACAAGGCCATCTGATTATCACCACCGGCCCGCAGGAAGGCCACACGATTCCGCTTCTGCTGCAAGAAGTCAATATTGGTCGTGCCACCAGCAACGCCACATGGGAAATTGGCCTACAAGACCCCTCCGTTTCACGGCCTCATGCTCGGCTGCGGCGGATGGAAAATAATTGGGTCTTATATGATTTAGGCAGTTCTAACGGTACACTTGTAAACGACACCACAGTAACAGAAAAAGGCCGCGTCTTACGAGATGGCGATATCATCAAAATAGGCGCTACAGTCGTGCTTTATCGGGCGGGCTAATTGGGTCTCTAACGCAGCGCCAAGACATCGAGCATTTGCTGATGAATACGCCCATTATTCGCCAAAATACGGCCTTTGTTGGTGGCGGAAAGCGGCTTATTCATGTAATCCGTCACGATGCCACCTGCTTCCAAAACGCAAAGCTGCCCCGCCAGATAATCCCAAGGATTCAACTGCTGTTCCCAATAGCCATCCAAGCGCCCCGCCGCGACGAAACATAAATCGAGCGCCGCCGATCCCAAACGCCGTAAGCCGCGTGTGCGGACCGCAAAGCGTCCCCATTCAACGAGGTTATTATCAGGGTTCGTAGCTTGATCGTAAGGGAAACCGCTGCACAAGACCGACTGCTCTAATGTCTCCGCGCTGGAAACCTGAATGGGCTTAGCGTTCAAAGTTGTGCCAAACCCTTTTGCAACGCTGAACATTTCGCCCGAAATGGGATTGTAAACCACGCCTACGATGGGGGTCATATCTCGATCTGTTAGGGCGATGCTCGTCGCAAAAATCGGGATTTTATTGGCAAAATTGGTCGTGCCGTCCAACGGATCGATATACCACGTATAAGCTGCATCTTCCGCGGGTGCGCCCATCGCGCCGCCCTCTTCACCAATAATATGATGATCGGGAAAATGTGCCTTAATCGCCTGCACAATGACGATTTCGGCCTGTTGGTCGGCCTCTGTCACAATATCGATGGCGTTTTGTTTGGTTTTTTGGGAAAAATCCCCCGCATCATGATAGCGAATAATCACTTCAGCGGCTTGCAATGCGATGTCGGTTGCGATGCTGCGGGCGGCTTGTAAATCAATCGTCATAAGTTGAAGTCTGCTCCATCAGGAAAAAACGCAAAACAAAAGCCTGGTGAGTCAATTAACATGCCAGGCTACAGGGAATGATCTATAAAATTGTCATTATTATGTGGGTTTTTCCCACTTTAGCCCAAGACTGCCACGTTGCTGGCCTGCTGCCCTTTTGGTCCTTGGGTGACTTCAAATTCGACTTTCGCTCCCTCTTCCAATGTCCGGTATCCATTGGTCTGGATTGCAGAGAAATGAACAAAGACATCGGTACCATTATCTTGACTGATGAAGCCATAGCCCTTTTCAGAGCTAAACCACTTCACGACTCCCTGAACGCGCTCACCCATTGTGTTGTAACTCCTGAAAAAACCTGTTTGGTGCGGCTGTGATTGACTCGCAAGAATACAAACGTCAAAATTCCGTCTTGCATCCTATGGTTAGGACGGCAGATTGGCTCCCCTGCCAAACATCACCAGCAGGCTTGCATCTTGATACTTGTATTGTCTTAAGAGCTACATGCAGTGTAGACTAAGGTGATAGCCCATGTCAAGCGCGTTCAATGGGGGAATTCCCAACTTTATCGAATAAATACGGCCACTGCATCGACATAATAGGTCTGCGGGGCAAGATCAAGCGGCTGTACCGACTCAAGTGTATAGCCTTGTTTAACCAACCGTGCGGCATCCCTCGCCAAGGTCGCAGCATCACTGCTGACATAAACCAAGCGCGGAATCCCTTTAGCGGCCAACGCATCCACCGCTTCCACGCTTAGGCCTTGTGCAGGTGGATCAACGATCACAGCATCATATGTCGTATCCAAGGTAAACAGCACATCTTCGACACGGCCTTCGATCAGGTCAATATGATCGAAATCGGCTAAATTACTGTCTGCATCTGTCGCGGCGGGAGGATAGCTTTCCACCAGCGTTAGCAAGCGTACTTTATCCGCGATGAAAGCACTAAAAAAGCCCACACCCGCGTATAAATCAAGCACAGCTTGATTGGGCTTTAGCGCCAGTGCCTCGACGACGACTTCCGCCAGTTTTTCCAGCGCGGCGATATTCGAGCGAAATTCACTACCACCGGTTACGCGGAATTGATGTCCGCCCACTGTATAACGTAAATGGGTTTCGCCAATCAGATTGATGGGTTCATCGTCTTCCAAAAGCAAATTTACACTGATGGGCAGATCAATATGAATTTCGGGTGCGTCTTCCTCTTTATTGACCGAAAGGATGAGCATCATTTCGCCATCGCTGCCGATTTGCAGTTTCAGATGCGTTAAGCCAGAAAAATTCATATCCAAGCTGCTGTAAAGCGCGAACAAAGCCGGATGGAGGATATGACATTCTTCGATCAGCGCTAAAGACCGCCCATCCGAAGAAGGCAAGCCGATCTGTCCTTCCGGTGAGGTCTCAAACGTCATGTGATGGTTGTAATGCCATTCTACTGGCGAAGGAATAATTTCACGCATGGCGCTGCTAAGGGTTGAATCATCTAAGCCGCCGATGCGCGACAATTGATCGACCAGTACATCCTGCTTCAGCAAAACTTGGGCGGTATAGTCGATATGCTGCCACTGACAGCGCCCACACCGATTCGGCCCAAAATGAGGGCAGCGCGGATAGACCCGATCCGCCGAGGCCTCGACAAGCGTAATGCCTTCTGCGAAGGCAATGCGCCCTTTATCTTCGGTAATACGAGCCGTGACATGCTCACCCGGAATCGTATAGGGAATAAAGATGGTCTTTTTTCCATAACGGCCTAAAGCACTGCCGCCATTCGCCATCGCGGTAAGTTCAATATCAAAAGTTTCGTTGGGCATGAGCAGTGAATCACCATTTTGGGTACGTTTTTTGATATTCGATCATACAGAATGATTGACTTTGCTACTATCCCCATCTACCAGCGCCAATAAATCGGCATTTGCAATCGGCTTGAGCCGAAACTCTACACCAATCGAATGGCATAACTCTTCGTAACGCTTCTTGCCAGAAATCACAGCGAAGCGTGTGCCATTGGCTTGTAACACGGGCGAATAATTGAGCAGTTCCACACCTGAATGGAGGCCAAGCGTCATATCGCAAATACAGACATCAAACTGATGCTTATTGAGTATTTGATATGCCGATTCAACAGAGGTGGCGGTATGTACCAGATGACCTTGATCTTGCAATAAGCGCGTAAAAAGTTTTAAAAGTGCAACATCGTCATCAACAATGAGAATACGTTTAAGAGCCACTGAAAACCCCTCATGAGAATTAAGATTAATCTTGTGTTTGTAAAAGTAACTATGAAATGGATAAGTTAAGAATAGGATTGTTTTTAGGATACAAGATGCCTGTAACACCGTCAACAAAAATTCATATTTGCCCGATATTTTTCATAAATGGCTTTTTTACCTGTATGAAACAACAGGTTAACTTTGGTGGGTTGTGTTATGCTTATAACGATTTTTAAGGAGGCAGGCCTATGCCTAAAAAAATATTTATTGCCTTTATCCTGATCGTTATTGTCATCGTGGGCATTATTTTAATTGCGCCGCGCCAGTCGATGGCGCAGTTCCCGCCCGTTGGCACGCCCCCCGGCGGTATCGGTACAGGGTTTCCTTTCGTTCCGACAATTGACCCGTTTATTACGCCGACGATCCCGCCTACCGCAACGCCGCCGCTGACCCCTGCGCCCACATCCGCCGCGCCGGGCTGCTCCGAGCCGTTTCCGGTAGAAATCGGTGGCACAGTAACAATCCGTTCCGGCGTGAGCTTTCGTTCCCAAGCAAGTGCTTCCGCGCCGCTGCTGAATGTGTTCCAAGAACCACGCAATTTTATTGTGTTGGATGGCCCCATCTGCAACGAAAATTATTTTTGGTGGCAGGTGCAGGGGCATGGGTTAATTGGATGGGTGGCACAGGCCAATAATTCAATCCCATTCATTACGTTTATCCGTGCGCCGGGGCTACCCTGCCCACAAGCCCTGCCGATCCCACCCGGACAGCTTGTCGAATTAGGCTACGCGGTGCGGGTGCGTACCGACCCAAGTTTAGGCGGACGGGTGTTAACCGTTGCGCCGTATCAATCTACGGTGCGCTTTTTAGGTGCTGATCCTGTTTGCGCGGAAGGCTATAACTGGCGGTTGGTGCAGGTTGTTGTAGTGGGAATCTTATATCAAGGCTGGCTGGCGGAAGGCAGTCGGGGTATTCCAAGCACCGCTTATATCGTCCAGCCGACGCAAGACCCGCTTGAAGTGTGTTTGCCGCCACTGCGATTAACAATTGGCGAGCGCGGGCGGGTGCGCTATCGTGACGGAACACCCAAAAATTTACGTGCCGCCCCAAGCCAAGACTCCGAAGTTTTGTATACCCTTGTCGAAAATGTCCCGTTTGAAATTATCGGCGGGCCGATTTGCTCTCGTGGGATGAATTATTGGCAGGTGCGAGTCCTTTCCAACTTCCCAGTCGTAGGCTGGATTGCTGAAGGTGGACGCGGCAATTATTGGATTGGGCCGTTTGATTAGGCCACACTATGCAACCATCAACCCATATTCATCCGAAGCCCACCTTAAACCGGGCAATCCAATACGGCGCAATTATCACCGTCGTGCTGTTGGTGGTTGCTGCCCCACTGCAAGTGCTGTTAACGCTTCTCGGCGCACCGGGTGGCTTGTTTATCCTGAGCGCATTTTTTACGCTGGTGTTAGCGTTGCCTGTCTTGATGCTGACCGCGATTGCGCCTGCGGTGACGGTCAGCGACGAGGGAATCACCCTCAAACCCACCATTTGGAAAGCACGTTTTATAAACTGGTCGGATGTTCAAGCGATAAAACCGTTTCCGCTGTTGCCTTCGCCCGAATCAGAAACCAATCGCAAGACCGGAGTTGGGCGCAAAAATTATCGTCCGGCTGAAGGAATTATGCTAGTGATTCCTTCACTGCCTGTACAGTATCGCATTGCTGGATTTTTCGCTGGAGAACGTGCCGCCCCAATTATTGCCCTGACCAACCGCGCCCACACGGATTATGATAAACTCGCCAAAACGATAGGCACTCATTTTAAGATCGAAGCACAAAATAGTGACAAGTGAAAAGCTCAGTGTATTTTAAAACTTGTCACTCTCAACTTACCACTCAATTTTTCATAAAAATCATTTTAAGGATAGTCCATGTTACCCACGATCTACCAAAAATTGACCGCGACCCGCCACAGCAAAAATTTCCGTGAAGCGGTTGAAATCCTAGAAACAGCGCTTCTCCCTCCGGCAGCCGATGAAGTCATTATCCGCAATTTGTATGCGGGGGTGAATGCCTCGGACGTGATGATGGCGGCGGGACAATATTTGCTGCCGACTCCGATACCATGCGATATGGGCGGCGAAGCGGTGGGCGAAGTGGTCGCAATCGGCGAAAATGTGGAGTTGCTTAAAGTTGGCGATAACGTCCTGACCAATTTTATCGGCGCAGGCTATCGAGAATACTACACGACCAAAGCACAGCGGGCGGTACAAATCCCCGAAGCCAGCCCAGAGATCATGAGTCTGTCGATTGGCGGCTTAACGGCTTCGCTCGGATTAGAAACAGCCGGCGAGATGAAATCCGGCGAAACCGTATTGGTGACAGCAGCGGCAGGCGGGACAGGACAATTCGCCGTACAGTTGGCAAAGCTGGCAGGCAATCATGTGATCGGCACATGCAGCAGCGACAACAAGGCCGATTTGCTGCGCTCGCTCGGTTGTGACCGCGTGATTAATTACAAAACCGAAAATCTGCGTGATGTGTTGAAGGCAGAATATCCACGCGGCATCAACATTATTTTTGAAGGAGTCGGAACGGCGCAGTTCGACGCGGCGGTGGATTCATTAGCGCGGTTCGGGCGATTGGTAACGATTGGGTTTATCTCCGAGTATAAAGACCAGCCGGATATGATTACGTCGCCCCGGATTTATTATAAAATTCTCGGCAAAAATGCGTCAATTAAGGGCTTTAACCTGAATTTATGGTTTAACCGTCCCGAAACATCGCAGCATTTGATGAAATTAGTCGGTTTATTGAACGAAGGCAAAATTAACCCGATCATCGACTCAACCGTGTTTCGTGGAGTCGCTGGCTGTGTTGATGCGGTGGAATATCTGCAAAGCGGCGCGAACAGCGGCAAAGTGGTCGTGCGGTTTTAGGTCTATTTTTTAGCTACAAAACCCGATTATAAAATTATGACTGGCGTATTTTTTCATAAGCCGCTTTAACCAGCGCTGCGCTATGCGACCAAGCGTGTTTTTCCGCCACCCATTTGCGTCCAGCCAAGCCAATCGCCGCGCCTTTGGCTGGATGATCGAGGAGGTAAACAATCGCATCAGCGAAGGCCTGTGGGTCATCACGGATGAGCATGTGTTCGCCGTCCACCGCGCCAAGTCCCTCGCAGCCAAGCGTCGTACTCACTACCGGACAGCCACACGCTAACGCTTCCATCAGTTTAAAGCGTGTGCCACTTCCGCTCCGAAGCGGACAAATAAATAGAGCGCTGCTTTGCAAATACGGCCGTGTATCATCGACTAGCCCTGTCACGATCACATGCTCGGACTTAAGCGCTAAAATTTCTGATGATGGGTCTTTACCGAGCAGTACGAGGCGAAAATCCGGTTTTTTAACACGTACTAACGGCAAAATTTCGGCGGCAAAATACAGCACTGCATCGGTATTCGGGAAATATTTGTAATCGCCCATATAGACGGCAGTGGACGAATCACGGTCAACTAATGGATTAGGCTGAAAAAAATCCACATCAACGCCGTTGGGAGTCAGGCCGATCTTCGCTTTTGGTGCAGCTTTGTGGATGATGGCTTCATCTATGGACGACATCGCACCGACGGCTTGTGCTTGCGCCCAAATGCGCGGCTCCCAAAAACGCATTTTGATCGCTTCGAGCGCGATGCCGGGGCGGGTATACCAAGGCTGCGCGACACGCGCATGTCGCTGCCAGGCAAGATATTCAATCGCGGGTTCGGAAAGCAAAACAGGAACATCTACCTCATCCGGCACATTTTGCAGCATGTAAAACGACTCGACATGAATGGCGCTTGCAGGTCGTTTTTTTAGCAGATCACGAATCGCTTGTTTCATCGCTTCCGAGTGATACAGCCGCATCGTGATCGGGCGCGGAGTCGTCAAACTGAGCAGTGCGGCCTGCAACGTGTCGGGGCTGGGAGCGCGATCAATCACTGTATATTCACAAAATTCAGCCAAAGGGGTGATGTCGAAAGCACGTTCCTCCGGGCGACCAAAACACACCAACGAAATGTCGTAATCCACGCAAAGATTCTTAAGGAGATTATAGGTTCGCATCCTGCCGCCACTCACAGGGGGATAGGGCAGATACGGGGTCAACATAAGGATGTGCGGTTTGGGCATAGTTGGCATTTAACTCTTTGTCATTTGCAGAAATGATGGTCGATAAGTGTACAGGGGCATATCCAAACCCGTCAATGACGCGGATGCAGCGTGAGCGCGTTGCTAAACTATCGAATTGCGCTTAAACTGTTGAAGAGTCGATAGCCACGACGGATAAAAGGACGCTATCCAATGTCCAACATCACAAATATCAATCTTAAAGTCCTTCTTTTGGATAGTGATTTTTACGCGCTGCAAGCCATTAATGGTTATTTGGCGTGGGATCGGCGTACACGGGTGAATTTTCTGGCGGAAAGCCCGGAGCAGATGTGGGAATATCTCCGCAAAGCACCTGCCGCAGAACTGCCCGATGTCGTCGTGTTAGATGCCGATCATATTGATGGCCCCGAAGGGCTTTCTAAGACGATTTCCAAACTTCGGCAAAAAATGCCGGATGTTAAAGTGATCTGTTTGGCGCAATTTATTGAACCCGACCTCGTACAAGCGGCGGCAGCAGCACAAGCCAGCGCCTATTTGCTTAAACAGGAAGTGCGCTTCCAAATCGCCTGGAGCATCGTTTATACCCTCGATCATGATTTTGTCGTGACGCAAGGGGTGCATCGCGCCTGCCAGCATTTATTCAACAGCCGCATCTTCCGCGCCTCGATTTTGCCGGAACAGCGTGACTATCCCGAACTGACCGAGCGCATCCGGCAGGCGATTAAATTGTGCGTTGTGGAAGGAATGCCCGCGCATCTTGCCGCTGACGAAATGGGAATCAGTCTGCATACGATTCGCGGCTACATCAAAGAAGGCTATCGCATCCTCGAAGCCTATGACGAAACCGAATATCCAGTGGATATGACCCCGCAAGAACGCGCCTTTATGCGCTTTACCGCCCTTTCCGCCGAAGAAGGCGAAAAATAAAGGGGCGACACGACATCGCCCCAGCAAAATTTACTGCCCGATCACTTCCAGCGCCGCCAGCGTCGGACGATTGACACTCGCTGCCGGGAAATTGATATTCAGCGTCCCGTCCGTTACCATGACCGTGAATGTGCGAATATCCGCCGCCAATGCACCGACTTGCGCCGTGATGTCATAATTCGTCAGTACCGTTGTGCCTTCAAGCTGCACATTAAAGACGCGCTTGTTCACGCCGGGGATACCACGATTCGTGCCGCCGACCCAATACGTCTCGGCGAAATGCAGTCGGACGGTATACGTCCCATTCGTCAGCGGAAGGGCATAACTGAAGCCAGCAGTATCGCTGGTGGTCGTGCGCTGGAATGTGTAAAGCGCGTCGTCAACCGTGTTAATAATCGGATTGGGCAGATTGCTGAGACTCCCGCCCGTGAAATAATTATCCGCCCCCCACACGACCCCCGCCGCCGACGTGTAACCCGTCGTGCTGCCGACATCCATCCGATAGACGACGTTTTCCGTGATCGGCGCGGCGATGACGTTGTACATCACGCTTGTGTTGACCGACTGATTCGCGCCCAACACCACCGTTCCGGCGGGATAATCGCGCCGATACAGCCGCCGCGAAAGTTCAGTATTGTTCTGCTCGGTAGCGACGACGGTCTGACCCGTGTCCGTCCAGCCGCGCAGCCAAGGCGGGATGGCGTAGCGCGTGTCGTACATGACATAGACCGCCGCTGA
>DAOTTO010000505.1:0-2519 GCA_034437895.1 Anaerolineae bacterium | reverse complement strand
AGCCATGCGCCGAATGTTTTGGCCTTGGCGCTGTACAATCCGACTTGATAAGAATTCCATTTTTTATGTTTCCACAGGGATGGTTTATAATCAATTACTTCGCCAATTACGGTGGCGATACTCTCAGCAAATGAGACCGAACCTGTGGCATAACTTATCAAGAGCTTCCCGCCGCTTAATCCAATATAACCATCGCCATCAAGGACACCACGTAAAAAATGCGACCAGTAAACCCGATCTAAAAACTCAGGCCATGATATAGTGAGGGATTTCCGTGCGTATATCCCATATTTTTTAACGTGTTCTGCTAACTCTACAGAGCTAATTTGTAGGATTTCGCAACTGCTACCCCTTACATGATTCGCTATAATTCTGCTGCCTCCGCCAAATGGTGCTAATATCACTTGTGCTTTTTCAAGCATGTCCCGATCATTAGAGGCCAATCTCACTCTATTACCATATATATTACCATCTGTATAAAGCAGCCCCAAAAGCCACGCTTTATCAGGGGTCATCATCTCAAATGGATCCAAAAACGTCTGCCGCTGGCGCGTTTGATCCATTTCTACACCCAGCCGTTTTAAGCGACGGGCAACAGTGCTTGATGCAACCCCAGCTTTTGTCGCAATTTCATAGGTGTCCAGACCTTCTTCATAGTCCTTGCGCCATTCAGCTAAGATTGCATCATCGACATAATTGCCCGTTTTTAAAGGACGTGCTACAGGACGCATCTCAATACCCATTTGGGTTAAGCGTCGTCTGACGGTGCTTGCCGTCGCCTCATATTTTTTCGCAATATCGTGGGAACTAAGTCCCTCTAAATAAAGGCGCTGCCATTCGGCATAATTGGCTTCAGTAAATTTTTGCGAACCCATAATTGTACCTCGTAGTTGTTATAATTGATAAGTGACTCTATAGTGTTTACTATAGCACATTTGGTCAAAAACGGCTATACTTTTGAACTGAAATTTACGTAAAGAAGGTAACAATTATGAAACTGATTCACCGTCATCGCTGGGATGTGTCGCCGCAAGAAGCTGTTGCGCTGCAAAAGCAGATGGCGGCGGAAGTGATCTATACCCAGCCTCTCGATATGGAAAATATTCGCTATGTCGCTGGGGTGGATGTGAGCGTTAAGCCGGACGTGGCAAAGGGTTATGATGTGTCGCAGGCAGCAGTGGTGGTGGTGAGTTTCCCGGATTTAAAGCCTGTCGAAACCGTCTTGGCGCTGCAAAAAACACCGTTCCCCTACATTCCTGGCTTGCTCACCTTCCGCGAAGGACCCGCATTGGTGGAAGCGTTTGAGAAATTGCAGATAGTCCCGGATGTCTTTATCTTTGATGGCATGGGACGCGCCCATCCACGTCGCATCGGGATTGCCAGCCACATGGGCTTATGGCTGCAAAAGCCGACGATTGGCTGCGGTAAAACGCTGTTCGTAGGCAAACATGATGAACCGGGAGCGCAAAAAGGGGCTTATGCCGATTTAGTCCATCGCGGAGAATTGATTGGTGTAGCGCTGCGGACGCGAGACAATACCAAACCTGTCTATATCTCGGTGGGGCATTTGGCGGACTTAGCGACCTCGATTGATCTGGTGATGCGCTGTACGCCTAAATATCGCCTGCCAGAGCCGATTCGGATGGCGCATAATGCCGCCGGGCAAATTGAGTTCTGAGGACTGAGCAATGAGTGCTGAGAAAAGTATCTATTATTCGCTATTTTGCGCCTCAAAATCCTCAAGCAGCGCGGCGATCTCACGCAGAATATTTAACCCAAGGAACTCGCCTTCACCCGCACACATAAATGAGCAGACATAATTCGTCCCGTTGATGGGGAGGATTCCAGCATCATTAATTACGCGCCCAATCGCGGAATCGCTGGCGGGGAGTACGCCATCTTTGCCCGTATAGGGTACGCCAAACGTGCGTTCAAACGGCGATTCATAACTTTCCGCCGGGATAGAGAGCAGTTCGAGTGTTGCCGCAACCGCCGCTTGTGAGTCGGGATAATCGGGGAAAGGATCGGGCTGCAACAATCGAGCGTAAAAATCAGCGAATTCTGTCGTCGTGAATAGATTGTCCATCGGAACTGCCGCGCCGCGATGCTGGACAAAGCGTGTTGAGGAGGGGGCATAGCGATCATCGGCGTAGCCTTGCGTCGGTGTATTAGGCCAGTTCCAGCTATACATGCCGTTGGTCAAGCCGAGCGTGAACAGCAAAAAATCATTGAATTTCTGAATGGCGTTGCCGTAGTAGTCAATACGCCTCCCAACTTCATCCAGCACAAAGCCCGTTTGCACATTATTGCTAAATACGGCGACGCTGCGAATGGGTGTATCTTCACCGAACTGCCATTCGGCTTGCGGTGTGTTCCAGAAATAATACAGCACCAGAAAGCATTTAAAACTGCTCGCCACCGGATAGAGTTCATCGGCATGAGTCTGTATGCGAAACTGCTCGGTAGAATCAGGATTCATTCGGCGTAAATCCAGCCCAATTTCCAGATCGCCGATTAAG
>DAOTTO010000504.1:0-3159 GCA_034437895.1 Anaerolineae bacterium | reverse complement strand
CCCACCCCTAAATCCCCTCCCCATTGCATGGAGAGGGGACTTCAAGATGCGTTTTTCTCCCCCTCTCCAAGTATTGGAGAGGGGGCCGGGGGGTGAGGTAAGCGAAAGTCCTGATTTTTAAACTGATGCTTGCACTGCCGGGAAAGCAGCGAAGGGATAAAATCTTGATGCTGCTATCTACCATTGACTCAGCGTTGTTTGCAGGGTTTTATCCTACTACTGCCTGCACAGCCGCGACAATCAGCGGCAATTCAATCTTAAAGGTTGTGCCATAACCCAATGTGCTTTCGACGCTGATTCGTCCATTGTGCCGTTCGACACAATCCTTGACGATACTCAACCCCAAACCAGTCCCCTCAATTTCTTTTACCGTGTTTATCCGGTAAAAGAGATCAAAGATGTGCAACAAATGCTCCGGCGCGATCCCCATTCCTTGATCGCTCACTTGCAGCAGGATCCATGCTTTAGTAAATCTTAAACTGACGGTGATTTCAGTGTCTGCTTGTGAATATTTGATGGCATTTGAAAGCAAGTTGAGCAGTATGCGATTAATCAGCACATCGTCTACCAAAATCAAATCCATCATTTGATCGTTGATGAAAGTTAATTTATGCCGCACACCAATTGATTCTTGGAGGGCTTGGAGCGTAATTTGACACATGGCGGTTAAATTTGTGGGGGCAAGCTGTAAACTGCGTGCTTCCAGAACACTGCCTTTAATAAGAGCCAGATCATTTAATAAATCACTCATGTATTGAATCTGCTTTCCAATCGTTTCCAATCGTTCTCGCCGTTGAGTCTCATCAATACGGTCAAAGTATGTGATTAGTATTTCCCGCGACAGCTCAATGACGCTTAAGGGGGTTTTTAGATCATGCACTATTTTCGCCACAATGTGGTGTACGGTTGCCGAGTGTTCTTTTTCTATCTCTAAACTCGCTAGTAAACGTTCTTTTTCCAATCCCACCTGTTCAGCCTGTTTGCGCTCGGTGATGTTCTGCCCGATACCGATACTCTTTCCATCAGAAAGGCGAACATTGGCCCACGTCATTTCTAAAATTTGACCGTCTTTCGCATACGTTTGGAAATCTCGCCATCCAGGTTTAGCCGAGAGCATATAGTCCAAAACCTGCTGGCGATAGTCTGGATCGGGATAAAATAAGGTCAAAGGATCGGCTTCACGCTCTATTTCATCAACGGTCCAACCCAACTGATCAATCCAATGGCGGTTCACAAAACGGAAGCGCCCGTTCTCATCAAACAAGGCAATCAACACGGGAATATGCTCGATAATCGACTGCATCATCTCATTGGTTTGTTGAAGTTTTAACTCACCCTGCCGGATGTCCGTTACATCGATATCGATGCCCATTAATTTTGTGAGGTGACCGGTATCATCGAACTGAGCGCTGGCAGAGGCGGAGAGATAGCGCACTTCGCCATTGGGTCGGATGATGCGGAAATTGACACCAAAAACACGTCCGGCGGTTGATGCTTCCTCCATCCGCATTTGAGCAGAGGCTAGGTCTTCAGGATGCACACGCGCAATAAAAGTGTCGATCGTATGGGTGTGATCTTCAGGCGCAATGCCGTAGATTTCGTGTATCTGGGCGTTCCAGTCCACCCTGCCGCTCTTCAAGTCTAAGCTCCAGATACCCAACTGCCCCGTCCCAATCGCCAATTGGAGTTGATCAATCAGTTCCTCCTGCTGCTGTACCAGCGTTTTACGATCCGTGATGTCGAGCAGGAGGGTATTCCATAAGGTGCTGCCATCCTCCAACCGACGTGGAATACCACGCCCCTCAACCCATTTCGTCGAACCATCGTTCATTCTGATGCGCCACTGATAACCCCAAAGCGTAAGATTTTTGGCGGACTCCCGAATACTTTCGCCAAATTTCTCCAAATCATCAGGATAGACTTTCATCCACACTTTGCCAATATCGGCATAAGCCTCCTCTACAGAAATCTCGTAGATTGCATTAATGCCTTCACTGACAAAAGTCACCTCATCCTGCCCATCGGGCATAAGACGATAGCTCAAAATCATACCGGGTAAACGATTCGTGATGTCGCGCAGCATATCTTCTGTACGTTTACGCTCGGTAATATCACGCGTGATCGCCGCTAGGAACTGGACTGCGCCATCATCTCCCAGAATCGGTGTCAAGCGCGATTCATAGAAGCGAACACCTTGGGGCGTGGTAAAATCGAAGATGATGATTTTCTCTTGACATGTCTGTATAACTGTTTGCCATTCCGACTTCCAAAAATTCACCTTGTCTTCGGGCATCCCTAATTCGTGATCGGTTTTGCCGATCATCATCGTCGGATCAATCCCGGTTAGCTCACCTATAATGGGATTCGCATACAAATAGCGCAGGTCTAAATCAAACAGCGAAATCGCATCTGTCGTATGCTCAACCAGCAGTTGATAAGGGATGTCTGACGGTTTAGCGGGTGAGGGGGTATCATCTAAGAAATGCAGGAGCAGCTCATTCACTGAACAACCTGCAAGCGCGGCGCGTTGTTGTAAACGTTGGAAAGTTTCGTCATTGATGTGCTGTGCGCTCATAACGTTCATCCGACTCCATCGGCAGTAATAATTACATTAATCTGGGAACAAAGTTAACAAAATCCGAAACACCCTAGCACTTCCTGTTATTTTTTAGCTTCAAATTTATCCATTAAGGGTACAAATGTTTACTAAACGATAACTAATCCCATTTCAAACTATGTTCTAGTATATCGCGTTATGCTCTTAAAAGTCATAATGATTCGTGGATTTCTCATCTTTAAGACTCCCCAATGATCTACCATCACAGGGCAATAACTGATGTTACGCAGTTAGCCCTCATCCTAAATCCTTCTCCCTCATGGAGAAGGACTTTGATATACGCTGTACGTTTGCCTCACCCCGCCCTCAGGGCGAGGGGCTGGGGGTGAGGGCAGAAACAGAGGCGGCTGCGTAACGTCAGTAAGTAAATGGAAAAGATTTGACCACTGAGGACGCTGAGAACACAGAGATCTAGCTTCAAATTCTTGCAGGACTTTCGCTTACCTCACCCCCCGGCCCCCTCTCCAATACTTGGAGAGGGGGAGAAAAACGCATCTTGAAGTCCCCTCTCCATGCAATGGGGAGGGGATTTAGGGGTGGGG
>DAOTTO010000503.1:0-3345 GCA_034437895.1 Anaerolineae bacterium | reverse complement strand
CCCCACCCCTAAATCCCCTCCCCATTGCATGGAGAGGGGACTTCAAGATGCGTTTTTCTCCCCCTCTCCAAGTATTGGAGAGGGGGCCGGGGGGTGAGGTAAGCGAAAGTCCTGTAATTATTTATCGAGGATTACTTTTGGTGGTTAAGAATAGGATTGGAAGATAACAATGCGCTTTATTCTTGCGTCGGGTTCACCTCGGCGACGGGAACTGATCGGCTCGCTCGGTATTCCCTTCGAGGTCATCAAGCCCGATATTGACGAAACGCAGCAGGCCGACGAGGGCAATCTGACTTACGTCACGCGCCTCTGCCAAGAAAAAGCCGAAACCGTGATGAGTCAGCTTCATCCGCCTGCGACGGTGTTGGCAGCCGATACGATTGTCGTCATCGCTGCGGATGCCATTGGTGTCATCGGTGCGGAAAACGACTTAAGCGGTGTCTACTCTTTAGAAGCAGCAGCAGCATTTCATCTCAATGGTGACCTGCTCGGCAAGCCCCATGATGCCGATGATGCCCGTCACATGCTGCAACGACTCCGCAATCGTCCCCATACTGTTTGCACGGCCTTCACCTTGATGCAGACTCCCACCAAAAAAATGACAATGTTCGTCTGCACAACCGTCCACATGCGCGATTACAGCGCTGCCGAAATCGAAGCCTATATTGCGACGGGCGATCCGTTTGATAAAGCTGGCAGCTATGCGATTCAGCATGAAGGTTTCCATCCTGTCGCCCAAATTGACGGCTGTTATAACAATGTCGTCGGGCTGCCATTGTGCGCTGTCAAGCGGGGATTGGTCGCGCTCGGATGGGACGGAATCACCACAGCGGCAGGCTGCGATTGCAAAACTTTTGCGCTGTGAATTGGTTCAAACCTCTTTTTAGGCTACAATGACCTTTACAAGCACTCATGAGATTGGGTTCGGAGGCAATATGTCACCAGTGCGCCTTGCCGATTTAACATTAGATGAGCTAAAAAACATTATTCGGGAAGAAATAAAGCGTGCATCTCAGGAAATTCCAGCGGAAGATTTGTTGCAAAGTGATCTTTCAGACTTCCCAGTAGATCATTACGGCGCATGGCCTGCTGATCTCTCGCTGCGCCGTGAGGAGATGTATGACGACAGAGTTTAGAAAGATTTTCATCGACTCCAATATTTTGATCTACGCAAATGTTGCCGAATCGCCTTTTCATACGCAAGCATTGGCTGGCATTAAACAACTTCGCGCTAAAAAAGATCAATTGTGGATTAGCCGACAAGTTTTACATGAGTTTATTGCAACGCTTACATGTCCCCAACAATTCTCCAATCCACAGCCGCCCGAAGTCGTCATTGAACGGATACGTTATTTTCAAACTCGGTTTCGGATCGCCGAAGAGAGCGCGACGGTAACTGAAAAACTCCTATTCTTGTTAAAAGAAATTGCTTTTGGGGGTAAACAAGTGCATGATGCTAATATTATGGCGACAATGTTGGAAAACAATATAACGCATCTTTTTACGCGGAATATACCAGACTTTAAGCGGTTTTCTGCTTACATTTCATTGACTTCTTTAGATGACGTGTCATAAAACCATCAATTACAAAGGAACACATGTATGAATCGAAGCGGCGATCAAGGCTGGTTGGTTGTAGGGGGATTAGGGCTGCTGCTGGTGTGCGCGGTCATCGCTGTAGTGCTGCAAGGCCAGCAAGTCTCGGAGGCGAATGAAAATTTAGATGTCGCCCATGTGACGCTGACGGCTTATGCCGATGAGCGCGATGCGGTTGCTACTGCGGCTGGTGCGACATTAGGCGCTGCGAATGACGGCGCGGCCTTAATCGTCACCGATGCCGCCGCTACACAAGCCGGACTTGCCAATCAACAGGCGACAGTCGAGGCGGAAATTACAGCGCTGGCGGAAGATTTCGCCGTCACGCAGACCCAATCCGCCAATACCTTAGCGCTCCTCTCCACCCAGCAGAGCGTAACCGTCCTCGAAGCACAAAACAGCATCGCAACGGTGCAAGCAGAAGCCACCGCCGAAATTCTTGCGGGGCAGGCTGAAGCCACCACCGACATCAGCACAGCCCAAGCCGCTGCTCGGAATGAGGCCTTTTCGATTGCGGCCTCCACGTCACGACCCGCCTTTGAAAATTTCGCCACTGCCGCCGCTGCGACCCAAGCCGCATTACAAGCTGAAGTCACCGAATTGGTGAATCGGATGCCGACGATTGACGCGCAGCAAACCCTCATCGCCGATTATGAACAGGCCGCGCCGGAACTGGTGGCGACCTTCGCGCCGCCCACCGCCACCCAAACCATCCAGCAGCAAACCGCGCCCATCAGCGTCGGCGGCGAATTGATCGCACAAACATTTGAGGATGCGGCAGCATGGGAAGCGACTTTAGCCGATACCGCCGGACAAGCCGTGATTGAAGACGGCGCTTTAGTGCTAAGCGTGGCAGAAGGCGAAATGCGCGTTATTACGCTCGACGAATTTGCGCTAGAAAACGCACTTTATGCCGAAATTGAACTGACGATGCGCGATTGTACTGCTGGTGCAGCCGGACTCGCCTTTAATGCGCCGGAGGATGCTGGCGGCTATCTGTTCACCGTGTCATGCGCGTTGGATGCGTGGACAATCGCTAAATATGATGCCTCTGGGACGCGAGTTCTGATTGAGAACGCTTTTCAGTTCGGCGAGGTTGGCGCGACCCATCGCTTAGGCGTAGCGTGGCAAGGCAGCCGCTTGACGTTGTATCTCGACGGTTCGGCGCTCGGCAGGGTGAGCGACAGCACTTTTACAGCCGCGCAAATCGGTGCTTATGCCATAGGCGGCGAAGAATCAAGCATCACCGCCCAATTTGACAATTTGCGTGTCTGGTCTTTGCCCTAAGACTCTTTATCAGGACTTTCGCTTACCTCACACCCCGGCCCCCTCTCCAATACTTGGAGAGGGGGAGAAAAACGCATCTTGAAGTCCCCTCTCCATGCAATGGGGAGGGGATTTAGGGGTGGGGTAAATGCGTGAGCGAAAGTTCTATATCAATTGAATTTATGGGAATTATACGGCGCGGCAGGCAAAAATCCCCGACGCGCAGCCTACGACTTCCCGGCGGTGCGACGATTCGGCAGGTCGGCTTGCTCTGTGGGGGATGTGAGGAATGGGTTCATTTCCGCCAGCGCTGTTTGCGACTCCGCGTTGATAAGTGGGTCGTGAAGTAAATCTTCGACCATGTGAATCAAGGCGCGTTTTTCGTCAATGGCATAGATATGATTGATAAAAAATGTCAGCAGGGCGAATGCGACCAGCAGCGGCACGGCGACAACGGCGGGGATATACCCTGTTCCGAGCAGC
>DAOTTO010000502.1:0-8303 GCA_034437895.1 Anaerolineae bacterium | reverse complement strand
ATCCGACGGCTGGAACTGCGCCCGATCAATATGAGCGATTTCGGCAGTCAACCGGGCGGTGCGGTGGGCGTGAGTGTGCGCGAAGTTGGCAAGGGCGATATTTTCGTCGGCATTCTGGCGCATCGTTATGGCTACATCCCCGCCGGAATGGACAAATCTGTCACCGAGCAGGAATATGGTAAGCATCCCTACGCCTAAAGGCGGGGGCTTTTAAAAGCCCTAATGCTTACCCGACTCGGTTCCCTTCGGGGAACTCCGTTAGCGGTGAATAGATAGGCACTTTGGGATGCTTCACCAGTTCCCAACTCTGCGGTGAGTGGTTAAACAGGTGATTGGGAAAAGCCAGTGTCGCTCACGCCAAACCAGTCCGTAACATTGTCAAGGTGAACTTAACCCCGCGCAAGCGGAGCAGGCTTTGAGGGAGAGCCAGCAGGTAACTGCAAATCTCTCTTTCCCTTCCGGGATTATCGTCAGCTACTATTGAATGGATTAAGGTGCTTACCGCGAACCTTTGGTTCGCCCCCTTGCCTAAAGGCAGGGGTATCTCGCACCGATTTCGATGAAAATCGGCATTATTGGGGCGGGGAATATCGGCGGCAACTTGGGCAAGGTGTGGGCAGCCAAAGGGCATGAAATTGCTTTTGGTGTGCGTGAGCCGCAGGGTGAAAAGATTCAAGCGCTGTTGGCGGACATCGCGGCAGAGCATGTTCAGGCCATGAGCGTTGCAGAAGCAGGTGCTTTCGGTGAGGTACTCGTTATCGCTGTCCCTTGGGCGGCGGTGCGACAGGTGATTTCAGAGTTGGGCGATGTCGGCGGCAAAATCATCATCGACACGACCAATCGCTTGGGCGTACCTGCGCCGGAAGATGGCAACTCAGCAGCGGAAGACATTGCCAAAATGCTGCCAAGTGCGCGAGTGTTCAAAGCGTTCAATACAATGGGATGGGAAACACTGCTTGATCCTGTTTTCAGCGGACAAAAAGCCACCGCCTTTATCTGCGGCGATGATGCCGACGCGAAATCAGTTGTGATGTCCCTAGCGGGTAAAATTGGTCTGGATGTGGTGGATGCGGGGCCGTTGAGCAATGCGTCCGCGCTTGAAGGGATGACGAAACTATGGATCGGCATGATGCGCCTGTATGGGCGCGAGATCGCGTTCACTATAGTCAAGAGATAGCCAGCGGCAACGGTTGAGAGAAATAATCTTAAAAAATATTGCCATTCGTAAAGGGCGAGACCTGTCTCGCCCTTGCAAAAACCGGCGCTTCCAGGCTTTCAAGTGTGCCGCCTAAATCTCCAGTATCTACCGCAAACCATTTGTAATTAGGCGTTGTCCTTAGCCTTCGGAATCCAATCAGGGCCGGATACACCATTCTGCCCAAGAAACAAACCTAATTGCGCTGCATGTTCCTGAACATGACGCATACTGTAGAGTTGTAACTCCAAGAATGTAGGCTCCATCCACTCAAATGTGCAAACCCGATACGCTTTCTCATCCGTTAACGCTTCAATTGCAGCTTTGCATTTCTGGCGACACTGCCTGAGATACGCGAGAACATCATCTTTCGTATACGGTTTTTCCGGGAGCGCACTACGAATAAAGGGGGAAGGTGGCAAAAAGCCTTCTGAGGAACCAGTCAGGAAAAGATCAAGCCAGAACAGCGTGTGATAAGCAACAAACCATACTTGTCCGTACCTTGCGTCTTCCGAATCTTTCCAAAGGGTGGCACTCCAAAGCTCGTCGGGACATGCACTTATGGTATCATCGAGCGTATCAACTGCGGCCCCAAACTGTTGCCAGATACTTGTTTTCAGAGCTGTATCCATTTGAATTCCCTTCCTTTTGACCCCAGAAGATTTCCGTTTTACAGAGCGCTGCCTAACAGTCGGCGTTACATTTTTCTCGCGCTGTAGTGGCAAAACGTCTGCGGGGATTTTATCGCTTTTGGATGAAATTGCAAACGGCATGGAGGCGTTGGATTATTCAAAGTATGGTTGTTCACTCAGGAAAAGATACCCTATTTTCTCTATAAGTGCTTATAGAGTCGGTGGTTCCAACGGTGTAGACTCAGGCTATACTGGTAGGATGTCGTCCGTTTTAGCGTATTTGTTGCCACCTATGCGAAGTCGTAAATTTTCTTATATCGGGCATAAATTAAAAGTCGGTTTTACCTTGCGCTGCCCAAATTGTGAGCAGGGCAAGATGTTTCATGGTCTGTTTAAGATGGACCCTGTTTGCCCATACTGCCAATCGCGCTTTGAGCGCAAATCGGGGGATGCTGTTGGTGGGGTGTATATCAGTGTCGCGCTGGCAGAACTGACCTCCGTAGGCGGGTTTTTTTTGGTACATGGTTTATTTCATCCGCCGATTATGCTCCAATTGCTGATTTGGGTACCGTATATTTTGCTGTTTGTCGTGTTGTTTTATCGTCATGCGCGGGGACTTTGGACGGGCATATTATTTGTGACGGGCGCGGTTTATCCCGATCCCGATTATGAGCGTGACTACATCGCACCGAATCAAGTGGTGCGCGGTAGTACGCCTTTAGAGCGCGAATGAACGAGTTTTCCCACTCAAAAATTGGATTTTATGAATGGCAAATCGTCTCAACAAATGTTTGATCGCTAATCGTGGCGAGATCGCCGTCCGTATTATCCGCGCCTGCCGCGAACTCGGCATCATGAGTGTGGCGGTTTATTCGGAAGCGGATGCCAATGCGCGTCATGTGCAGCTTGCTGACGAGGCTTACCTCATCGGCGCGGCGAGTCCGGCGGAAAGTTATCTCAACGGGCAAAAACTCATTGAAACCGCGCTCAATGTAGGCTGCGATTGTGTGCATCCCGGCTATGGATTTTTGTCGGAGCGCGAGTCGTTTGCACAGACCGTGATTGACGCTGGGTTGATATGGGTGGGGCCAGCGCCAACGACCATCCGCAAAATGGGTGTAAAGACCGAAGCGCGTGCCTTGATGGAAAAAGCGGGTGTGCCGCTGGTGCCGGGTTATCAATCCGATACCGCGTCGGATGCGGATTTTATCGCTGCGGCAGAACAGATCGGTCTGCCGTTGATGGTCAAGGCGGCAGGCGGTGGCGGCGGCAAAGGGATTCGCATCGTCAATGAAGCAAGCGAACTGGCAGACGCGCTTGTATCCGCGAGGCGAGAAGCGCAAAATGCCTTCGGGGATGGGCGGGTTTTCTTGGAAAAATACATCGAAAATGCCCGTCATATCGAAGTGCAGATTTTGGCGGACTCGCATGGCAATACGCTGCATCTCTATGAACGTGAATGCAGCGCCCAACGGCGGCATCAGAAAGTCATCGAAGAAACGCCTTCGCCTTTGTTGAATGTCGCCACGCGCTATGCCATCTGTCAGGCAGCAGTGGCGGCAGCAAAAGCCGTCGATTACGTCAATGCCGGAACGGTGGAATTTATTGCGACTCCGGGGGGCGAGTTTTACTTTTTGGAGATGAACACCCGTTTGCAAGTCGAGCATCCCGTGACCGAACTCGTGACAGGTGTTGATCTGGTCAAGCTGCAATTTCTAGTGGCGGCGGGAGGGGAACTTCCGCTGATGCAGAGCGATATTCGCCAAACCGGACACGCCATCGAATGCCGCTTATATGCTGAAGACCCACATAACGGCTTTTTGCCTGCGATTGGCCCCGTGCTGGAGTTTATCCCGCCGGAAGGCCCCGGCATTCGTGTGGACAGCGGCTTGCAATCCGGCGACCATGTGACGATTTATTACGACCCGATGATTGCTAAAATCATCGTTTATGATCGGAGGCGGGACGGCGCAATCACGCGCATGATCGGGGCGCTGCGTGAGACGGTCTTACTCGGCACGACGACTAACCGCGATTTTTTGCTGGCGCTGCTGGAAAGCGCCGTTTTCCAGAATGGAGAGATTCATACCGGAACGATTGACGCGCATTTAGACGGTTTATTGCCAGACGCACCGCCGATTTCGGATGCCGCCTTGATCGCGCTGGCGCTGGCGGAAAATCTTAATCAGGGGATTCTCTCTACGGCACGAACTCACGGCACACCCGAAGGCGATGTCTACAGTCCCTGGTCACGCGGCGATCATTTCCGGCTGAAGCGGCAGTAAAGGTGGCTTGTGGCAACATATACTTTTCAACATAACGGGCAAACGCATCAGATCACGCTCGAACTCCAATCCGATGACACCCTTCGCGCCATAATTGACGGACGCAGCATTGCGTTACGTGCCTCGCGAACGGTCAATGGCGCGTGGCTGATCGACATGAATGGCATACGGCATACGGTCTATACAGCGGCGCAAGGGAACGAGCGTCACGTCCATGCTGACGGGCAATCCTTCACACTAACCGTCCCCGATGCGCGGGAATCCGCACGACGCAGATCAACCCACAGCGCGGATGGCACAGCCGCACTCAACGCGCAAATGCCGGGCAAAGTGACGACAGTCTTGGCCGCAGCAGGCGATCATGTCGAGCGGGGTCAAACGCTCATGATCTTGGAAGCCATGAAAATGGAGATTCGCGTCAATGCACCGGAGGCCGGGATTGTGATGCGACTGCTGGTGGAAACGGGGCAAATCGTCGAGCGCGGACAGCTTTTGGCGGAAATCAGCGCGAAAGAAAATTAAAGACACCTAAGATAATGTTATAATCAATCATCAAAATCGGGGGTAAATAATCAGAACATTTGACGAAATCGCGCAAGAAATACAGACTCTACACACTAATCAGCGCAAGTCGTTGATTAAGCTGCTGGTCAATACACTGCCTGAAGAGGAACACGTTAAAGATAAAAAGCACAGCTTAGTGGAACTTGAAGGCTTAGGAAACGACCTGTGGCAAGAGATTGATGCTCAAGAGCATGTCAATCAGCTACGGCAAGAGTGGGATCATCGTCTGTGAAAATTACACAGGCGTTAGCAGGTGTTCATGAAGTGGGCTTAAAATAGATAAATTGGAAATCGGTTTGCCTAAGCCCTTTTAAAGAAAAACGCAAAGGCGCGAAGGACGCTAAGATACGCAAAGACAATGGATGAAAATGAAATTAGTCGTTATATCGTTTCTGCTGCCATCGAAGTCCATCGTGGATTAGGCGGGCCGGGATTGTTAGAAGGTGTTTATGAAGAGGCGCTCGTATGGGAATTACTGGATAGAGGAATGCCCGTTGAGCGACAAAAGTCTGTACCCATTAGATATAAGAATCATGAATTAGCTACCCCCTTAAGAATTGATATAGTTGTGGGGCAACTTGTGATTGTGGAATGTAAAGCAGTTGTTGATTACCATCCTGTCTTTGGCGCACAAGCCTTAACTTACCTGCGATTGACTGGTTTAAAATTGGCGCTCATCATTAATTTCAACGAGCAGCTTGTCAAAAACGGTATTCATCGTGTCGTCAATAAGCTATAAATCATTTTCTTTGCGATTCCTTGCGTTCTTAGCGCCTTTGCGTTGAAGTCTTTCCCACTTTAATACCTTGCGACTCTTAGCGCTTTTGCGTTGAAATTTTTACCACTTTAGCACCTTTATCATAAGGGAAATCAAATGGCAGACGAACCCCTCCTCTTAGAAGAAACCGCTCGGCGCAAGCTCGATCAACTGACATTTGTGCCGTCCAAAGTCCGTTCTGGCGCGATCAAAGGTGAACGCCGTTCCAAGAAGCGCGGCACGAGTATCGAATTCGCCGATTACCGCGATTACGCTCCGGGCGATGATCTGCGCCGCCTCGATTGGAATGTGTATGCGCGGTTGGAACGCCCGTATATCAAGCTGCTGGAAGATGAAGAAGACCTGGCCGTCCATCTGCTATTGGATGCCTCCGCCAGCATGGATTGGCCTAATGACGGCGACATCAACCTCAACAAAGGGCTATATGCGCGGCGCTTGTTCGCCGGACTGGGCTATATCGGCCTTTCCAGCAATGATCGTGTGATGATGGCTGCTGCCAACGATCAGGGAGTGGCATATTTTGGTCCGTCGCGGGGACGTGGACAGGGGCTGGCGATGCTGCGTTATGCTCATACCATAAAAGCACGAGGCGTGACCGATCTCAATGTCGTATTAAAAGATTACGCTGTCCGAGCATCGCGTCCGGGAATGCTGTTCGTCATCAGCGATATGTTCTCGCCGACGGGTTATATGGATGGCCTGAATTTGCTGATCGGCAAGGGCTACGAAGTCACGATTTTACACGTCCTCTCGCCGGATGAATTGACTCCGCCGTTGGTGGGCGATTTGCGCCTGGTCGATGTCGAGACGGGCAAAGGGCAAGAAGTCAGCCTAGATTCGGATATGCGAGCGCTGTACATGGAGCGCGTTCAAGCGTGGCGTGACGACATCCGCGTCGAGTGTAATCGACGCGGTGCCAAGTATCTGCCGCTGGTGACGGATATGCCTTGGGAGAAGGTCATTTTGTATGAGATGCGCCGGATGAATCTGGTGAAGTGAGGAACGCCCCCACCACCGCTTGAAATTGTTCCCATTGCTGCTCATGAATGCCATGCCCGGATTGGAACACTTCCAACCGTCCTTGCGGCGCACGATCTACCAATTTTTGTCCATAAGCGATGGGATTCAGGTGATCTTGATCGCCAAGCATCAATAACAGCGGTGCGGTGATTTTTTCCGCCAGTGATAAGCTCAGATCGCCGCCGGAATCGATGATGAATTTACAGGCCGTCACCCATTCCAACGCTAGTTTATCCGGCTCGGTAATGCCATGAATGCGTTTGTCGTCCTCGGTAATCCATGTGCCGGGATAATTCCGCTGCACCCAAGGCCGCATTTCTGGCCCATAATAGCCCACCGCCCCCCATACCGCCAAAGATTTAATCAGCATAGGTTGATAAGCAGCCGTCAAAAGTGCGACTTCGCCCCCATCGGAATAGCCGAGCAGATGCACCGGCGCGATGTTTAGCGCTTCGATAAAGGCCACGACATCCCGCGCATCGCGTTGATAAAACCCTATCGGATAACTGCGCGGTTTCGGCGTGGACTGTCCATAACCCCGTAGCGAAGGCGCGATGAAACGATAATCGGGACTCAGCCAGTCGATGATCTGCGGCATGTCGATTTCGGGCATCCCCATCCGCCCCTGCAAAGCCACCATTACCGGCTTATCTGCACCGCCCGAATCCAGATAATGGAATGTCGCGCCTGTCGACAGTTCGATGAAATTCGATTGAAGTTCGATCACAAATAATCCCTTTCCTGATTGAGGGTCTTTTAAAACTTTGATGGTAACGTCTTCGCAAATCGTAAGCAAAATTTAAGCATTTTCAGCAAAGATACTATAAGCATAAATCCATAAGAAATTTCGACTGTGTTAAGAACAAAATGAGGTCATAACAACAATGTCAACAAAACTAGGAACAAGTCTGCTTTTACTCTCGGTCTTACTGTTAACAGCAGCTTGTGGCAGCACCAATGCAACCGAAGAAGCCGCTCTTGCAACGGTTATCCCCCAAGCACAGGTTGCCCCAACAACTGAAACTCAAGCCGAAGTCGCCCCCACAACTGAAACTCAAGCCGAAGTCGCCCCCACAACCGCGCCCGAAGCGGCTGCTTCCGCCCCAATTGCTTATAATGGCGCAGATTGGACTCGTATCGCGCTGACGGATGCCCGTACTGGCGAAACCTTCACCTTTGCGGATTTCGCCGGAAAGACCGTTTTTGTGCATCCGATGGCGCGGTGGTGTACCAACTGCCGTTCTAGCCAGCGCCGTGTACGCGATGAGGTCTTCCCGCAGATGGATCCAAATCAATTTGTGTTCGTCTCGCTCACGGTGGAAACCTCCGACACAGCGGAAAATATGTCGGTTTATGCCAACGATAACCAGTTCCCTTGGGTGTTTAGCGTGATGACGACTGACCTACTCGCGGCGCTTTCATCTCAGTTGGGCGCATCCGTCAGCAATCCACCGACTCAACCGCATTTTATCATCCGGCCTGATGGTACGGTATCAGGCTTGATGACGGGCAGCACACCCTCCGATGATTTGATCGCAGATTTAACTACCGCCAATAATTTGCAGTAGGCGCAGTAGCGCTTAAGTGGTTAACCATTATTATAGGGGCGACTTGGCGAGTCGCCCGAAAAACTGAAAGTGAATAAGCGCGATGAACGCATTTTTTGAAGGATTCTCTTTAGGCAGCGCATCGATTTTGACGACTGCTTGTTTGCTACCGCTTTATCCCGGCTTAATTGCCTTTCTGGCAGGGAATGCCGAAAATGAGCGTACTCGTCGGGCAACGGCGTGGTTAGGGCTGATTGTGCTGCTGGGAATCCTGACGATGAT
>DAOTTO010000501.1:0-2464 GCA_034437895.1 Anaerolineae bacterium | reverse complement strand
TCTGTATTACTGAATTCTAAATTTCTGCCATTCTGATCTTTGTTTTTATGCTTTCCGCACAGCGGAATCGTTTAAACGGGCAAATATAAAATAGCGCCGTCTGCTCTGGTAGCCCAATTTGGGTGAACGTTCAGACAGTATGCCCATTTTATCCCCTTTTCGCATCTTCCAGCGCAAATTTCGCCAGCAGATATTTATCGGCTTCGCTCAAGTTGGCTCTGAGCAGCAGATCGGGACGGCTGCGCCACGTCTGCCGGAGCGATTCTTCGCGCCGCCAGCGTACCATCTCGCCCTTCCGCGCCGAGGCGATTTTGCGCGAATCGAAATCAAAAACGGACTGAGCCGAGATTGCGGTTCGGTGATTCCAGTCTTAGTGGATAACGCCGCCATACTCCGCGCTTACCTCATGCCGATCAATTTACGCGAGTTGACGTTCAAGAATGCCGTGCATGTTTTCTGGAAGCGTCAATGTTTAACCGTGTTGATGACCCTGTCTTTGTTCGATCCAGGACTCTCGCTTACCTCACCCCCCGGCCCCCTCTCCAATACTTGGAGAGGGGGAGAAAAACGCATCTTGAAGTCCCCTCTCCATGCCATGGGGAGGGGATTTAGGGGTGGGGTAAATGCGTGAGCGAAAGTCCTACGATCAAAACCGTTAGAGCGCAATATCCCAAGCCGCGAGGTCAGCCATAAATTTGTGGGCGGTCATATCCAGATGGATGGGGGTGAGGCTGGCATAGCCGTTATGCACCGCCCATAAATCGGTGCCTTCTTCATCAAACATGCCGCCGGGAGGATCCCCGACGATGCGATAGATTCCGTCGCGTTTTTCCAGTGCATCCAAATAAACGCGCACCCCTTGGCGCGTGAGCCGGATGCCTTTGACCTCGTTTGAATTGGGGATATTCAGGTTGAGAATCGTCAGAGTCGGCATCGGTTTTTCCAGCGCACGGCGCACGATGATGGCGGCGATCTGCGCGGCGGCGGTGTAATCCTCTACGTTGTCGGCAAAGCGATGATCGAGCGATATGGCGACAGCGGGTACGCCATTAATGGCGGCTTCTAGCGCGGTGGTGACGGTGCCGCTGTAGGTAATGTCCTGTGCCATATTGGGACCGCGATTAATGCCACTGACGACGATGTGGGGCGGCCATTGTGTCGCGCCTAACGCAGCGAGGGCGATGCAATCCGCCGGAGAGCCGCCGACGGAGATCGCGGGTGTGCCATCGGCAAGCTGTGTTTGAGTGTAGGGAATATCTTGAAACAGTGTCTTTTTGTGACCGCTGGCACTTTGATTAATCGACGGCGCGACAACACAAATCTCGCCAAATTGACGCATGGCAGTAGCGAGGGCGAGAATGCCGGGGGCGGTTACGCCGTCGTCATTGGTGATAAGGATGAATGACATAGTGATCCAAGTGATGAGTGATGAGTGATGAGTGTAACGACTGCATTACGCGCTATAGAAGCACTTTACCCCTAACCCCAACCCTTCCCCCGGCTTCGGGAGAAGGGAGCAATGCAAGTGACTTGTTTCATTCCCCCTCAGCCGTAACCGGGGAGGGGGCTAGGGGGTGGGGTTTAAAGCTGCAATAATGTTCTTTATACCCACTCTCTGAGTAATGAGTATAAACGGGAAGGCAATATCATAGCTAAAACGGTGATCGATCATCATTGAAGATGTAGGGGAAGTTTTTGAACCTCCCCGTTTACATCAAATTGAGCTTAATAGAGCTTACGCAATTGTAGGACTTTCGCTCACGCATTTACCCCACCCCTAAATCCCCTCCCCATGGCATGGAGAGTGGACTTCAAGATGCGTTTTTCTCCCCCTCTCCAAGTATTGGAGAGGGGGCCGGGGGGTGAGGTAAGCGAAAGTCCTGAATTGATTGATTTTATAGGGGCGTACCGTGCCGTGCTACGCCCCTACTGAAAATCATCGTGAAATGCGTGGTTTCTACGGTTACGATTTCTTATTATTGGCAGCCCGCAGGCGACGCGCACCGAAGATCACGCCGACCAGACCGACGGCGACCAGCATAATCGTCCCCATGCCTTGCCCACCGGTCACATCGTCGAACAGCCCCGTATCGGGCATATCAACGGGTGGTGTGCCATTGCCGCTTGGATTCGGGCCGCCTTGAACAGGGGTGGCAGTAAATTGAACGACGGGCGTTAGGAACGCTTCAAACAGCGCGGTTGCCGTCAACGCGACGGATTCCGAATTGCTGCTGGTGCTGACGGGTAAAACAGGCGGTACGACGCTGGGTATACCGCTTAAATCGCCGCTGATGGTGACTGAACCGGGTGCAATCCATCCGAGTGATCCATCAGGCAGTTGAACTTGATACCACCCGCTGCCGGAACTGATGCCGACAATCGGCACAGAGGTATTGGCGGGTAGGGTTGTCACTATTGGGAAGGCTTCGCTGTCGCCGCTGCGGACATCCGCATTGCTGTTGGT
>DAOTTO010000500.1:0-7022 GCA_034437895.1 Anaerolineae bacterium | reverse complement strand
ATTTTGCCAGAGGCGGTTTGCGGTAGTGAGTCTACAAACTTAATCAGGCGCGGTTGTTTATAGCCGGCGAGGTGCTGACGGCTGAACAGCATTAGCTCCTCGCTGGTCACTTGTGCGTTTGTTTTCAACACAATTGCCGCTGCCACCTGCTGACCCCATTCGGGATTGGGGATGCCGACGACACACACCTCCGCGACGGCAGGATGCTCACGCAAGACGCGCTCAATTTCCACCGGATAAATATTTTCGCCGCCGCTGACGATCAAATCACTGCGGCGCTGAACGAGCCACAGATCGCCATCTTCATCCAGATAGCCGATGTCGCCCGTGTAAAGTTCACCATTTCGCAGCGTTTTAGCTGTGGCTTCGGGATTGTTGTAGTAGCCCGCGAAAACGGTTGATCCTGAAATGACCACTTCTCCATATTCACCCGTTGGCAGCGATGCGCCGTTTTCGCCCACAATTCGCACAGATGTAAAAGTCAGCGGCTTACCGACTGAACCGGGTTTGCGATAGGCTTCGTCAGGGAGCATCGTCGCCACTTGCGAACAGGCTTCACTGAGTCCGTAGGTTGGCGCGACGGGAATATTTAGGGCTTGGCAGCGCTCGATTAAGGTCGAATCTGCCGCCGCACCACCCAATAACACCAACCGCAGCGAGTCGGGGAAAGTCATCTCGGCATTGAGTAGGCGATAAAGCATTGTCGGAACGAGAGAAATCATCGTCACGCGATTTTGATGCAACGACTCGACAATTGCCTCTAAATCGAATCCGTTGTGCAAGACGATTGTCATTCCATACAAACTCGCCCGTAGGATAATCGCCAATCCGCCAACGTGATACAGCGGCAGACAGCACAGCCAGCGATCATCCGGCATCAGACCGAGTCTAAATGCGGAAGCAGTTGCGCTCCAAAAATGATTGCTCCACGTCAGCGCCGCGCCTTTAGGATGGCCTGTCGTGCCGGAGGTAAAGACGATGGATTGCAGTGCGTTAAAGTCGATACCGTCCATTTGGAACGATTCACCACCTACAAGCGGCGTTGGACGGCGTTTAAATTTTGTCTCGTTAGGAGCAGCATTAATCGCAAACGACACGCCCACGACATCGGACAATGAAGCGGTGGTCTGCTCGGTTGCCGCGCCGTAAATCAACACTTTGCAGCGGGTTTGCTCAAGCTGCCAGCGCAATTCGTCGCTCGTCAGGCGGATATTCAGCGGGATTAAAATCGCGCCCAAACGTGCCAGCGCGTGAATCACAATGACAAAATCGGCGCAGTTGGGCAGCAGAATCGCCGCCAGTGTGCCGCGCTCTATGCCGACAGCCTTGAGTCGATGCGCCATCTTTTCGACAAGCCCATTTAATTCAGCAAAGGTGTATTGTTCCCCATCGGCGATTAATGCAAGATGCGCCGGGCGGGAAAGCGCGGTAGCAGTGAGCCAATCGGAACTATAGTTAGTGTTGAACATCTGGCTTTTGGTAGTTGGCAGTTTCGTTAAAACGCGGTTCAATAGCTTTTTAAGAGTTTACCATAATGACGGTTTTTAAAACCTTTTTGCCCTTGCTGCTCATGAGAGGCTCATGAATTATGAGTATAATTGCCCAAAATTTGACCTCTCACAGTCCCGAAATGGTGCGTAATATTCGGGCAGTCTTCATAGTGGCGATCTAAGGGAGTCTAAGATTATGCGTGTCGTTATAACGGGTGGAACAGGATTAATCGGTCAAGCGCTTACACAAAGTCTTGCCAACGATGGGCATCAAGTCGTCGTCGTCAGCCGCAACCCGCGTCAATCTGGACCGCTTCCGGCGACGGTCAGTTTTCAGGCTTGGGATGGGCGCAGCGACGAAGGCTGGGGCGCGGCGGTTGATGGGGCGGATGCCGTTGTCAACTTGGCTGGCGCGAGCATCGCTGGCGAAGGTTTTTTACCTGCGCGTTGGACGGTGGAGCGCAAGCATAATATCCTGACCAGCCGTGTGAATGCGGGGCAAGCCGTCGTGGAAGCCGTAAAAGCTGCCAGCAAAAAACCCGGTGTGGTCATTCAATCCTCTGCTGTCGGTTATTATGGAACACATCCCAACACCAAAGAAATTACCGAAGAGTCACCTGCCGGGAATGATTATCTCGCGGATGTCTGTAAGCAATGGGAAGCCAGCACTGCCGTCATTGAAGGCATGGGTGTGCGTCGGGCGATTATACGTACTGGGGTTGTCCTTAGCCTAGACGGTGGAGCGCTGCCGCGTCAGGCTTTACCGTATCAACTCTTTGCTGGCGGCCCGTTGGGCAGCGGCAAGCAGCCCTATCCTTGGATTCATCTGGTGGATGAAGTTCGGGCGATTCGCTTTCTCATCGAAAATCCCAGCACCAGCGGCGCATATAATCTCTCATCGCCCAATCCCTTGACAAATGGGGAATTCGGCAAAATTATAGGAAAAGTGATGGGACGGCCTTCATTCATGCCGTTGCCCGGATTTGCCTTTAAAGCGGCGTTTGGTGAAGTGACGGTAGTCGTTCTGGAAGGCCAACGTGCCGTTCCGAAGCGTCTGCTGGATGCTGGGTTCACATTTATGTTCCCGGACGCAGAAGGCGCATTGCGTAATTTGTATAAACCAGAAAAGGCTTTGGCAACCCGATAATGCTACGTTTTCGTGTTATATTGACCCTAATTGTTCTCCTGTTAGCCGTAGTCGTTACTGCACAAGAGGATTCGGATTCGCCGGGTGATGGCTTGGTCGCGCAAGATGTGGAAGTTCTCAGCATGGTTGATATTTACGGGCAAACCGTATTTACCGCCGAAGGTGTGTTAATCAATCAAAGCGAGACAGCTTTTAGCGATATTGCCCTGATCGCAGAGATTTATGATGCAAGCGGGACGGTGGTCGGCGAGGGTTTTGGTTTTCCTGTGAATGCCTGTGGCACAGGCTTGCTGCCGGATTTCGCTTTGCAACCTCAAGAGTCGCAGGTTTTCAGTGTCACACTAGAATTTTATGCGGACGGCGCAGAAATTGATCGTGTGGATGTCACGGCACAGGGTACCTCAGTAGATGAGGCTTTATCGCCTTTGCCAGACGATTTGGTCGGCATCACCCGCGTGACCGATCAAGAAGTGGTACAAGTAGAATGGACAGAACCCCGCGCATTTCGTTTTGGTGTTGGCTGCGATCAGGATGCGTTTACTGCGCTTGATTGGTACAGCACCACGCTGGATGGTGAAGGCGTAACCCTGATTGAGCATCCCAACACCATTAATGTGACTGACGCGCTTTTGACACAGCTTGGCTTGACCGATCCCTATTTGTATAACCGTTCATTCTTGACATTCCCAGTGAATACCCGCCGGATTGTGTATCAGACAGACATTAATACGGTGCTGACCGCTGAACCGGATGGGTCGTTCAAACGCTTGATTTATGACACACTCTCGCGTATTAGCTTGCACGGCTTTATCTGGCTGCCGGAAGGCCGTTTTTTGGCTTATTACTACGGCGCGTATGGCGAGGAAGTACGCTATTTTACGGCTAGTTTGGAAGGGCAGTTGATTAGCGCCAGCCCGTTTGATGTGCTGCCCTCAACAATTATCCCTGGTTCTACACCTGACGGCGGACGTGCGGTGATTGCGACGACAGTGGACGGAATCACCGGATATTACCTGAAAGATACGTTTTATCAGGGGAATGAACTGCTGTTTGAAGGCAATGCGCCGGGTAACAATTATCCCGCGCCGCTTTATGCCATCAATGCCGCCGGACAAGCGTTTATCTATCTGATTCGGCTTGTAAATGATGCACCGACGCTGCAATGTTTTGATATGCAGATACGCCAACTCAATAATATGACGGTGCTGCCTTTGGAACTTACTTTTGACAGCCGTGCTTGGACTTGGCTATCGCCGGACGGAACGACGATTGCGCTGGCAACCAATGGTGAGAAAAGTGGTTTGTGGTTGATCGATTTAAATCAGTTAGGGACGTGTAGCACATCGTTACCCGGATAAATTCACTACGATGATTGATTATGCCTTGCTTTCCGATTCTGATTTGATGCGGCAGCTTACGACGCAGGATCAATATGCGTTGGCGCATCTTTATGAGCGTTATGGGACTTCCGTCTACAGTATCGCACTGCGTGTTCTTCGACAAACGACTTTGGCGGAGGAAGTAACCCAGGATACGTTCATGAAACTTTGGGCGCAGCCGCACCAGTGGATGGCGGAAAAAGGCTCGCTCAAAAACTGGCTTTTGACCATCGGGCGCTATACCGCTATAGACCGCTTACGAGCCGAAATGCGCCACAGTACGCATAATTCACCCTTATTTGACGAAATGGGTATCGCTGCTGAAGATGATTCTGCAGACGAGCTTCCTCTGTATGATCGGCGGCTTCTGCGGACATTAATTTCTGAACTGCCGCCCGATCAAGGCCATTTAATCTTACTGGGGTTTTTTCAGGGCTTGACACATCGGCAATTAGCGGAAACACTCAATTTGCCATTAGGCACAGTGAAATCACGAGTGCGTTTGGGGTTGCAAAAACTCAAACTGCGTTGGTTAGAATCAATGCGCCAGAATGAATCTTTGTGAAAAATATAATCCAAAAACCTTGTTATGACGATATATGTTATAGAGAGTTTTAGCCTTAGTTAAAGAAATACGATGAATCAGCCATTAAATGGTGCTAGCGGAGTGCTAGATTGCGAATCACTACGCGCACTTATCCCAGCTTATAGCATGAATATGACCGACCCTGAAGAGGTGCGCTTTATTGAGTCATCTCTGGCTGCATGTCCCGAAGCGGCTGCCGAACTTGCCGAGTATACGCGGTTAGCAGAAGCATTTTTAGACAGTTCTCCTCAAGTTCAAGCCCCGCCTCATCTCGCTTATCGCCTGATAGAGCGTGCTAACGCGACCAAAGCTGTTGTGTTGATGACACAAGCAGCCCCAAAAACTCACAAGCGGCGCGGCGTTTCCCGGAGTGTATTCGTCGCTTGGGGGATTGCTGCGGCTTTACTCGTCCTGATGGCAGGATGGATTATGAATCAGGCTCAGTTGCGTGGAGAATTGGCGGCGCAGGTGACGCTGCAAAATGATGTGATCGCGCTTCTGAGCAGCGGCGAGGCGGTCAGCTTTGCATTTGCCCCAGTTGAAGCCGACACCACCTCAATTGCCACTGGCGTTGTCCTTTGCCATCCTGATTTAGATATTGGCATCGTGCGGGTGGAAAACTTCCCGCCGTTGCCAGAGGGAAGCGCCTATCAAGTGTGGCTGCGGAAAGGGGAAGAACGCTACAACGGCGGCCTCTTCCAAACCAACCCAGAAGGTCAAGGAACGTTGGTTTTTCGTGTGCCGGGGCCGATGAGCGAATTTCAATATGTGGGCATTACACTTGAACCCGCCTCTGGCAGCCCTGCCCCTACTACTGCTACGGTAGTCCGCGCCAAACTGTACTAAGGCGCGTCAGCCAGAATTAGCGGCTTAACCTCTAACAATTTATAATTTAGCGCAAACCTTGTTTAAACCAATAAGCCGCGAGGCAACACCATGCGCCGGATTATCTTTTGCTCTCTATTAACGACGCTTATCCTCAGCGGGGTACGTCTGCAAACCGCCGCTGCTTCCACCATGAATTATCTTGAAAGCCGAGAAGCGCGTCGCGCCGCCCTTGAGCATATTCCCCGGGTCACATCGCAGCAGGCACAGCAAGAAACCGCCAGGTGGACGCTGATGATCTATATGGCGGCGGATAACGATCTGGAAAAATTTGCCCTTTCCGATATTAACGAAATGGAATTCGTCGGCAGCACCAAAGATGTGAATGTCGTCGTCCAGATTGATCGTGCGGAAGGTTACGCAACTTCTGCTGGCGATTGGACGGATACCCGACGTTACTTTATCACTGAAGATGAAGATGATCTTGCTGGAACACAAGTCAATTCACAGTTGGTTGAATCGCTAGGCGAGACGAATACGGGCGATGCAGCAGTCTTAGCGGATTTTGTCAAATGGGGCATCCAGACCTATCCCGCCGAACATTATGCGTTGGTGATTTGGGATCATGGCGGCTCGTGGTTTGGGATTGCCGCCGATAGTTCTACGCCTGATTATGACGGCTTAACGATGCCGGAATTGAAGGATGCGCTTTCCCAAGTGACACGGCAAACTGGCGTTGATAAATTGGACATCATCGGTTTTGATGCCTGTTTGATGGGCGCGTTAGAAGTTTATCGGACGATTCAACCGTATGCCGATTATGCCATCGCCAGCCCGGACTTAATCCCCGGTTTTGGCTGGGAATACAGCGGGGTGCTGTTTAATTTAATCGACAGCCCCGGTATGGATGCGCGGACATTGGGGCAGTTGGTCGTCGATAATTTTATGCGCTTTTATACCGAAAGTGTGACGAGTTATCGCATTTTTAATCTGGGATTGGTTGACCTGAGCCGGCTGGATGAAGTCATCAATGCCTTAGATACTTTGTTCCAGATTATTCGCAGTAATCCGGTTGATAAGGTGACTGCACTGGCACGCGCCCGCGAGAATACCATTGTCTACGGGGGGCATGATGACCCCCGCCTTTCTGATCTGTGGTCGGCAACAGATTTGGCGCAGTTCATGAATAATTTTGGTGATCTACTCTCCGATCCAGAAATCGCCGCCGCCGCCCGTAACGTCACAGCAAATTTGGCGCAAATGATGATTTACTATCGCACCAGTACGCCGGAAGCAGGTGACAGCGGCACATCGATTTTCTTCCCACGCAACAGTGCTATCTATCGCACAGGGGAATTTGCCCAGCGGTATGTTCAAGAAGCGCCTGAAGGCTTTAACTTCTGGCAAAGTTTTCTTGGCTTGTTTTATAACGAAACGGTTGATTCCGCGCAGGATAATCCGTTGACTGAGATTGCGGGTTCGGGGCTGTTGAATCAATTTCAACTGAGTTTTACCGGACTCGGTGTCAATCGGGCGAGTTTTGTCATCCTTTATAATGTGGATGGAATGCGTAACATCATCGTCGATTATGAGCG
>DAOTTO010000499.1:0-44844 GCA_034437895.1 Anaerolineae bacterium | reverse complement strand
ACTCACCTTACGCAGCCAGCCGCTCCGGGTTCAAAACCCAGAGCTACGCGCAATCTGGAAACCTCTAAAGAGGTTAAAGAACCTTTTTACTTAACCCCTTTAGGGGTTTTTAAACCCTCTAGCTGGCAGTTTTGAACTGCCAGTGTCCAGTGATTTGAGTGTCTGCGTAAGATCAGGTACTTAGACGCAAAGGCGCAAAGAACGCCACGAAACGCAAAGGAAATCATTAACTGACGTTACGCAGCCGCTGTTTCTGCCCTCACCCCCGGCCCCTCAGGGCGAGGGGAGGCAAACGCACAGCATATCTCAAAGTCCTTCTCCATGAGGGAGAAGGATTTAGGATGAGGGCTAACTGCGTAACATCAGTCATTAAGATGAAAGCTAAACAATATGTTCATCTTTGCCCCTTAGAAAAATTATCGCATAAATTGTTCCAAATGGCGGCGGGATTGGGTTAGTGAGCGCTTGCGAGCATCGAGCGAGTCTTCATAGGCGCGATCTTCGACCTCAATACACACCGCGCCTTTATAGTTCACATCGGTCAGCGCTGAGAAGAATTTACCCCAGTGAACATCACCTAACCCCGGCAGCTTGGGAATATGCCATTTGACACTGGTAATCCCGCGTTCATAAATCATATCGGTATCAATTTTGGTGTCTTTGGCATGGACGTGGACAAATTTGTGACCGAACTCATGAATGCAGCGGATGTAATCAATATGCTGCCAGACGAGATGTGACGGGTCGAAGTTTAGGCCAAAGTGATCGCTCGGAATTCGGGCGAACATCTTGCGCCACACTTCGGGCGAAATGGCGAGATTTTTGCCTCCCGGCCATTCATCCATACTAAACAGCATCGGGCAGTTTTCGATACCGACTTTTACGCCTTGCTGCTCCGCGAAAGCGATTACTGGCGGCCAGAGTTCTTCAAACAACGGCCAATTGTCCTCAATTGATTTAGTGTGGTCGCGCCCGATGAAGGTATTCATAATGTTCACGCCGAGCAGGGCAGAAGCCGTGATGACCTTCTTGATATGTTCAAAATACACATCACGTTCGGCTTTATCGCTTACAAGGGGATTGGGATAATAACCGAGGCTGGAAATTTTAATGCCATATTTTTCGGAAAGTGCGTTGATGGTGCTGGCATCACTGGCGGTGAAGTTGGTGACATCAATATGGGTGACACCGGCATAACGTCGTTCTGCCTTGCCCACAGGCCAGCACATCACTTCAATGCAGTCAAAATTATTTTCTTTTGCAAAAGCGAAAACTTCTTCCAGAGAAAAATCGGGCAAAATCGCGCTAACAAATCCGAGTTGCATGGGGTCGCTCCTTATCGTATTGATCTATTTAGGAATATCCAACCAGCGGCGTTCTTGATGGCTTTTTAAGATACTTTCGCATAGGACAATTTCATCATGCCCGTCTTGAAAGGTCGGGTAAGGCTTGGGTTTACTGAAATCGCCCGTTGCAAGGTAATCATAAATGGCGCGGTAAAGCTGTTTAAATGTATCGGGGAACCCTTCCGCATGTCCACCGGGATAACTCGTAAAAGCACGAGCGTTCTCCGATAGCAACGAAGGGTCTTTAATCAGCACTTCATTGGGACGATCACGGTACCCAATCCAGAGTTCATTGGGATTTTCGCCATTCCAACTTATTGCCGCTTTTGAGCCGTAAATTTCAAATGTGAGTTGATTTTTGCGCCCAGCGCTCACTTGCGACACATTCATCGTCCCGCGTGCGCCATTTTCATAATGGAACAGCACCGCGCCGTAATCATCTGTGTGGATGTCCACAGGTTCATACTCAATCGAGCCGTCTGTTTCTTTGCCTTTAAATGTGGCGATGGCTTGCTTCGGCTTTTTGCGTACTGGAATAAAGGTGCTTAAATCCGCCAGCAGCGATTCGGTTTTGAGTCCGGTTACGAAGCCGATCAAATCCATCCAGTGTGTACCTATATCGCCAATTGCTCGCAGATCGCCGCCGTCTTGCGCCATCACACGCCAGTTAAAATCGGTATCGAACAACAGCCAATCCTGAATATATGCGCCCCGCACAAAATACACATCACCAATCGCGCCGCTGCGGACTAAATCACGCGTATGGAGGACGGTAGGATAAAAGCGGATGTTGTAGTTGACGGCGCTAATCAGGTTGGGATGGGCATCCGCGATTCTGACGAGTTCAGCCGTTTCGGTGGAAGTCATCGCAAGCGGTTTTTCACAGATGACGTGTTTCCCGGTAAGTAGGGCGGCTTTGGCGGTTTCAAAATGCAGTTTATTGGGAGTTGTAAGGTGAACTACGTTGATGAGCGGATCATCAATAATTGCCTGATAGTCCGCATAGCCCACTTCCAGCCCCATTTGTTGCGCGGCTTCTTGGCTTTTTTCCGGGGTCGAACCGAGTACACCGCGCACATGAATGCCTAATCGACGCAGTGCCTCCACATGCACGGGACCGATAAAACCAGTTCCAGTTACGGCAACGACGGGCTTCATAGAAATCCTTTCTTTATTATTTCTTCAATGGTTGTGATTGTAACCAACGACAGGGTTTATAAAAACAATTTTGGGCGAAGCTATCTTATGCAATCGATTGCATAATTGGAACATATTTTAACACCCCCCACAGGCCAGCGCAAAAATCTTGAACGGTTTAACCTTGCGTTAGTGCCGGGCAGAAAGCAGCATCCTGAGTTGTTCGATCAGCACAGTCCATCCGGCGCTTTTGGTGATAAAGCTGTCACCACCGATTTCGCGGGAGCGCTGGCGAAAGTAAGGGGAATCATGCACCGAGAGGAAAATGACAAGGGGCGGATGGGGCGATTTTTTGACTACTTCCGCTACTTTAAAGCCATCAAGACGGGGCAGCTCAATATCGAGTATGATGAGGTCGGGTTTAAGCTGCAAGCTGCATTCAATCGCTTCTAGCCCATCGGCTGCTTCTCCGACAACGATCATCCCGGCTTCGTTGTCGAGCAACCAACGTAATCCCTCGCGCACAGCAGGGACATCATCCACAATCAATATTCGGTGAGGAGAGGCGTTGGTAGTCATTTGCTATCTATACTAGCCCGTTCATAATCGGTGTACATCTCGCTTAAGATCGTACTTTTGCCTGACAAAAGTTAGGTCTCTTTCAAGCGGATTTGAGACCATCATCAAGCATGAAATGAAAATCTTGATATAATCAGAAATTATGATCGTTACTGAAACTCCTGATTTCAAAACGCTCCTGCAACAGCAGGAAATCTTGCGACAAGTGATCGAGTCGATCAGCAGCGAGTTGGAACTACGTCCGCTGCTGACTCGCATTGTCGTTCATGCCTGTCAATTGCTGGGTGCTGATCGCGGTACGATTGGCTTGGTTGATGAAGAAAATAATCTGATTCGCACAGAAGCCGTCCATAATATGCCAGATGATGAACTCGGCGCAGAGATGATAGAAGGCGTGGGATTAGCTGGACAAGTGTTATATACGCGTGCGCCTCTCGTGCTTAATCGCTATGGCGAAGTCGAACAGCCGCTTCAGATTGGCATGGTAGAAGACGCGGTTATTGGCCTGCCGATTTTCTGGCGTGAGCGTATGATCGGGTTTTTTGGGATTGGGGTCGCGCCGCCGGGACAATTTAAGCAGTGGCATGTAGAGACACTGACCTTATTTGCGCGGCATGTCGCGGTTGCTATCGTTAATGCTCAACTGTATGCCCAAGCACAAAAGACAGTTGATGAAACGCGCTTGCTGTATGAGACGAGTTATCATATCAGCACGGCGACCACAATTGATGATGTAATTCGCGCTTATTTGAATCAAGTCGCTGTTAAAGGCCGTTATACTTGCACGATTGCGCTTTATGAGTTTGATGAATCTGGGGAACGTCAGGCTGTCGTGATTCAGGGGTTTTGGTCGTTTGGGCAAGAGATTAGTCTACAAAAATTCCGTATCCCTTATGAGCGTGATGCCCTTGATATGCCATTAGATCGTGGCGAGACGATTATGATTGCCGATGTGCAAACGGATGTGCGGGTTCCACTTGGCTTGCGCGAGATGCAGCAGCGGGAAGGGCGACCTGCGCTGGCATTTATTCCGTTGATGGTGCGTGGGGAGCGCGTGGGATTGGTGATTTTAAGTTACGGCGCGGTGCATCGTTGGAATGAAGCAAATCTGCGTCCGTATCAAACAACGGCGGCACAACTCGCTACTGCCTTGGATAACCGCTGGCAGCAAGAACTTCTGTTAGATCGTGGGCGGCAAGTGGCAGCGCTGGAGGAGCGCCAGCGTTTGGCGCGTGAACTCCATGATTCGGTCACACAGTTGGTCTTTAGTATTACCTTGATCGCTCAATCGATTGCTCCTGCATGGCGGCGCAGTATGGTTGAGGGGGAGCAGCGGGTCAATCGTTTATTGGAACTCAGCCAAGCAGCGCTGACAGAAATGCGTGCTTTGCTGGTTGAATTGTGCTCTGATGAAGATAATTCTCCGCCGAGCGCTGTAGACGTGCTGCCGGGTATTGTACGGCTTAAGCAGCAGGGGTTACATGCGGCGCTGCAACGTTACCTTACTAACATCGTGCAAGATGGCTTGCAGGTGCATTTTGATGTAAGGCTGTATACGCGCCACTCTATCGAGACCGAATCAGTCCTCTATCGGATTGCCCAAGAGGCGCTCAATAATGTCACTAAACATGCTCATGCTCGGCAGGTTGAAGTTGTGTTAGAAAGTGGCGAGAACAAAATTATGATGTCTGTACAAGATGACGGTATGGGCTTTGCTTTACCTACTCATGATTTGACCGAACACAGTACAAAGTCATTAGGTTTAAAAATTATGGCAGAACGCGCCCAAGCATTGGGTGGAACTTTTGAAATTAGCGCCGCGCCGGGAAGTGGAACGCGGATTGAGGTAGTGATCCCCATCTCGCAAGGAGAAAATCAATGAATGATCGTGTCCGTGTTCTGATCGTCGATGACCATGCCATTGTGCGCGAAGGGCTGATGATGCTCCTCGCGGAAGAAAGCGATTTTGAAATCGTGGGTCAGGCCGTGAATGGTTTAGAAGCGCTTAAACTTGCGCCAGATTTACAACCTGATGTTGTGCTGATGGATTTACTGATGCCAGAGATGGACGGCATCGAAGCGACACGCCGCCTCCGACAAGAGCAGCCTGCATGTAGCGTTTTGGTGCTGACCAGTTTTGGGGACGATCAACATGTGCAAAGCGCTATTCAAGCAGGGGCAATTGGTTATCTGCTTAAAGATGTGTTGAAGCCGGAATTATTGCAAGCCATCCGCATGGCGGCGCAGAAAAAACCTACGCTGCATGTCGTCGCGCAGCAAGCGCTCATGCGCCAGAGTGTCGCAAAAGCCGAGCCGCTGCCGCATACCGAGTTAACCGAGCGTGAACGCGATATTCTGAACTTAATCGCGCAGGGGCGGAGCAATAAGGAGATCGCGGCGGCGCTTAATCTCACAGAAGGCACGGTCAAAGGATACGTGAGTTCAGTTTTGTCAAAGTTGGATGTGGCTGATCGCACACAGGCCGCACTCTACGCGGTAAAGCACGGCCTCGTTTCAATCGATTAAATTTTACAAAACTGGCGCGTTTGGCTTACGTGGGATGAACTGCCCCTGACCGTTGCTGCCAAGCCATTCATCGCCATCGACGATTTTGCTGCCACGCAGGTAAACCTGCACGGGAACGCCTGTAACCTCCATGCCTTCGTAGAGATTATAATCGACGTGCATGTGATGGGTTTTGGCGCTGATGGTATGGGTTTTTTCAGAATCCCACACCAGAATATCCGCGTCTGAGCCGACTTCGATTGTGCCTTTGCGCGGGTACATCCCGAATATTTTGGCGGGATTGGTGCAGTTCAACTCGACAAAACGCGATGGGCTGATTTTGCCGCTGCCCACGCCGGCATTCCACATCACCATCAAGCGATCTTCGATTCCGGGCAGGCCGTTGGGGATTTTGGCGAAGTTGCCCTTACCGAGTTCCTTACCGGGACGGCGATAGGTTGGGTCTTGTGCTTCATAGGTGTGCCAGTCGCCGCCGTTATGTGCCGCCGCCCATTCTTGAAACGGCCCAACGCTGCCTTCGTACCAGAAATCGCAGTGATCGGTGCTGACGACTTGTAGAGTCCCGTCTTGAACGGCTTCCCACAGGATGCCTTGATCGTGGGTGGTGCGAATGGGAGGCGAGCAAACATATTTCGCGCCTTCAAAGCCTGCTGCGGCGAGATGCTCATCCATTGTCATGAAGAAATATTGGGTACAGGTTTCACCCATCACTGGGTAGCCTTTCGCACGTCCACGTCTCAGCGCTTCGATAGCGGGTTCACACGTCATGTGGACGACATAAAGTGAGCAGCCTGTTAGACCAGACATGACGACGGCACGGTTAGTTGCTTCGCCTTCGATTTCGGGCGGACGTGAAGCGGCATGATATTTGGGATCGGTTTTGCCTTCCGCCAAAAGCTGGGGGGTCAACTGGGCTTCGATATCGCCATTTTCGGCATGAACCATGACGATCATGCCGTGTTTGGCGGCTTGCTGCATCGCCCTAAAGAGGGTGGTGTCATCAACCTGAAACACATTTTTGTACGCCATGAACAGCTTGAGGCTGGTCACGCCTTCATCAATCAGCGAGGGGATTTCTTCCATCACCTCGTCGCGTAAATCGGTAATAGCGAGGTGAAAAGCGTAATCGACTTGGGCGGGTTTGGCTTTTTCGCGCCAAATGGTCAGCCCATCATGCAGGCTGCCGCCTTTTGGCTGGATGACGAAATCAATATGCGTGGTCGTCCCACCGAATCCGGCTGCTTTATGTCCGACGTTGAAGTCATCATTGCTATACGTCCCGCCGAAAGACAGGTCGAGATGGGTGTGGACATCGATGCCGCCGGGCAGCAAATATTTGCCGGAGCAATCGACTACATCATGCCCTTCAGGGGCGATATTGGCTTCAATCCGCGCAATGGTCTCGCCTTCAACCAGTACATCGACTTGTGATGTGCCAGATGCGGTAACGACAGTACCATTTTTGAATAAAGTTCCCATTTTTTCTAAGCCTTTACTTGTGAAGTAGCGAAGTGGGGCAGGACGTGTTCGGCGTACTCCGCGATCATGCGTTCTTCCTCACCGCACATGAGATAGATATTGAACTGTGTCACGCCGATGCTTTCCAGTTCTTTGATTTTCTCGACATGCTTTTCTACGGAGCCGAGAATACCAAAGCTGTCGATAATATCCTCTTTGATGAACCCAAGATGATCGGCATCTTTATCGGCATGATGGAGATAATCGTAGCCTTTGCGCCCGTCAATATAATCTGTGAGGCGCTGTGGAACTGTGTTGCCATCTTTGCCATAGCGCTCTACCAGATCAGCGACATGATTACCGACCATCGCCGGGAACCAACGCGTTTGTTCACGGGCTTTTTCCATATCGCCCACCCACACAGGTGCTGCCGACATGACTTTAAAGTTGGACATATCGCGTCCGGTGTTTTTGCCAGCTTCAATAGCTTGATCGGTGAACCATTTGACTAGCCAGGGGTCTGCCAGTTGCAGAATCAGACCATCAGCATGTTCGCCCGCCGCCGCTAGCGCTTTGGGGCCATAAGCGGCGATCCATGCAGGCATCTCGAAGCCATTTGCCCAAGGAAGTTTGACTTCAGCAAGTTCTTCATCATAATGAACGCTGTCGCCGCGCACCATCGCTTGAACGGCGTGGGTGAACTCGACCATCGTTTCCACGTTCAGCGGTTTGCGACCAAGAACACGACGGGAACTGTCGCCGCGCCCCAAACCCATATCGAAACGTCCGCCGCTTTGTAGGGCGAGGGTGGCGAAGATACTCGCCGCGACTGACCAATCGCGCACACCGGGATTCGTCACGCAGGGGCCAAAACGCATGTTGTCGGTATGTTCCATGCACATGGCGATTGTGACGTAACAATCGCGCCATAAAATGTGTGAATCAAAAAACCATCCATAAGTGAACCCAGCAACTTCCGCTTGTTTACACAACGCGACGGTGCGCTTGGGATCAATATTGCCTTTAAATGTAATTGCAAATTCCATCATCTGAGTCCTTCTTAGTTTCATTGGTGAAGTGCTGCTACGGTTTAATTGTCGCGTTTTTTACGTTTTCCATCCGCGCTTTAATGTGCTCTTGGTCAACTTCATCATAGGTGTCGAATCCTTCGGGTATTTTTTCATAATCCACAAGACGCAGCCCGTAAAGAAAATTAGATATGAACGTGTGGTTGTAGACTTTGCCCAAATCAAGCGCGATAGTTTCATTTCCTGCTAACGGGATAGCAATTGTCGGAATGGGGTCATCAACGCGAAAGCCGTAAATATCCGTCGTGCCTTCATCCAATGAGGGGTAGGGATGGCTAACCAGAATGACATACGGATATGCTTTGGGTTCGCCCTGTGGATAATCTGCCAGTATTGCTAAAACTGCCCGGCGCTCGTGTAGATAATCGATCTCGACGAGGTTTAGGCCGCTCAGAAGCGTATCATGCCGTTTGGAAATGTACTGAGGATAATGCGAACCGGGTGGCTTATTCGCAGGCGAAAGCAGCTCAATGCGGGTAATAGGTTTCCCGAAAATGTCTTCATCCTCAGCCTGTGTTTTATAGATAACAATGGCGTTAACCGTTTCTATCTCAGTAAAGGTATCTATAACGGCGACAGTTGCACCGGGAGTTGCCACTTGCGGTGTGGCGGAAATCAAATTACTTCCGCCACTTGCCTTGTAAATGCCTACATCAGGTATCGTCCTGACCATTTGCGCTTGTCCGCTGAAAAAATCATCTCGGATAATCTGTAACGATTTTTCCGGCACAACGATATAGCCAGAGTCAGGAGGCAAGATTGCTTGCAGCGCCTCGCTCAGATGGGTGATGTGCATCCCATGAAAAATGCTCCAATCCCCACGCTGCTGCAAGGTGCTGTGAAGGTGCGCGTTAATCCCTTGATACTGGTTTTCCCGCAAATGAATCGCCATCACAATAACCTGACCGTCATGCTTAACCCACGTTTTCTGTATGTTGTTTGCCGCAGCGTTCCAATGCCCGCTGCGCCTCGCGCACATTAATATGCGGCGCGACCTCTACATAAAAACGGGCTGCGCTTTGTTCAACGGACTTTTTGCCAGCGTCGGAAGTATCCGTCAGGATTAGCGTGTAATTGTTTTCATCTAATCCTTCGATTGGCTCCAGCTTGATTTCCGTCACGTTTTCGCGGCGCACGCGCTCCAATGTAATACGGCGTTTATCGGCATCTCTAGCGCGGTCAGCATCACCCGCTGCTTGATAGTAATCGCGCAATTGGGTCTCTAGCTCAATGGCAAAGGTCATAATTGCGCCGAAGGTATTTAGTGAACTCATAATTTACTACCGAGTGCTGAGTGAAAAAACTCATCGCTCATTTCTCAGTACTCATTGCTCCTTCTACAGCCAGCGCTCGATTAAAATTTTTCGATCCGTGAAGAATTCGATGGCATCTGGCCCTTGCCCGTGCAGATCGCCAAAGAACGACTCTTTTTGCCCGCCGAAGGGGAAGGAGGCTGTTGCAGCCGCCACGCCGACATTGATACCGATATTGCCAGCGTTGACGCGATACTTAAACTCGCGGGCATGTTTGCCGCTGCTCGTGAACAGACTGGCGGCGTTCCCATAGCGACTCTGATTGATGACTTCTACGGCTGAGTCAAAATCGGGGACGTGCATGATCGCCAGGACTGGCCCAAAAATCTCATCTTTGGCAACAGTCATATCGGAGGTCACGCCATCGAGAATAGTCGGGCCGACGAATGTGCCTTCTGGGAAGCCGTCTACCTTTGCCCCGCGTCCATCAAGGACGGGTTGTGCGCCTTCTGCTACGCCTTGCGTAATCATGCCTTCGATGCGCTGCTTGGCTGCGCCGGAAATGACGGTCCCCATCTGGGAGGTCTCTTCCAACCCATAACCGACGCGCAAGCCGCTGGCACGGCGGACAAGCTCATCACGCAGTGGTTCGTAAACATCGCCGACTGCGACGACAACCGACCCAGCCAAACAACGCTGCCCCGCGCACCCATAAGCTGAACCCATGATATTGGCGACGCTGGCTTCAAGGTTCGCGTCGGGCATGACAGCGATGTAATTCTTCGCGCCGCCTTGCGCTTGCACACGCTTGCCGTGCTTGGCACATGTTTCATACACAATCTTGGCGACAGGGGTTGATCCGACAAAAGACACGCCGATGATGTCTGGATGTTCCATGACGGCGATAGAGGCTTCTTTGCCGCCGAAAACGAGATTGACTACGCCTTCGGGCAGGTCTAGTTCATCAAGCAACTCATAAGTGAGTTCCATGCTCAAAGGAGTTTGCGGAGAGGGCTTGATGATGTAGGTGTTGCCACAGGTAATCGCCGTCGGTAGGAACCACATCGGTACCATAAACGGAAAATTGAAGGGCGTGATTGCCGCAAACACACCCATCGGCTGGCGTTCAGCGGTTTCATCAATACCTGAACTGATGTCTTCGACCTTGTAACCACGCATTACGGTGGGGACGCTGATGGCATAATCGACACTTTCGATTCCGCGCCGGACTTCACCACGCGCTTCGTCTTTAGTCTTGCCATTTTCTTCTACGACAATGCGGGCGAGGTCTTCAAAACGATCTTCCAGCAGATTCTTGAAGCGTGTCATATATTGTGATCGGCTGAGGACGGGTGTGCGCCGCCATTCATAATAGGCTTCTTTTGCCGCTTTGACGGCTGAATCGACATCGGCGCGGGGTGATTCTGGTGTTTCTGCTAAAATTTCACAAGTGGCTGGATTTTCTACGGCGACATATTCTGTCGCGGTTGAATCGACCCATTTACCGCCAATATAATTCTTGAGTCTTTTGACCATTTTTATTTCCCTTCGTAGTATGAATCGATTTTGCTCAATGCGGTGTCGAGGATTGTTAGTCCTTCTTGGATTTGTTCTTCGGTAATAATGAGCGGCGGCGTATTGAAAACCATGTTCCAGCGCACGAGCGTCGTCAGGCCATTTTCTTTGAGGGTCGCAGCGACGATTTTCATCGGTTCGGTCATGGGTTGATTATAAGGGCTAAGCGGCTCACGAGTCTCACGGTTCTTGACCAGTTCGATCACATGATGCAGCCCCGCGCCGCGCACTTCGCCAATGACGGGATGTTTTTCGGCTAAATCCATTAAACCCCGGCGCAGTACCTTGCCCATTTCACGAGAACGTTCAATCAAATTTTCGCTGCGATAAACTTCAATGTTGGCGACACCCGCCGCGCAAGCTAAGGCGTGAGCGCTGTAGGTCAGCCCTGCCCAAAGCGTGTTTTTCTCGAAGTGTGCCGCGATCTCGCTGGAAATGACGGTTGCGCCTAACGGCACGTAGCCGCTGGTGATGCCTTTTGCCATCGCTATAATATCAGGTTTAGCGTCCGGGTAATGATCGATGCCGAACCATTCACCTGTGCGTCCAAACCCGCTCATGACTTCATCGCTAATCAACATCATCCCATATTTATCGCAGAGTTCGCGCATCCGTGTATAAAAAACCGGAGTCGGCTGCATAACACCACTGCTGCCGCTGTAGCCTTCTAACAAGATCGCCGCGCAATATTCTGGCCCCTCAAAAAGAATGGTTTCTTCGATCAAATCCGCGACAATCAAATCGCCTTCTTCAGGGGTGCGCCCTTGATAAATCGGGCTGCGATACGAATAAGGATCGGGCATCCGCACGATCCAAGGGACACCGGGTTCATTGGCTAAACGGCGTGGGTCGCCGCCAGCGCTCGCCGCCGCGAATGTGCCGCCATGATAAGAGCGATAACGTGTCAGGATTTTTTGTCGTCCTGTATAAAGGCGGGCGACCTTCATCGCATTTTCAATCGCATCCGTGCCGCCGTTGGTGAACAGTGCTTTCGTCAAATTGCCGGGGGTAATTTCTGAGAGCATTTCGCCTAAGACAGCGCGAGGACCGGTTGTATTAGACGGTTCCACATAGGTTAGCTTGGCGACTTGTTCCTGGATGGCTTTTACAACATGAGGGTGACTGTGACCGATATTGACGTTGACCAACTGCGATGACCAATCCAGATAGCGTTTGCCATTGGCATCCCAAACATAAACGCCCTCACCACGCTCCATCGGGATTGGATTCCATGCACCTTGCGCCGACCAGCTTACGAGGGTGTGCGCCTTGCTTTTTTCTACAATTTCAATGGGTGTAACCATGTTTTTAAGATATATCCTTCTCTAATTTGAGCTGCATATTTAAAAGTATAACGCGCCTGGCACTAAATTTAAAACGCCCCGATCAGTCCATTGTCGGAGCGCCTTGACGAGGGAGAATTTTAGTTTCTCCCTCCAAGAAAGCGATTATCTATTATTCGCCGTTAGCGGTGATTTCTACGATGAGCGGTTCATATTCTTCGCCCACAACATCCAGATCAGCCATATCTTCAGCCAAGCTGTCCAGCGCGGCCTGTGCCAAGTCGGTACGATAGGTTACGCCGTCACCTTCAGCGGCTTCGGTGATAACGCCGTAATCGAGTGCGATTTGTGCGGTAATATCAAATGCTTCTGCACTCATAATGCCGATGCCATCGGGGGAAGGCCAAACCAGCTTGTTGACTTCGTTCATCTGCCAAGTCTGATGTCCAACACCAAGTGTAGGGCCTTCTGCCAAAACTGATTCGACGCAAGCGTCGGGATTATCGCGGCAGAAAATCCAACCACGGAAGCTGGCACGCAGGAATTTCACAGCCAAGTCTTCGTTGCCGTCTTCTGCCAGCCATTCAGCGCGGGCAAAGATTCCGTCTTCCAACATCGCCGTGCCGTAATCGTTGAAATCCAGCACATTCAAGTCTTCAAGGGTGTAAACCGGGAATGTGCCATCTTCCGCGACGAATTCCAGCACCTGCGCCAGTTCGTTATACGTCATGGCGGAGGCCGCGTCCAATTCACGGGCGAGGAAAGCGTTCATATCAAAGTTTTGCTGTGCAACAGCCACAGATTCCGGATCTTCCGGATCAAAACCGGCTTTGGTCAGCGCGGCAAATGTGGGGAACTGGTTGCCGCAGCACCACACGCCAACCGTTGTTCCTTCTAAGTCCTCAAAGGAGGTCAGGCCGCTGTCGCCCCAAGTGATCTGGCGCATACCGCTGCTTTGATAAATTTGAGCAATATTGACGACATCCTGCCCACTTTCACGAGTCGCCAGCAAGTTACCCATCCAGTCGGTGCCGAAATCAGCTTCACCGGAGGCGACTAACTGCTGCGGATTGATGTCCACGCCTGCCGCGATAATTTCCACGTCCAGACCTTCTTCTTCATAAAAACCTTGATCGCGGGCGGCATAATATCCGGCGAATTGTGCCTGTGGCACCCACTTTAAGACAATGCTGGTGCTTACCAAGTCCTGTGCAGCTACGGCAGGAACAAGGGCTAACGTCAGCAGTGCTACGAGGACAACAAATAACATTTTCTTGGACATTGAGAAATCTCCTTCAAGCAAAAAAGTGATGAGCTATGAGCAATGAGTGATGAGAAAGGCAATAGGTTTTCACCTTTTATCCGGTTATCTCTCACTTCATTATTTCTCGCGGAACGAGACATGCCAGGACATGAACGCTCGTTCTGCGGCAGAAACCAACAGGTAGAAGAAAATGCCGAACAGCGCGGCGACAAAAATCGCTGACCACGCTTCGGGATATTTGAATAACCCGGCATCATCTCGAATGCGATACCCCAGTCCTTGTGTCGAACCGCCGAAATATTCACTAACAATCGCGCCAATCATGCTCAACGTAGTCGCTATTTTAAGCGCAGAAAAAATGAAGGGCAGGGCAGAGGGCAGCCGCAGCTTACGAAAAATTGCCAGCTCACTTGCTGCGTAAGACTTCATCAATTCGAGCGAAAGGGGATCGGCTGAATTTAATCCCCGCACCGCGCTAATCATGGACGGGAAAAAGACCAATATGGCGACGATAGCGACTTTTGACGCTGGGTTTAAAGCCCCGAACCAGTTATTCATAATCGGCGCGAGGGCGATAATCGGCACGGCATTGATGCCTATTGCCAATGGCAGCAGCGCCCGACTAAACGTGACAAACCTTGCCGAGACAATGCCCGCGAGTATGCCTAATCCGCAGCCAATGGTAAATCCCCAGAAGGCATTGACGAAAGTATTCCATCCAACCGAAATCAGACGAGGATAAATATCGAGAAATGTTGCCGCAATGACGGATGGACGTGGCAGCAAAAACTCCTCAATTTTAAAAACGTTAATCAAGAGTTCCCAAGCGACCAAAACGATAAAACCGACGACCAAAGCTGAAGTGTATTTTTGCAGAGCCTTACGGTAAATTGCCCCACGTCGCCAAGGCTGCCATAAACCGATAACGGCGGCTAAGGCGAGGTATTCTATAGCAGTGGTTGCTTGCAAGGCATTCATCGCATTGTCGCGCAGTTCAGCCAACGCAGGTTCTTCCACATCAAGGTTGTCATGGAAAGCTACTTGAGGAATACTGAATACCTGACCACTGAGATTGTAGTCCAAGACGATGGCAGTGACCATGTAAAGACTATACAGAATCAATAGGGCAGACATTGTGAAACGTGGCACATTTCGGCGTAGCGATGCCCAAGGCATAATGAAGACCAAAACCGCGATGAATAAGCCAAGCGCTGTTACGGGCTGGAGCGACTCGTTGCGAAAGGCCTTGCCAAATTGCCGCTCAAACTGTAGCAAGGGATTTTGGATATGATAGGTAATAACGATCAAGAAAATCGTTAGTAATGCTAATAGGTCATAACTTAAGGTTTTGACATTCTCATCGGGTTTACGTTTATAGCCTAAAACAGGCTTAATAAGCGTTCCACTGTTCCCCGGAGAAGGATTCAATTCGAGCGTGTCCGTCATGACCCGCCGACTCCCTCACGCAGCGCATGGCGTACTCGGCTCGTTAAGTGAAAATATTCTTCCATATCGCGGGTCTCTAGGCCGCGTGGCTGAGGCAGATTCACATCAATAATTTCCGCGATACGCCCCGGACGCGGCGACATCACCACGATGCGGGTCGAGAGATAGACCGCTTCTGCAATGCTATGCGTGACGAATAACACCGTCATGTTGCCAATCGTCCCCCAGATACGCAGAAGTTCGTTGTTCATGCGCTCACGGGTCATCTCATCTAATGCCCCAAAGGGTTCGTCCATCAAGAGAATGTTCGGCTCGAAAGCCAATGCACGGGCGATACTCACCCGCTGCTGCATCCCGCCGGAAAGCTGCCAAGGATATTTGTTCTCGAAGTCACCCAATTCGACCATCCGCAGCATCTCACGGGCGCGACGTTCACGAACAGTTTTGGGATAATTCATTATTTCCAACGGCAGCTCGACATTTTTAATGACAGTTCGCCAATCGTAAAGGGTTGCGTTCTGGAACACAAAACCATATTCACGGTCTTTCCGGGCTTGAGCCGCTGGTTTGTTATTGACTAGTACCGTGCCGGAGGTAGGCTCAATCAAATTGGCGATGACACGCAAGAGGGTGCTTTTGCCACAACCAGAAGGCCCAATTAGGGAGATAAACTCGCCTTTTTTGACCGTCAGATTGATATTATCCAGCGCGTGAACAGTAATGCCATCGTTTCCGCGAAAGCGCTTCGTGACATTTTCAACAGTAATTGTCTCGCTCAAGATGTAACCTCTATTTTGAATTTACTCATTGCCGGGGACGCGCCAAGTTACTACCAGTCGTTCTACTAAGGCGATAAGGCTAAAGAACAAAATTCCGACTAACCCCGAAACCAAAATCGTTGCCCACAGTCTTGGTGGCGATTGGTTGTAATAGCGAGAAAAATTGAGAATGGCGACCCCCAATCCGGTTTGGATGCCGGAAGGTAATTCGCCGATAATTGCGCCAACCACGCTGGCAGTCGCGGAGATTTTTAACGCCGTAAAAATCTGCGGGAGGGCATTCGGTATACGTAGCTTAAAAAGAATTTCTCGCCTCGTAGCCGCATACGATTGCATGAGTTCCAAGGCGGTTTCTGGCACTGATGTTAGGCCGCGCAAGGTATAAATCGTCACTGGGAAAAAGGTCAGATAGGCTGCAATAAAGGGAACAGAAAGATCGGTGTGTCCAGCCCGACTGAGCCAGATCACAATCATCGGCGCAATTGCCAAAATCGGGACGGTTTGTGAAGCGACGACATAGGGTAGAAAACCGCGTTGGAGCAGCTCCGAATGCGCGAAGATGACCGCGAGTGTAAAACCGATTGCGCCACCGATGAAGAACCCAAATACAGCCGCCTGAAACGTGGAAACGGCTGATTTAGCCAAATCCTGATAAAGTGGCGGGCCGTTGCGTTGAGCAGGTTCACCCAATGCCCGCGCAATATCGCCTAAGTGTGGAAGCTGGGAATCGTTCAAGAACGTTAAATCCACGGATCCGCCGACAATATTGAGCGCGTAGTTGTTTGAACGGGCAAAGGCTTTGCTGCTTTCCCATAAAACGGCGAGGAGAAAAATCAGTAAAACCGATAAGGCAATCACCCGAAGATTGCTGGTGTCTTGTGGTGGATTTTCCACCCGTGCTAACGTAGCGGTTTGAAGATCTTTACGTGCCGATTCGGCCATTCTTTTGAACCTGGGGATGATGGGATGCTCTAAGAGACAAGATTTTATATGACTTGCGTTATTTTGCCAAATAGAGAAGTATATTTCATTGCCAACTCATCACAAAAATTGGGTCATTTTCTTCGGCTGGATGAACAAAGTAAGACCATGAAAGACATTCAATTTTTTTAACCACCAAGTCACTAAGAGCGCCAAGAAGGTTTTTAAGAAATTCTCTTGGTGTCCTCCGTGTCTTGGTGGGTCCAATTTTGCATTACTTTCGCGGACTCACTAACTTGAACCGAAGATCGCTTTAGATTTTGTCTGGATAGTCTGGATAGAAAGAAAGGGTTTAGCTTGTATAGAGGGAGGGGCGAAGCGGATCCGCCCCTCAAATTATTTGGATTGGAGCAGGGATGCCACCAGTGCCGTCCAGCCGGTTTGATGGCTTGCGCCGATGCCTGCGCCGTTATCGCCATGAAAATATTCGTAAAAGAGGACGTTATCGCGCCAACCGGGATGCTGTTGGAAGATTTCTACACCCCCAAACACCGGACGATGCCCGTATTCGTCGCGTAGGAAGATGCTCGATAAGCGCCGCGAGAGTTCGTCGGCGACCTCACCCAGCGTCATCCACTGGCCTGATCCGCTAGGCATTTCTACTTTGAAGGAGTCGCCAAAGTAAGTCTGGAATTTCCGCAGCGATTCGATCATGAGGTAATTGACCGGAAACCAAATGGGACCGCGCCAATTGGAGTTGCCGCCGAACAATCCGCTGCTGGATTCAGCAGGCTCGTACTGAACACGATTCACCTGCCCATTATCGAGATGAAACTCATATGGGTGATCCAAATGGAAGCGCGAGATGGAGCGCAGACCGTAATCCGATAAAAATTCGGTCTCATCAAGCATCTTTTGCAAGATGGCACCCAAACGTTTTTGGCTCACAAGCGACAGCAAGCGTCTACCATCAACACCCGGTTGATCGAAAGAACACAGTCTTTCAACAAGATGAGGGCGATACTTTAAGAACCATTCCATACGTTTGCGGAAATGAGGGAGATTCGCCAGAGTCGAGGCATCAATTGTTTCGACAGCAAACAATGGGATTAAGCCGACGAATGAATGCACCCGCAGCGGGGTGCGATCTCCGTTAGGGTACGCTAATACGTCATAGAAGAACTCGTCCACTTCATCCCAAAGTCCGCCTCCCATATCGAAAATGGCCTGACCAATATAGACGAAATGCTCAAAGAATTTGGTGGCAATATCCTCGTAACCCGGCTTGCTGTGAGCCAGCTCTAAGGCAATCGCCAGCATATTCAGGCAGTACATCGCCATCCATGCCGTGCCGTCAGCTTGGTCGATATGGCCTCCAGTGGGAAGGGGAGCGCTGCGGTCAAATACCCCAATATTATCCAAACCCAGAAAGCCGCCCTCAAAGACGTTCTTGCCATTGCGATCTTTGCGATTGACCCACCACGTAAAATTGAGCAGCAGCTTATGGAAGATTTTTTCCAGAAATTCGATGTCGTCGCCGCCCGTGATTTTATAGACACGCAGCGCAGCCCAAGCATGAACAGGCGGATTCACATCACCAAATGCCCATTCGTAAGCCGCAAGCTGTCCGTTAGGGTGCATATACCATTCGCGCAGCATCAAGACTAATTGGCGTTTCGACCATTCAGGGTCAACCATTGCCAATGGAATACAGTGAAACGCTAAATCCCAAGCGGCGAACCAAGGATATTCCCATTTATCTGGCATTGAGATGACATCAAGGTTATATAAATGTCCCCAATCAGAATTCCGTCCATGTAAGCGCGAGGCATCGGGTGATGGATTTCCGGGATCGCCCTTCAGCCACAGGTCAATGGCGTAATGATAAAACTGCTTGCTCCAAAGCAGGCCAGCAAAAGCCTGTCGCTGCACACTGCGTTCATCCTCGTTCAATGCAGGGCTGTGTATTTCTGCATAAAATTCGTCTGCTTCGGTGATACGCTGCTGGAAAATGGACTCAAAGTCTGCAAACGGCTGTGCTTGCGCCTGATTGGTAAAGCGCACCTTCACTACGAATTCTTCACCGGGATTGAGAACAGCAGCACAGTGTGCGGCGGCTTTGGTGCCTGTTTGTGCGGGATTCACACGGTCACGCTGCCCGTGAATAACGCAATCGTTAATGCTGTCTTTGACATACGGTGATGAATTTTCCACACCAAACAAACGTTGCACGTTAGTATCGTTTTCTGTGAAAAGTAGGGCTGTTCCGCGTCCACCGTCCACATACCACCAACGCTCGCCAAGATGACGGTGCTGAGTATGAGCGCTGGTTTCATCTACTGCCGTAATAGACGGGCGTTCTGGGTTGTGTCCCCATGCCCACGTATTGCGATACCATAGATGCGGCAGAATGTGAATCGGGGCAGGTTCAGTCCCTCGATTGATGGCGGTGATGCGGCAGAGAATATCCTCTTGATCGCCTTTGGCATATTCGATGAAGACATCAAAATAGCGATTTTGGTCAAAGGAGTCTTGAAGCGCATCGTAAAGTTCAAATTCTGCCCCTGCTCGCCCACGCTGTCGATTTTCTTGCAATAATGCGCTGTAGGGATATTCGACTTGTTGATACTTATACAGCATCTTCATGTAGCTGTGGTCGGGTGTATTATCGAGATAGAAGTAATATTCCTTTACGTCCTCGCCATGATTCCCTTCGCTGCCTGTTAGCCCGAAGAAGCGTTCTTTGAGGATGGGGTCTTTTTCATTCCAGAGCGCTACAGAAAGACATAAATTCTGGAAGCGATTGCATACGCCGCCGATTCCGTCTTCATTCCAACGATAAGCGCGGCTGCGGGCGTGGTCATGCGGGAAATAATCCCATGCTTCGCCTGTCGGACTGTAATCCTCGCGCACTGTCCCCCAGGCTCGATCACTCAAGTAGGGTCCCCAGTTTTTCCAATCGGCTTCACGTCCGGCGGAATCGCTTAAACGTTTATGTACCGCAGTTAGCTTTGCCATATCGCCCCCTTGCTTAAGTAGTCTTCGTGTAAATTGAATGATAAAAACACCCTAAAACGAGTGACTTAATCCTCACTCTGAGGACCAGGGAGAACGGAAATCTGCATACAGCGTTAGCCCCCCATCAATGAAAATAGTCTGTCCTGTGATATATGCAGCTTCATCTGAGCATAAGAAGGCGGTTACTGCTGCCATTTCTTCGGCTGTCCCAGCGCGTCCCATCGGGATATGTTGGACGACTTCCTGACGTTTTACAGGATCATCTACCCAAGCGCGATTGATCGGAGTGACGGTTGCGCCTGGGGCAATTGCATTGACGCGAATCTTGCGTCCGGCATATTCCAACGCGAGTGTCTGCGTAAGGTTTTGCATCCCGCCTTTGCTGGCCGAATAGCCAATGTAATTGGGTTTAGGGATCGCTTGATGTACGCTGCTGACGTTGATAATCACGCCTGCTTTATCCTTTTCAAGCCAATGAGCAATCGCTCTCTGAGCGCACATAAAGGCACCCCTTAGGTTTGTCGCAATCACGCGATCAAAAGATTCCACTGGAATTTCATGCGACGGGCCTGAAATTTGGAACCCGGCATTATTGATGAGAATATCGACCCCGCCGAAGGCGCTCATCACTTGTTCGTACATCTGTTTCACATCTTCTTCTTGAGAAACATCGGCCTGAACCAGCAGTGTTTTGCCTCCTGCGGCGTGGATTTGGCCTACAGCCTCGTGCCAATGCGCTTCCGCTTGACGATGCACTTCTTCTTCTGTGTGTTTGGCTTCTTCTAAGCCTTTGCGATAGCCAATGGCGACATTTGCGCCTTCAGCCCCTAACCGAATCGCAACCGCTTGACCAATCCCCGAACTTCCCCCCGTCACGATGACGTTCTTGCCTTCTAACCCTTGCATGATGTTGATCCCTCCTGTGATGAATGCTTATTTTATTATCGTCACTAATCTAACGATTAGATTGCAAAGCAGAGAAGACATTACAGACAAACCTATATAGATTTTTTTATGGTCTTCATTTCCACCCAATCTGAGGGCGTTTTGAGGGAATAACGTGACTCGATGATTGCCACTTCTGTTTGACACAAATCGTAAGACATGGTATCTTCGCTTTATTAAAAATGTTTACCGAACAAGTTCGAGTTTGTTTTTATGACACCTCCTTCTAATCTGCGTGAAGTCGCTAAACGCGCCGGTGTTTCTTTAAGCACGGCCTCACAAGCATTGAATAATCGCCCGAATGTGGCTCAAGAAACGCGTGAGCGCGTTCTGGAAGCAGCCGTCGCGCTCGGCTATCAACAGCAAATCCGCTTGTCCTCCCCGATGACCAATAAACTTGCTGTGGTCGGAGTGCTCATCAAGCGCACCACTGACAGCCCGCTGATTAATCCTTTCTATTCGCACGTCTTGGCAGGGGTAGAGCGTGAGTGTCAGCGGCAAAATCTGAGCCTGATGTATGCGAACATCGCGGTTGATTCGCGCAACCGTCCCTTGTCCATGCCGTCGATGCTGACAGATAGTCGGGTTGATGGCGTATTGGTCGTGGGCGCAACTTTAGAAGAAAGGGTCGATGAAATCGCGCAAAAGCCGATTGTTTTAGTGGATGCTTATTCCGAGCAGCAGCAGTTCGACAGCGTAATCAGCGATAATATTAACGGAGCATATACGGCGGTGTCGTATCTTATTCAACAAGGCCATACCCGAATTGGGCTAATCGGTAGCATTGCGGATGGGTATCCGAGTATCCGTGAGCGTCGGAAGGGCTATATGCGGGCGCTCAAACATCATGGTATTCAAGATTGTTATATCGAAGACGGATTGCTTTCTCGTGAAACGGCCTACGAAGATACAATTCGAATGCTGCGTCGTTTCCCTGGGATTACCGCGATTTTTGCGTGCAATGATGAAGTGGCAATGGGTGTACTCAAGGCGGCCCAAGATTTGGAACTGAGCGTACCGGATGACCTTTCGCTGATTGGGTTCGATGATATTGATTTCGCGCAAGAAATTGTCCCGGCATTAACGACAGTGCATGTAGACAAAATTCTGATGGGTGTGATGGGGGTACGGCAGTTGCGTGATCGTGCCGAGAATCACGCCCGCACGACGATGACCGTTACGGTCAATACGCAATTGATTGTGCGCGATTCAGTTCGCCGCATACCCTAAAAATTAAGGAGGACAACGATGAAAGAGATGTTTTTAGATGAGCGAATAGAGGTAAATCCGATGCCTTATTTGATACTTAATGAAAAACAAGTCCAGCATTTTCTTAATAACGGTTTTGTGATTATCAAAAATTGCTTTTCGCGTGATTTTGCAAAAATATGGGTTGATCTTGCTTATGAACGTCTTGGATTTAATCCTGCCGATTCAATGACATGGGCAAAAGGGATAATCCATACACCAGCTTATAACTATTTTAGGATTAAAGAATTATCACCGCTGGGGTGGGGCGCTGCTTGTGATTTGTTAGGGGATGAATGCCGCGTCAAAACACCGCATCTACAATTTTGGGGCGATAGTTTTATCGTTAATTTCCACGATGGGGCGGATTGTGCTTGGCAGCCACCTTCGCTTCACGATGCCAATTGGCATGTGGGTGGCGATGATTTTGTGCATTTTCTGGATAGCAATGAGCAAGGATTAGTCCAAGTGGTTATTTGGCAAGACATCCCTCATCAAGGAGGGGGGACATTTCTTGCGCTGGATTCGATACAATCTATTGTACAGATGCTTCTGGAGCATCCCGAAGGAATCCTGCCAGATAGCCCGTTATGGGGCGCGATAGCAGCACAATGTAGCAATTTTGTTGAACTTAGTGGCGAGGCTGGTGATGTCATCATGGTACATCCATTGATGTTGCATACCTTCTCGCGTAACTGCACACCTATTCCATCGTTCATAACTCATGCTAGTATTCCCCTTCAACAGCCAATGAACTTCAATCGTGAAAATCCAGACGAATTCTCGTTAGTTGAGCAGGTCATTTTGAATGCGCTCAATGTAGATCGTTTAGCTTTTAAGATGACTGCGACTCGCAAGAAGGTTGTACCAGCGCGTGTTCATCTTGAACACAAAATGTTGGAAGAACAAAAAGCACGACTGGCACGGCCTCATAACTAGCTGATGCCCGGATGCCTAAAATCATGCCCTGCGTTATGATCGTTGCAAATCAGATCAAACAGAAAGTGCAGCCGTGATGTCAGACAAAATTCGATGGGGAATCCTAAGTACAGCCAATATCGGGCGGGGAAGAGTCATCCCTGCCATCCATCAATCCAATAATGGACAGGTCGCAGCAGTTGCCAGCCGAAACTTGGAAAAAGCACAGGCTTTTGCTACTGCGACAAATATCCCAACTGCCTATGGCAGCTATGAAGCGCTGATCGAGGACCCAAATATCGACGCGATTTATATTCCCGTCCCTAATAGCGAACATGCTGAATGGAGTATTCGCTGCGCGGAAGCCAGCAAAGCGACTCTGTGCGAAAAACCACTTGCTAGTAACGCGACGGAGGCACAACGGATTGTTGATGCTTTTGCAGCGCGTCAGGTGCTATTTGCCGAGGCGTTCATGTACCGCTTTCATCCCCAGACGACCCATGTTAAACAGATGTTGGCAGATGGGGCGATTGGCGACCTGCAAACCATCAGCGCAACATTTACGTTTCCCCTCCGCAGCGAAGAAAATATTCGTCTGAGCAAAACGCTGGCAGGTGGCGCGGTGATGGATGTAGGGTGCTATTGTATTAATGTTATGCGGTTAATGACGGGTGAGGAACCGATTCAGGCAAAGGCCGTCGCCCGTCTCGGTGTGCAGACTGAGGTTGATGAAAGTCTCGCGGGAACGCTGATATTTCCATCAGGTGTAGTTGGACATTTTGATTGCAGTTTGCGGGCGCAGCGTGTACATACCTATGATTTGCGCGGAACAGAAGGGCGTATTCTCGTGGAGGAGGCTTTTGTCCCCACAGCAGAGAGCGCGACGAAAATCCGCGTTTGGCAGGGTGATCGTTATCAGGAAATCACCACGCCACCGATCAATCAATACACTCTGATGGTGGAAGATTTTGCAGATGCCTTATTGAGTAACCGTCCACCGCGTTTTAAACCGCAGGATGCTGTCGCCAATATGCAGGTGATTGATGCTTTATTAGCCTCTGCACGAGGTAAGGAATAGGGCTTGTTTCTGTCTTATAGAAGTGATTATCGATTGTAAGGAGCTGAAATAATGACGACACGACCTAATGCTGCTGCCGGAGGCACGTTTACGCTGGGCGGCGATATGACGATTAACCGTATGGGCTACGGCGCGATGCGAATCACGGGTCAGGGTATTTGGGGAGAACCCGCTGACCCCGAAAAAGCGAAACAAGTGCTGCGGCGGGCGGTTGAACTTGGTGTGAACTTTATCGACACAGCCGATGCCTATGGTCCAGACGTAAGTGAACGTTTGATCGCTGAGGCGCTGCATCCTTATCCAGCCGATTTGGTGATTGCGACTAAAGGTGGTTTGCTGCGTGGTGGCCCCGGCGATTGGTATCCTGATGGTCGCCCTGAACATCTACGCGAAGCCATCGAAGGCAGCCTTAAACGTTTGAAATTGGAGCGGATTGATCTTTACCAATTCCATCGTCCCGATCCTAAAGTGCCGTTTGAAGACTCAGTTGGTACGTTGGCTGATCTGCAAAAACAGGGGAAGATTCGTCACGTCGGGTTAAGCAACGTTTCAGTGGAGCAGCTACAGATGGCAATGGGGATTGTCCCGATTGTTTCTGTGCAAAATCGTTATAATTTGACGGATCGCGCTTCTGAAGATGTGCTTAAGATGTGTGAACGCGAAAATATTGGCTTTATCCCCTGGTTTCCGCTGGCTGCCAGTGACTTAACGAAAGAGGGAAGCCCATTGATGAGCGCTGCTGCACGGCATCAAGTCACAACCGGACAGCTTGCTTTAGCTTGGTTGCTGCATCGTTCTCCGGTTATGCTGCTTATTCCGGGTACATCCTCGGTAGAACATTTAGAGGAAAATATCGCCGCTGCTGAAATTACGTTTACGCCCGAAGAAGTGGCTTCAATTGGTTAATTCCTAGTGCAATAATGTAAAATGGGGTAAGTCATCATTGGCTTACCCCTCACATAATTAGCGGAGCGATTGCCCGTTGGTGCGAATCACTTCACTGTACCAATGGGCAGAGTCTTTAGTGATACGCTGCTGAGTCTGGTAATCGACATAGACCAACCCGAAACGCTCTTTAAAGCCTTCGCCCCATTCAAAGTTATCCATAATTGACCACTGAAAATAACCGCGAATATCGACCCCATCCGCCCCGGCACGGGCAAAAGCCAAGAGATGGCGTTGAAGATAATCAATGCGTCCAGGATCGTGGACTTTGCCGTCTACCGCGACCCAATCCATGCTGGAAATGCCATTTTCTGTAATCATAATGGGCAGGTGATGATGCTCCCAGAAGAAACGCGGCCCCCAGTACAGGCATTCGGGCGTAATCCACCAGCGGAAGGCCGATTGCGGATACCCGTCTGGGAAGGGGACGACTTCCGGCTTGCCATCCACACCAGCTTTAACCACCGTGCCTTGATAAATGTTGCAACCATAAAAATCAAGCGGCTGGGCGATAATGTCCATATCGCCGGATTTGACTTGTGGTGCATCCTGACCAAAAATGGCGAGGCCATCCGCCGGATACTGCTTATTAAAGACAGGATCGCTGAACCAAGTGTTATTCCAGAGACTTTTGCTTGACACACTAAACATCGACTGTCTTGCGGCTTCGATGTCGGCGGGGCTTTCCGTCGCAGGGATAGAGACCACACCAACTGGTGCAAAACCGATTATAGGTGTGGTTTTAGCGCGGGCGCGGATTGCCTGGACGCTTTTACCATGTGCCAGTAGGGCATGATGGCCTGCTTGTAAGACCTGCGCCCAACCCAGTTTATCCCCCGGCGCATGAATGCCATCACGATGCCCTAATCCAATAAAACATTGTGGCTCATTGAGTGTCATCCAATAAGTGACGCGATCTGAGAGTTTATCTACAATAACCTGAGTATATTCCGCGAACCAATCTGGGCTATCAGGATTCAGCCAGCCGCCGCGAGCATAAAGCGCATAGGGGAAATCCCAATGAAATAGGGTGACATAAGGCGTAACCTTTGCGGCTAAAAGTTCATCGATCAGGCGGTCATAAAAATTCAGCCCCGCTTCGTTGGCACGTCCAACGCCCTCTGGCAACACACGAGGCCATGAGATTGAGAGGCGGTAGCCTTGCAGACCAAGCGATTGCATCAGTTGGACATCTTCTTTGTAGCGGTGATAATGATCGCAGGCCACATCACCTGTGTGACCATTCCAAATGGCATTCTCTTTGCGACACATCATATCCCAAACCGAAAGCCCTCTTCCGTCTTCATAAGCCGCGCCTTCGATTTGATACGATGCCGCCGCCGCACCCCAGACAAAATTTTCGGGAAATAAGCGAGACTCAGCCATATTGTTAACCTTTCTGAAGTGTTTTTACTAATAGAATACGTAAAGTAAGAAGGCGCAGGTGACATTACGCGCCTTCAAAGACCCTTTTGCGATTTTTTGGTCTTTATTGGTTCGCGCTTGGAAGCTGCGTATGGATAAAGTCGCAGGCAATTTGGGTCGCTTCATCTACAGACATCGCCGCGCCAAAAATATTGACAGGTAAGTCTGTATTGATGGACTCCCAGATTTCGTCGAACACGGTTACGCCTTGCGAATCACGGGTGGCATCCACAAACGTCTGGATATTCACATCCGTATCCCCAAAGGAATCAATCCAAATTTGTTGAAGGCTGGGTGCGGGATTTGCTGGAGCAACACCGCCTGCTTCTGCAAAGAAACGCTGTCCTTCATCACTGGAAAGGAAGAGGATAAGGTTTGCTGCCAGTTCTGGATTATCTGTATTGGCCCCTGCGACATAACCGACTGAATGCAAAATTGAACGGCTACGACCAGTTTCGGGATTGCGGGGCAGCCGCACTACATCCCAATTAAACTCTACTTGGGCAAAGGCTTGTGGTAATTTCCACGATCCGCCTATAATCATCGCTACGCGCCCAGCTGCCCAAAAGGCGAAGGCATCGTCCGCTGAACTTCCGCCAATCTCGCTCATGCTTGGCATGTGACCCGCGTCATATAGGGCTTTTAAGAAATTAAGCGCTTCTAAGCTGCCGGGTTCTTGGAGCGTACAATCTGTTCGTCCTTCACGCACAATAGGCGCAAGCCCACTTGCGGCGATCCAGTTTGCATAGCCTGCCTGATATTCACTGTAAACGGCAGCCCCATAAATATCATTTTCGGCGCTGGTTAGTGCAGCAGCATCCGCCGCGAACTCGTCCCATGTCCAATCGGAGGTCGGATAATCTAACTCCACCGCATCGAACATGTCTTTGTTGTAATAGATGGCAACGGTATCCCAATTGACAGGGCCAGCATAAAGATCACCGAACTCGCCCCAGCGATAGGGATCGACCAGCCCCGTTCCCCAAAGTGTCGTATCAACACCATATTGATCCCAATAAGGTTGCAGATCAAGCAGGGTTTCGTTATCGGCATAGAAGTAAAAGCGATCTTGCGACATATTCAGTACATCGGGCAGGTCTTCTTCTGTGGCGGCGGTTTTGACTAAATTCCAATATTCCTCCCAAGGATGTACGACAATATTGACTTGTGCACCATTACAATAGGCTGCTTCCCATGCCGCAACCGATCTTTCCAAAATTTCGCCCCAATTGGCATCCCATACCCATAAGTCCAGCGAACCCGCTGCGGCACAGGATTGGGCGCTGATGAGGGGTGTTTCGTCTTGCGCTTGCACACTATTGATTAGGATTAACGCTATCAATAATACGAAAATGTTCAATCTGCGACTCAAGGTAAATAACATCACTAGACTCCTCAGTTTTCTAAAACCTTGCATAATTTGTACTCTGACATTAGCAAGAGATTCCTCAAACAGCAACAGGCTCACAGATTATTCCTTGAAAAAACGATTTGCCCAACACTATTTGAGAAAATGGAGCCAATTATGAGGGAAATTTTGCCTGAGTTAACCAGAATGTGTTACAGTCTTAAAGTGTAATTCAACGAAAAAAATAAAAAGATTTACTGTAAAAAATAGTTCAGTTGAGACAACAAAATTATGGAACTTGCAAGCACTTATTCCTTTGATTCTAACCAAGAATCTGTATGGAACTCCCTCATAGACCCGGAATTGATTGCAAAAGCACTCTCCGAGGTTAAAGAAACGACCCTTTTAGAAAATAAAAAAATAGATTGGCGTTCCGTTGCCAAATTCAGTAATGTCTCGACTGACCATCGAACTGGCAGCAGGGCGTTGTTTGATCTAATCCATAATGCGGAACAAATACAAATCCTCCGCTATTGGAACTTTGAAGCAAATATTTCGGGCAAGCCGACCTCTATCGGTCAGCGCCTTGTCAAATTCGCAGTATTTATGGATGCAATAGTATAGAAAGGAGCATGACCTTTTGCGTTGATACGAACCATCCCACCTTTAGCTATTGCAAGCGTCATCAACACGACAAATTAATTTGGAGAAATGTAATCTTATGAAAGTTTCGATTAAGGTAAATGGTAAAGTTTTTGAACGTGATATTGAGCCGCGAATGCTGCTGGTACACTTTATTCGTGAAGAAATCGGTTTAACTGGAACCAATATCGGCTGCGATACCAGTCAGTGTGGTGCATGTACAGTCCATTTGGACGGGCAAAGCATTAAATCCTGTACGTGCTTGGCTGTACAAGCAGATGGGCGGGAAGTCACTACAATTGAAGGTCTGGCGACCAACGGCACACTGCATCCGGTACAAGAAGGCTTCTGGGCAAAACATGGCCTGCAATGTGGTTACTGTACACCCGGTATGATTATGGCTTCTGCTTCATTCCTCAAGAACAATCCCCACCCCAATGAAGAAGAAATCCGACACGGTTTAGAAGGCAACCTCTGCCGCTGTACGGGTTATCAGAATATTGTCGCGGCGGTGAAGTCCGCTTCAGAAGCGATGGGAGGCTAAATTATGAGTACGCGCATTTTTGGTTCTGGCATTCGTCGCCGTGAAGACCCGCGCCTTATCACGGGACAAGGCAAATATACCGACGATATGGTGCTGCCCGGCATGGTACACATGGCTTTCGTCCGCAGTCCTTATGCTCACGCACATATCAAAAGTATTGATACCTCGTCGGCGAAGGCTGCCCCCGGTGTGGTGGCCGTTTATACTGGCGAAGATTTAGTCGGATTAGGCACTGTACCTTGTGCATGGCTGATCCCGAATTCTGATTTAAAGACACCCGCCCATCCTGCGCTGGCAAAAGATAAAGTGCGTTATGTTGGCGATGGTGTGGCGATTGTGATTGCGGAAAACCGTTATCAGGCGCAGGATGCGGCTGAACTTGTGCAGGTTGAATACGAAGTGCTAGACGCGGTGGTGAATCCTGAAGAGGCCACTCACGACGGTGCGCCGCAGCTTTTTGACGAAGCACCGCATAATATCGCGTTCCGTTGGATCGCCAGCAGCGGTGATGAAGGGGTGGAAAAAGCCTTCGCGGAAGCAGATGTGGTCGTGAAGGAACGGATTGTTCAGCAGCGTCTTTTGCCAACAGCGATGGAAGCTCGCGCATCACTGGCGCAATGGAACGCCGGGACAAATGAACTTACCGTTTGGGTGACGAGCCAGAACCCCCATATTCACCGTTTCATCTTAAGCGGTATGACCGGTGTTCCCGAACATAAACTGCGCGTGATTGCACCAGAAGTCGGCGGCGGTTTCGGCAGCAAACTTCCCGTGTATGCCGATGAAGCGCTGGCAGCTTGGGCATCCATCCAACTCAATCGTCCCGTGAAATGGGCGGAAACACGCAGTGAAAATTATCTCGTGACCATTCATGGACGCGATCATGTGGAATATGTCGAACTGGCTGCGAAGCATGACGGCACAGTGACGGGTATTCGTGGGTTAGTTTATGCTGGCTTAGGCGCTTATGTTTCGACGGCGGGGCCGGGTATTCCAACAATTTTGCACGGCTTGATGTACAGCGGAGCATATACCTTCCCGAATATTCGCTGTGAATCGGTGGGTGTCTTTACGAACACGACACCGACAGATGCCTACCGCGGAGCGGGTCGTCCGGAAGCGATCTTTTTGGTTGAGCGCCTGATGGATAAAATGGCGCACGCATTGAAGATGGATCCTGTTGAAATCCGTCGCAAGAATTTGATCCCGCCGTTTGAAAACGGTCATGCGGTGGCAATCGGTTTGACCTATGACAGCGGTAATTATGAAGCGGCGCTCAGTAAAGCGTTAGCCATGATTGGTTACGATCAATTCCGCATAGAGCAAGCCGAAGCCCGCCAGCAGGGACGTTATCTTGGCATCGGCGTGACAACTTACAGCGAAATTTGTGGTCTTGGGCCGAGTCAAGTCGCGGGTGCGATTGGCTTTCAGGGTGGATTGTGGGAAAGCACGATTGTACGTGTTTCGCCGACGGGCAAAGTGCAAGTCATGATCGGCGCATCGCCACACGGTCAAGGCGAGGAAACAACGTTTGCTCAGTTAATATCCGACGAACTTGGCTTCCCGGTAGAGGATGTCGAAATTATTCACGGCGATACCAATACCACGCCGATGGGCTGGGGGACGTATGGCAGTCGGACTACGCCAGTGGCAGGGGCGGCCTTAATCCTAGCGGCGCGTAAGATTAAAGAAAAATCGCGGGCGATGGCGGCGCATTTGCTGGAAGCAGCAGTTGAAGATATTGACTACGCTGATGGCAAGTTCTTCGTAAAAGGTTCGCCCGATAAATTTAAGAGTATTCAAGAGACGACCTTGATGGCAACACTTGCTTGGAGTCTGCCACCGGGTATGGATCCGGGTATGGAAGCCTCTCAGTTTTATGACCCACCGAATTTCGTTTATCCGTTTGGGACGCACATTGCAATCGTCGAAGTTGAGCCTGAAACAGGGAAGATTGAACTAAAGCGCTATGTCGCGGTGGATGACTGCGGGCCGCAAATCAATCCGGTGATCGTCGAAGGCCAGATTCACGGTGGCATCGTACAAGGGGTTGCTCAAGCGCTCTATGAAGGGGTTGTGTACGATGAAAATGGGCAGTTGCTCACTGGCACGATGATGGATTATACGATCCCGCGTGCCGATATGTTCCCTAAATTTGAAATCGACAGCACCGTGACTCCTTCGCCACATCATCCGATTGGTGTGAAGGGTATCGGCGAAACTGGCACAATTGCCAGCACACCCACCGTTTACAATGCCGTGATTGATGCGCTGAGTCCGTTGGGCATTGAACAGATTGATATGCCGATGACACCTCCGCGTGTTTGGGCGGCGATGCAGGCGGCATCTGGTAACGGTCATAACGGACACTAAGGGGAGGAATTAAATATAATGCGACCTGCACAATTTGATTATCAACGTCCGGCGACGATTGCCGAGGCGGTTCAAGTACTTTCTGGGCATGAGAATGCCAAAGCCCTCGCAGGCGGACACAGCTTGCTCCCTGCCATGAATCTACGTTTGGCTGGGCCTGATCTTGTGGTGGATATTGGGCGTATTAGCGAACTTAAAGGCATATCCGTCAAGGGCGGCAGCCTCTTGATTGGAGCGCTCGCCACCCATTCCCAAATTGCCGCGTCAGCCGATGTTCAGCAACACTGTGTAGCGCTGGCTTCCGCCTGTGGCAAAGTCGGCGATCCGCATGTACGTAACTGGGGGACGCTTGGCGGAAATTTAGCACATGCTGATCCCGCCTCTGATCCGCCAACCGTTGTCATTGCTTGCGACGGGGTGATTCATACGCAGGGTTCGGGCGGCGCACGGTCAATCTTGGCAACGGAGTTTTTTCAGGATTTGTTCGCTGTCGATTTGCACCCCGGTGAGCTGATTACCCGCGTAGAAATTCCGAGCTTAGGTAGTAAAAAGAGCGCCTATGTTAAGATGGCTCATCCCGCCTCGCGCTATGCAATTGTTGGTGTTTGTGTGGTGTTGGATATGGACGGCGGCACTTGCAAGGGTGCAAGTGTGGCTGTGGGTGGCGCGACACCGACTGCACGGCGCTCGCCGGGTGCGGAAGCCGCATTAAGCGGGTCATCCTTAGATGCTGCTGCCTTAGATGCCGCTGCGAATGCTCTTATGGGCGAAATCGGCGATGTCGTCATGGGTGATATTTTTGCCGACGGCGTTTATCGCAGGGCGATGGCAGGGGTTTATCTCAAGCGGGCAGTTCACGCCGCACTAGCAAATTAATCAAAGTTTTTTTGTAGGGCAAGACGTTTTTTTCTTGCCCTACATTATAAATTATTGTCATGAAGGCATTGTTTAATGTTTGAAAGTGTAGATTCGACAGCCGAGGCACTCCAGAATAATCATTACATCGCCGAGCGTAGTTTGGCGACAACGGTCTATCTGGCGCTGCGCTTGAATAAGCCTCTTTTTTTGGAAGGTGAGGCGGGCGTTGGCAAGACCGAAATCGCTAAGGTGCTGGCACAAATATTAGATACAAAACTTATTCGGCTTCAATGTTATGAGGGATTAGACGTAAGCACCGCACTTTATGAATGGAATTACGCCCATCAACTGCTTCAACTGCGCCTTTTAGAGGCCAGCGGGGCGAGCCGTGATGAGATGGAAAGTGACTTATTTACGCGCCAGTTTCTACAGGCACGGCCTCTCCTTCAAGCGCTGGAAGCTAGTGCAAATGGGAATCCACCCGTATTATTGATCGATGAAATTGACCGCGCTGATGAGGAATTCGAGGCGTTTTTGCTAGAATTACTCTCAGATTTTCAGGTGACGATCCCTGAACTTGGGACGATTAAAGCGGTTGTGCCGCCTGTCGTTATCGTCACATCCAATCGGACACGGGAAATTCATGATGCGCTCAAGCGGCGTTGTCTTTATTATTGGATTGATTATCCGACCTTCCAGAAAGAACTTGCGATTGTCCAGATGAAAGCGCCGGATGTGAAACCGATGCTGGCGCGACAGATCACGGCTTTTATCCAAGAAATGCGCCGTCTGGAATTCTTTAAATCCCCCGGTGTGGCAGAGACAATTGATTGGACGGCGGCGCTGGTCGCGCTCGATCAACAGGTGCTTTCGCCCGAAATTATCCAAGATACCGTCGGCGTTATCCTGAAGTATCAAGACGACATTGAACTGCTGACACGCGGCGGAATTCCCGCAATTTTGGATCGCGCCAAATTATTGGTGGAACGCTCCTGATGACGATCAACGCTGACAAGCCCCTGCGAAGTTATTATATTCCTGAAGGCACCCTTTATGAGGGCGGCAAACTGACCGAAAATCTACTGCTATTCGGGCGCTTATGTAGAGCGTTAGGTATGGATGTAACGCCGCTGCGGATGGTCGAAGTGGCACGGGCGCTGGAATTTGTAAAACTGGAACGCAAGCAAGATATTTATCATACGATGCGCGCGTTGATGGTCTCCCGGCAGCGTGATATTGCGCTGTTTGAAGAAGCGTTCCGATTGTTCTGGCGGATGCCTCCGCAAGATGGGACGACGCTCGATTTGCAATCACTGGGCGAAAAGCGGAATCAAAAGAAAACACAATTTCTGCCGCCGCCTGATGCTTCACCTGATGACGCTCATGAAGCGCAAGATAAGCCCGCGATTGACCCCAATTTGATCGCCATCGTGCCTACCATTAGCCAACAAGAAGTGCTGCGTTTTAAAGATTTTGCCGAGATGACGGGGGAGGAAATTCTCGCATCGCGGCAGTTGATAGAGCGTTTGGCGTGGTCACTGGGAGAGCGCGTTGTCCGGCGCTATCGTCCCGGCAAAGGCCGACATGTTGATCTGCGTCGCTCATTTCGCAGTAACACACGCTTTGGCGGCGAATTCGTCATTATGCCGACGCGCACCCGTAAGATTAAGCCGCGTCCGCTCGTGCTGTTGTGTGATGTCAGCGGCAGTATGGAGCGGTATACGCGATTGCTGCTGCATTTCGTCCATACTTTAGCGAACAGTATGTATCAGGTCGAATCATTTGTCTTTAGTACCAAATTAACACGCATTACGCGTCCGCTGCGCTTTAAGTCCATTGATCTCGCTTTACGTGAAGTTGGCACGACTGTCAATGATTGGGGTGGTGGCACCCGGACGGGCGATTCGCTTCACGACTTCAATTATCATTGGGCGCGGCGTGTTGTCGGGCGGGGCGCGATTGTGCTGCTAATTACGGATGGATGGGATCGCGGCGAACCTGATGAATTACGCGATGAGATGCGGCGGTTACAGCATAATTGCCATCGGCTGATCTGGTTGAATCCGCTGCTCGGTTCGGCGGAATATGAACCACTGACACGCGGCGCACAGGCTATGCTGCCTTATGTGGACGATTTTTTGCCAATACATAATATGGCGAGTTTAGAAGCGCTTGCCCAACACCTTTGGCGCGTTGATTGGAAAAGATGAAGTAGGAAAAAATAGGAGAAAATCCTAGGGACATAGAAAAATCTTTGGCAGTCTAGCCTCTACGTCTCTACTGATTCAAAATAAAAATCATGTTAGATATCTTAGAAACCCTCAATAACTGGCTAAAAGAAAATCGCAAAATCGCGCTGGCGACGGTGGTCGAAACATGGGGTTCTGCGCCTAGACAGGCGGGTGCGAAAATGGGCATCACCGCTGATATGGGCATGTGCGGATCGGTCAGTGGCGGATGTGTGGAAACCGCTGTTGTCCAAGAGGCGCTGGATACCCTTGAAGACGGAAAACCCCGCTTGCTGTATTTTGGTGTAAGCGATGATACGGCATGGGATATTGGATTAGCCTGCGGCGGAAAAATCAGCGTGTTTGTTGAGCCGTTAGAGGTCGCGTGGTGGGAAGCGATTGAGCAGCATGTTCAGCAAGACAAAGCCTATGTGACGATAATGATTCTCAAAGGCGATCATATCGGTAAAAAAATGCTTTTAGACGAGACAGGTGTGGTCTATTCGACCATCCCCGATGACTTTTGTGATGCCTTCATCAATGCTGGACAAAATGCGCTCAAACAGAACAAGTCATCACGGGAGAGTTTGCTCGATCAGGATATTCTAATTGATATTTATCAACCGCGTCCGCGTTTAGTGATTGTAGGCGGGGCGCATGTGGCGATTGCCTTAAATACGATCGCGCATCTGCTCGGTTTTCGCGTCATGCTGATTGATCCACGTCGTGCTTTCGCTACGAAGGAACGCTTTCCCGATGTCGAGATGATTTCGCATAGTTATCCCGACAAAGCTTTTGCCGAGATGGGCATAACCGCAGAAACTTACATCGCCATATTGACCCATGATCCCAAAATTGATGACCCCGCTTTACGGGCGGCATTACCCGCGAATGCGCCTTATGTGGGCGTATTAAGCAGCAAACGCACCCATGAGCAGCGTATCAAACGATTAACCGAGGGCGGACTTTCGACGGAACTTTTGGCGCGTATCCGTACCCCAATTGGTATCGAGATCGGTGCGAAGACACCTGAAGAGATCGCGCTGTGTATCATGGCCGAAATCGTTGCCATCCGTAACGGAGTCCTCTGATGAAATTTGGTTCGGTTATGCTTGACGAATCCGCCGGAAAAATTCTGGCGCATAAAATGCTCATGCCAGATGGAAGTGGCTTGTTTAATAAAGGCCGACTGCTCTCGACAGATGATGTCGAAACCCTGCGATCTCTCAATATCGAGTCGGTTATTGTTGGTGCATTAGCTGCCACCGATTTACATGAAAACGAAGCTGCAAGGCGCGTTGGGATCGCGATTGCGGGGGAAAGCGTGAAAGTGACTGCGCCGGGGGTAGGGCGGGCGAATTTAACCGCACTGGCGATGGGGCCACTTCGGATTAACGTCCCTGTGTTAGACCGCCTAAATAACATTGATGAAGGAATCACGATTGCTACCCTGCGTGAACATACTTTAGTGCATCGGGGGCAGCTTCTTACGTTAGTCAAGATTATCCCCTATGGCGTACCCATCGCCCGTGTTGAAGATATCGAGGCCATCGCCAAAGAAGCTGGCGGCATTATCCGTGTCCGAGAATTGCAGTCATGTTCTGTTGCGTTGGTGATTTCTGGACCGGAAAGTGCGCGTGAAAGCCTCATGGAAGATTTTTCCGTGCCTGTGCGAACCCGGATTGAGCAGTTAGGCAGCCAGCTCAACACAATCGATTATGTGCCGCACACGGCATCTGCCATCGCTCATGCCATTTACACCCATCAGACCGCGCATGATCTTATTTTATTGGCGGGAATTTCCGCGACGATTGACCACGAAGATGTTATCCCCTCGGCCTTGCGCGAAGCAGGCGGAAGCGTTGCCCATTTTGGCGTTCCGGTTGATCCAGGCAGCTTACTCATGTTGGGTTATTTGGGGAAAACGCCCGTCATCGGCGCACCGGGCTGCATCAAATCGCTTAAAACCAATGTGATCGATATGATCCTACCGCGTTTGCTGTCTGGTGAGCGCTTAACCCGTGCTGATCTGGTGGCAATGGGACATGGCGGATTGTTGGAGGACATTAGTGAGCGGCCGATGCCGCGTCATTTACCGCGTCAAGAGGGGGTGGATTAGAACTCGTTGAGACCTTATGCCCACACCCTTTCTCTTAACCCGACCTTAACTTATACTTAGGTTCACTCCCGCCCCAATTTGATCTAGGCGGGTTTCCTGCGTTAAAGGAAAAATATGAGTCCGATCATTGGGTTACTTACGGTGATCTATGTGATTGCCGCTGCTTTTCTGGCGGTTTTTTCCAGCAGCATTTTTATCTTTTTAGCGCTTTGGTGGTGGCATCGCAACGAACAAACGCCCTTACCGCAGATTGAAGACTCCCAATTACCAAGCGTGACCGTTCAACTGCCCTTATACAATGAATCCGCCGTTGTTGAACGGCTGTTGGCTGCCATTATTGGTCTTGATTATCCCCGCAGCCGTTTGCATATTCAGGTCTTGGATGATTCTGACGATGAAACGAAAGATATTGTCGCTCGATGGGTGGCCTATTACGCCAATTTAGGCATGAATATTCAGCATATTCGTCGCCCGGAACGTAAGGGCTATAAAGCCGGCGCGTTAGAGTATGGCCTGACACAGAGTAATGATGAAATTGTTGCTATTTTTGACGCGGATTTCGTCCCTAGTCCGGATTTTCTGCGTTTAACCGTGCCTTACTTTATGACCAATCCTCATCTTGGGATTGTGCAGTGCCGATGGAGCCATCTTAACGCGGAACAAAACTTGATTACACGCAGCCAATCCATGAGCATTGATGCCCATTTTATTGTCGAGCAAACGGCACGGAATCGTGGTGGACTGCTGATTGGGTTTAATGGCACGGGCGGTCTTTGGCGGCGGGCTGCGATTGAAGATGCAGGCGGGTGGTCGCATGAAACCGTTTCGGAGGATTTGGATTTAAGTTATCGGGCGCAGATGTGCGGTTGGAAGTATCTTTATCTGCCACATGTCGAGGTTCCGGCTGAACTTCCGCCACAAGTTGCCGCCTACAAACGTCAGCAGGCACGTTGGGCCAAAGGGACGACCCAAAACTTGCTGCGCTTGCTAAGTAAGGTGTGGGGCAGCAAGCGGCTCACTATCCAGCAGAAATTGATGGGAACGCTCCATTTGTGCCAATACATGCCACAGCCATTTTTATTGACGATGACGCTGCTCACACCGATTTTGATGGTCAGCGGCGTATTAGAAAAGTTGCCGCTGCCATTTTTAGGGTTCGCGGGGCTGGCTGCACCAGTTATGTATTTGGTGAGCCAACGTTCCTTGTATCGCAATTGGCCGCGCCGCATGCTGGCATTTCCTTTCTTGATCGCCATTGGCAGCGGTGTGATGTTCAGTAACACCATCTCTGTATTTGAAGCGTTCCTTCGTCGCCCAAGTGTATTTAAGCGCACACCTAAATTTTCGACGCAGGCCTGGCAAGATAGCAAGTATGCCTTGCGTCCTGATTGGACAATTTTTGTGGAAGCTGCGTTGGCAGTGTATACGGCTGTTGCTGGATTAATTGCGCTGCGGATGCTGCCGGGGATTGCGCCGTTTTTGTTCGCGCAAACTTATGGTTTCGGTGCGATTGTGGTGTGGAGTTTGTTCGAGTGGATTCAGTTAAGGCAGCCCGCGCCCACTTTTAAAGCGCAGCAAGAAGCGCAAGTTGAGCAAGTGTAAACGATTTGGCGAAAGGGAACGATCAATGAGCCGTTCCCTCCCACAAACGTGTTTAGCTTATTTCACGTCATGCCAAGCGCGATGGACTTCTTTTTCTCCATTTTTCATCGCCAGTAACAGCGCATCTTGATCGACCGGAATAGAGAAAACTCGCACCCCAGTTGCATTATAAATGGCATTTGCAATCGCTGGAGTGGTATTGATGGATGGGATTTCCCCCACGCCTTTTGCCCCGTAAGGTCCATCAGACGAACGATTTTCGACCAAGCGCGAGATGATTTCCGGCGTGTGCTTGATGCTCGGCATTTTGTAACGTGCCAGCAGTCGCGACCAAGGTACACCGTCCTCAATAATGAACGATTCAGTCAGACAATTGCCCATCGCCATGATGATTCCGCCTTCGATTTGGCCTTGCAACATCAGCGGGTTAATCGCTCGTCCAATGTCGGTGCTGGAAAGCACTTTTAACACATGGACTTCGCCTGTATCCAAATCAACTTCAACTAATGTGGCTTGTGTGGCGTAGCTAAAGGCAAAGTGCATATCGCCACCTGTGCCGAGTGGTTGTGTTTTTGGGGCCCAATACTCGTGTTTGGTGCGCGGGGTTAAGCCGTTGGATTTCATCCACTTGACGACTTGACCGAGTTCCACTTTATCGCCGTTATAGCGCATCAAGCCTTCTTCATAACGGATTTTTTCTGGCGCGACATCCATCATTTCGGCGGCGGAACGGCTGAGGGCTTCTCTTAGGGCAATTGCTGCGCCGCGTGCTGCATTTCCCGTCATAAACGTTTGACGTGATGCCGTTGTTGGGCCGCCGTTGGGGGTTAAATCCGTGTCGCACAGCAGCACTTTAACCCGATCATAGGCGATGTGCATTTCCTCCGCCGCACACTGCGCGACCACATGCGCGATGCCTTGCCCCATATCGGCGGCGGCGGTACGGACTTGAATCGTCCCGTCTTCGTAGGCTTCGATTTCGGCCTCGGATTTATCCGGTGCGCCACCGCCTAGACCGGTATTCTTATAAGCGCAGGCGATTCCCCATCCATAGGCCTTGTTTCCCTCGCGCCATGCCCATTTGAAGCCATGCCCGTTTTGCGTGTGCAGCATATCGGCTTGCACATCATTGATCGTTTCGATAAGGCCAACCGATTCACGCAGAAGCTGACCCGTTGCCGTGGTCACACCGACTTTTTGCGCGTTCATCAGCCGTAATTCAATGGGATCGATTGCCAGCGCTTCCGCCAATAAATCCATATTCTGCTCAACCGCGAAGGCCGATTGCGTTACCCCAAAACCGCGAAACGCCCCTGATGGCACGTTGTTGGTGTACATGGCGAAGCAATCAATTTTGGCGTTAGGCACTTCATACGGCCCTGTCGCGTGGGTGGTGGCGCGGGTCATGACTTTATCCGAAAGCGAGGCATACGCGCCGCCATCGCCATAGAGTGTCGCCTCAACTGCCGTAAGTTTGCCATCTTTCTTCGCACCTGTTTTAATGCGAATAATCGTGGCGTGGCGCTTGGGGTGGAAGATCAGCGATTCTTGCCGTGTGTAGAGCATCTTGACGGGTCGCCCGGTGACGGTTGCCAGCATCGCGACGTGAATCTGTCCGGCGATGTCTTCCTTGCCGCCGAATCCGCCACCGATTAAGGTGCCGATGACGCGCACCGCTTCTTCAGGCAGCTTCATCGATTGCGCGATTTGATTGCGATCCTGATAGGGAATTTGTGAGCCGACATAAATCGTCAATTTATCGTGATCGGGATAACCCGCCGGAACGCCAATCGCGCACTCTGGCTCAAGGAAGGCGTGTTCAGTCGTCGGAGTACGATACTCACGCTCGATAATAACATCCGCATCCACGAAGCCTTGTTCGATATCGCCATGCCGAACTTTGATATGCTTGAGGAGATTGCCTGTTGGATGATTGGAGTGCAAAACAGGGGCTTCTGGCGTATGAGCAAATTCAGGATCGGCGACGACAGTCAGCGGCTCATAATCGACTTCAATCAGTTTAAGCGCTTCGGCGACGATGTCGTCAGTCTCGCCCGCGATAATTGCTACAGCATCGCCCACGTAGCGCACGACATCATGACATAGTACAGGCCAATCGCGGTAAACCAAGCCATGTAAATTTTCGCCGGGGACATCAACGTGTGTCAAAACGGTATGAATGCCGGGTAGTGCTTTCGCTTTTTCGGTGTTGATGCTCAAAATTCGGGCATGAGGATAGGGGGAACGCAGCGTCCGCGCAAACAACATTTGTGGAAACACAAAATCGTCGGTGAATTTCGCCCGTCCAGTGACTTTTTCGGTCACTTCAATGGGCGGTACAGAACGGCTGATGACCTCCATTGGCTCATCGACTTTGGGATCATTTACGGGTAGCGGATTCTCGCCGCGTTTTTCTTGCGCTGCGGATTGAATCGCCAGTATGACGCTGGTATAGCCTGTGCAGCGGCAGTAAGTATCCTTGAGCGCGATCTTGATGTCTTTTTCGCTGGGGTCGGTATTTTCTTCCAGCAGGGCAGCCGATGTCATGATTAGCCCCGGTGTACAAAAACCGCACTGCACCGCCCCATGTCGGATAAAATTGCTTTGCAAGGGATGAAGCGTTTCGCCTTGCGCCAGCCCTTCAATTGTCGTGATGCTGCATCCTTGTGCCTTAAAAACGGGATAAATACACGAATCGACGGGTATGCTATCGACTAAGACTGTACAAATGCCACATTCGGCCTCTTCGCAGCCAATCTTCGTGCCGGTCAAGCCAAGATCAAGCCGCAAGAATTGGGCTAATGTGCGCGATTCCGGTACATCTATCGAATGTGGGGTTCCATTAATCGTTATGTCTAATTTGCTCATGTTTATCACTTTACATCCCTACGCCTTCGGGTATCGCTTTACCAGTTTTTGCGCGGTCAACAGCGCGGGTTAAGGTGCGCGTCAGCAGCACACCCATCATTTCTGTGCGATAGTCTGCTGTTGCGCGATATTTGCTCGTGCGCGGATGGAGTACCTCTTGCGCCAGCTCAATTACAGACTCAGTGGTGGCTTCCGTCGTAGGTTGCCCGATAAGGGCATTTTCAATTTCTTCGGCGCGTTGGGGGGTTGGGCCAATCGGCGCGATAGAAATCCGTGCGGCCTCATAATGCTGACCGGAGTCATCCAAGCGCACCCAAACCGCACACCCTAATACAGGCAACGCGACCCCTTGTGGACGCATAATCCGGCTGAACGCGGTTGCCTCTTGTGCCATACAACGGCGGAAGCGAAAATGGATGAGCAAATCATGGCGCGGGTTCAAAAGGGATTTCCCTGGCCCCAAAAATAAGGCCGTAATGGGCGACCAGCTTCGCTCTCCGTTATGGAAAATTTCAGCTTCGGCATCTAAAGCGACCAGTGAGGTTGTGCCATCGCCAGCGGGAAGGGCATGGGCGACATTGCCGCCGAGGGTGGCAACATTCCGCACTTGTGGACCCCCGACTACGCCGCAGCTTTCGACCAAGCAAGTTGTGACGTTTGCCAGCATCGCCGATTTTACAATTTGCGTATGCGTCACACCCGCGCCAATCGTGATGAAATCGCCTTCTTCTTGGATGGTGCGGAGGTCGGGAATACGTGTAATGTCGATCAGCGCTTCTTGGGGCTGCTCCCCATTTGCTCGCATCTCGACCAATAAATCTGTCCCCCCCGCGATGACTCGTGCTTGTCCCGCGTAACGGATGAGCAGTTCAATCGCTTCCTCAGTAGTAGTGGGCGTGTGGTAGTGATTCCAGAGTTTCATAACCTACCTTAATCTAAAAAAGTTATCTTTAGGCAAGCTACGAGGCACTTTTCGACGGGAAACAGCAGAGGCAATTTCTCATCGCCGCCTATAAAGACGACCTGTGGCTAAAAGTAAACGATCCTTCTATTGTAACGCGAAATGACCTGCTTTTCATCCTGAACTAAGCGTAGCGCCAGCCATCATCGCGCCAAGCTGTTGAATATCAACTTGCTCACGCGGAACTTCCCCAACAATACGCCCCTCATACATCACGATAATTCGATCAGATAGGGCTAAAATTTCGTCCAAATCTTCGGAAATGAGCAAAATGGCTGTCCCTTTACTGCGTTCTTCCAGCAGACGGTGATGAATATATTCTGTCGCGCCAATATCTACTCCGCGTGTTGGCTGGGCAGCGATAAGGACTTTGGGCTGACGAGATAATTCTCGTGCGAGAATCAATTTTTGAATATTGCCACCCGATAAATTTTTAATGGGAGTATCTGGTGAAGGGGTTTTAATTTCGTAAGCCTGAATTGCATCCTTACAGGCCTTAGCGATAATACCAAAATTGAGGAAGATACCTGCACGTTTAAATGGGGTGCGTCCGTGATCTTGTAAAACAAGATTCTCGGCAACAGTGAAATCTTTAATTACACCATCGACCATGCGTTCTTCGGGGATGTAAGAAATACCAAGTGCATTCAGCGCAGCAGGGGATTTCCCCGTTACCTCATTACCGGCAACTTCAATTTTCCCGGCGGTGATTGGTCGCAAACCAGCGATAATTTGTGCTAATTCATGCTGTCCGTTGCCGGAGACACCCGCCACGCCCACGATTTCGCCGCCGTATAGTGTAAGAGATACACGCTTTAAGCCTTCATCCCCGCGATCACTTCGCGCTGTCACATCGGTAAGTTTGAGGCGTTCTGTATTTTTTACAATAGGAGAACGTTGATATTCCAAAACGACAGCACGTCCCACCATCATTTCCGCCAGTTTGAGCTTGTTGGCGGTATGGGTCGGGATGGTATCGACACGCTGACCATCACGCAGCACCGTAATCCGCTGGCTGATGGCAAGCACTTCATGGAGTTTGTGCGAGATAAAAATGAGGGCTTGACCATCAGCCGCCAATTTTTTTAGGATGATGAATAAGTCATCCACTTCTTGTGGTGTAAGCACAGCAGTGGGTTCATCCAAGATCATGAGCGCCGCGCCTTTATACAGCGCACGCAAAATCTCGACGCGCTGCTGTTCCCCAACAGCAAGTTGCCAAATTGGAATGTTCGGGGCAACTTTCAAATTATATTGTTCCGAGAGTTCATTAACTCGGCGCGACACAATATCGAGATCAAGGCGCAGGCCACGAGATGATTTCATGCCAAGAGCGATGTTTTCCGCGACGGTTAATGAAGGTACGAGCATAAAATGCTGATGAATCATGCCGATACCGCGTTGAATGGCATCATGCGGTGAGCGAATTTTGGCCTCAATGTCGTCTAATAAAATCTGACCTTGATCGGGCTGATAAAGACCATAAAGCAGCTTCATCAAGGTTGATTTACCCGCGCCATTCTCACCAAGTAGGGCATGGACTTCGCCAGATCGCACATCAAAATCAACATGGTTGACGGCAAGCACACCGGGAAACTGTTTGACGATTCCCTGCATTTTGAGATGCCCGATGCGTGGTTTTTCAGAAGGTTGTGGTTCAGTCATAAGCCATCGATTTAATTTAATTGAACTTAAGAAATAAAGGGACACATTCGGATGAGTCCCTTTATAAATAGTCCCGTTGCTACTTGCGGGCTTAAATCTGCTTATCCAGCGGATTCTGTTGCTTCAGGTGAAGGTGTTTCTTCAGGAAGAATTTCGATGTCCCCAGACAGAATTTCTTCAGTTAAGGTTTCGATTCCATCTTCCAATGCCGTGACCAATTCTTCATCCATCTCCGCAAATTCGCTAACTTCAATTTCAAGGCCACCATTTTCCAGCGTGAGGGTGAAGGCTTCACCGCCGAGTGTTCCCTCTTCGATGGCAGTAATCATCTCCGCAAGTACCACATCCCATTTATAGACTTGGAAGGTCACACCTGATGTAGCGGCTAATTCTGCTTGGCTGGATTGTGTCCCAAACCAATAGGCTTCGTTTTCAATGGCAACGGCAATCGGGCCGACGACCATCTGCGCGGTTCCCGTCAGCACGTCTGCGCCATTGGCAATGTGTGCTTCGGCGGCTTCTGTAGCCAACGGCACATCGCTGAAGGACTGAATATAGGTGACATTGACCGTGATTTCGGGATCAGCAGCCGCCACACCCGCCACAAAGCCATCGACATACAATTTAGCATCGCCCACTTCAATCGGCCCCACTACGCCAATCACGCCGGATTCGGTCAGGCCAGCAGCGATCACACCATTAATAAAGCCGCCTTCTTCCGCTGCGACGGTGTAGGCAAATACGTTATCGAGATCGAAAGTATTCATGTCTGTTCCCCAAGCAAACGAGACATCGGGGAATTCTGGTGCGAGTTCTTCGATGATTGAGCCATATTGTGATCCGTGTGCAATCACGAGATCATATTCACCGGAAGCTGCCCAATCGCGCAGTGCGACGGCTGCATCGTCAACCACAAATGTACCTTCCTGAAAATCGAATTGGAAGGCATCTTCGCCCATCTCTTCTTGAACGGCAACCAGCGCATCATACATACTCTGGCTGAATGCAAGATCATTGGTGGCACTTGGCGCGACCACTGCGACACGAAATACTTCGTCGTCTTGCGCCCGTACAACAGGCAGCGCTGCCGCCATCATCAGCAGGACGAAAACCAAAGTGATGCGATTGAACTTTTTCATCGAAATCGGTGCGAGATACCCCTGCCTTTAGGCATAGGGAGGTAAGCACCTTAATCCTTTCAATAGTAGCGGACGATAATCCCCGAAGGGAAAGGGAGATTTGCAGTTACCTACTGGCTCTCCCTCAAAGCCTTCTCCGCTTGCGTGGGGTTAAGTTCACCTAGACAATGTTACGGACTGGTTTGGCGTGAGCGACACTGGCTTTTCCCAATCACCTGTTTAATCGCTCACCGCAGAGTTCGGAACTGGTGAGGTATCCCGAAGT
>DAOTTO010000498.1:0-2160 GCA_034437895.1 Anaerolineae bacterium | reverse complement strand
CCCATGAAATGAGCGGCTTTGCGGTCAAAGCGAACCAGCAGGGCGCGAAACTTGTCAATCCAAGCAAAGGTCCGCTCACTGGTGAAGCGCAGCTTGTAGACGTCGCGGTTGAATAAGCGTTTGCGTCCGCATTTGGTCTTCTTGCGGGAACGCTTGTTTTCCGCGATGTTGGGAATGAGTTTGTGATTGAAGCAAACTTTGCGGGCAGCTTTGGTGTCAAAAGCCGAATCTGCATTTAAGTAGCTCCCAACAATGGCAATACCGAGCCGCTTGATGAATTTGAAGGCAGTGCGTAAATGATCCTTGAGTTCAAAGACAATTTATATCAGGTGAGTCAGTCGATATTTTTTGCGCCCGTCATAATAGCGACACCATCCGACATGGTGTAATCACTGGGTTTAATCACGGCGACACGCTTGCCAAGACGTTGGATATGGATGCGATCTGCCAGTTCCCAGACCTGCGGCATATTATGGCTGATGAGGATGACTGGTAAGCCCCGCGCACGTACATTATGAATCAATTCAATCACCATGCCCGATTCTTTTACGCCTAACGCGGCGGTTGGCTCATCCATGATGATGACGTTTTTGGCAAATGCCGCGCTGCGGGCGACTGCGACCCCCTGCCGCTGACCACCAGAAAGCGTACTCACGGGCTGCGTCATCGACTGAATGGCGAATTTAAGATGCTGCATGTGGGTTGTTGATTCTTGCAACATGCGCTTTTTATCTAGTAATCCGAAAACAGAACCCAGTACGCCGGGACGACGCACTTCCCGCCCAAGAAACAGATTCTCGTAAATATTCATAGATGGCGCGACGGCGAGGGTCTGGTAAACCGTTTCGATGCCATGACGACGTGAATCACTCGGCCCATGAAAATGAATACGCTCTCCATTAAGAAATATCTCACCTGAATCGGGTTGGATTGCGCCGGATAATGCTTTAATGAGGGTGGATTTACCCGCGCCGTTGTCACCAATCACCGCCAGAATTTCACCCGGATAGAGTTCAAAATCTGTGCCGTCCAAAGCAATAACTTGCCCATAATGTTTCACTAAACGCCGCGCTTCAAAGATAGGTTGGGGGTTATTATTTTGCTCTGCCATCATTAGCGTGCCTTTTTGGATACAACTTGGTCGAGCGTCACCGCTAGAATGACGAGTACGCCGGTAATCAGCCGTTGATACAGCGGGTCAACCCCGGTGATTTGGAGACCGTTGATAAAAACACCCACGATCAGCGCCCCCACCAGTGTTCCGAGCAAATTACCGCGTCCCCCAAAGAGACTTGTGCCGCCAATCACGACGGCGGTAATACTATCCAGATTGGCTGTTTGCCCTGCATTCGGATCACCAGAGCCAATGCGACCAATCAAGAGCCAACCCCCTATCGCATAGAAAAATCCAGCGAGTACATAAACTTGGATCAGTACGCGATTGACAGGCACACCCATCAGCCGCGCCGCTTCACGATCATCGCCGACGGCGTAGATATGCCTCCCAAAAGCGGTCTCACGTAGGACAAACCACATCACAATATACAGCACAAACACAAACAAAGAGCCGTAGGTAAAACTGGTGCCAAATAAATCCACCCGTTCACCAAAAATTCTCTGAATAGGCGGCAGTCCATTGATAGTCGCTGTAGTGTAAATGCGCGTTAGAGCAAAGGCGATATTGAGTGTCCCCAACGTCACAATAAAAGGCGGTAACTTGAGCTGCGTAACCAGTAATCCATTAAGCAGGCCGAAAGCCATAATGACTAAAAACCCCATGCCGATGGCGATTACCGGGTCTACGCCATTGACGACTGCCATCTTGGTCATGATGACCGTTCCCAGAGCCATCACCAAGCCGTTAGATAAATCAATGCCAGCGGTCAAAATAACGAGTGTTTGGCCGATTGCCAGCGCCGCAATCCAACTGGTCTGTTGCAAAATCAGCGAAAGATTCTGGGGCTGAATAAAGCGCTCATTCTGCGTATAAAAAAATCCACCCGATATGAGTAGGGCTAAGAAAGGCCCAATACTGGGCGTAGAAATAACATTAAGCAACCATTTTACGAGTGAATTTGATGCAGGCTTTTCTTTAGGCGTATTTGTCATACTTTTAACTCGCAATGACCTCATATTTGTCTTTGTAGGGATACAGTAGGT
>DAOTTO010000497.1:0-7058 GCA_034437895.1 Anaerolineae bacterium | reverse complement strand
CGTCGGCCCCTGCACAAGCACCCGATGCGGGTCAAGCAGCGTCACCCGTGCGCCCATCTGTACCAGTTTATCAGTAAAGAAAAAGCGGCTCTCATACATCCAATCGTGGAACATCACGGCTCCGGCGCTCTGTGTGGCGATCATCAGCGCGATGCTCATTAAGTCTGGCGGGAAAGCAGGCCAGGGCTGCGCTTTTATAATCGGGATGCGCTCACCAAGATCAGATTGAATCGTCAGCGATTGGTTGGAAGGAACAAATATATCATTCCCCTCGACTTGCCACGTTACCCCTAAACGCTCAAATACCAGCGCTACCATATCGAGATGCTGCGGATCGGCCTCTTTAATGCGTATTTCGCCGCCTGTCACCACCGCCGCGCCAATAAAACTCCCGACTTCCATAAAATCCGCGCCGACTCGTGCTTCCCCGCCATGCAGCCTTTCCACACCATCAATCACAAGCCGATTAGAGCCAACGCCCTCAATCTTCGCGCCGAGCGTATTGAGCATCGTGCATAAATCTTGGATATGGGGTTCGCTGGCGGCATTGCGAATAATAGTCGTCCCTTTTGCCAAAACTGCCGCCATCAGCACATTTTCTGTCGCCGTCACACTGGCCTCTTGTAGCAGAATATCCGCGCCGCGCAGTTCTGTTGCCTGCATGTGGAACATGCCACGATCAAAGCTGATCTTTACACCCATCTTCTTAAAAGCGTTGACGTGCGTATCGACACGTCGCTCACCAATCAAATCGCCACCGGGCGCAGGTAGTTCGACCCATCCACAGCGGCCCAGCATCGCACCCGCAAAGACGAAACTCGCACGGATTTTTTGCGCCAAAGTCCGATCCAGCGCGGCTGAGTGAATATCTGCTGCTTCAACCTGAAGGGTTTTCGGCGCAATCCAGTCAATTTTTGCGCCCAACATCCGCATAATTTCGATGGTGACATCAACATCGGCAATTTCGGGGACGTTACGTAATATGACCGCTTCTTCTGTCAGCATACACGCCGGAAGCATTTTTAAAATCGCGTTTTTGTTCCCGCCTGGGGTCACTTCCCCGTTCAGCGGATGTCCACCTTCAATGACGAATTGCTGCATTCACATCTCCGATCTGTAACTCCACGCGATCTCCAACAGCAACATCTAGGCGTTGTGCCGCGTTACCCTGATTCATGGCAATTTCCAGATAACCTGTGCTGCCCACAAGTGACAGAAGATAACCGCGTGGCGCTTCGCTGTAGGCGGTGTTAATGCCCGTAATCTCCTCGCCATGAACGGTCACGATAGCATCCGTCGCCCGTATCGGAACGGTGGCGTTTTCATGATCGCCGAATGCGGGTGAGAGCGTCAAACGTTCATTAGGCGTAACCCAACGTAAATGTCCAATACTCGTTAGCACATTTCCAAAACGATCAATATCAACCACTTCGCCGATAACACGCCGTCCGCTCACGGAAATTTCCGGCGATGGCAGCGTCAGCATACTTTCTAACGGCGACCCGACTTTTTCCAGCGCAACGCCAGAAGCGAGATGAGCCGCAACAGGCGCGAAAATATCTCGCCCATGAAAGGTATTGCTCACATCCGGTAAATGAAAAGCCGCTTGATTGAGTTCCACAATTTGATAAGCACCGATTTGCGCCAGCGCATAGCTCAACACACCGTTATCGGGCCCGACAAAAAAGTAATCGCCTGCTTGAACGGCAAGCGGTCTGCGGGTACTCCCGACACCGGGATCAACCACCACCAAAAAAATGGTTCCCGCCGGAAAGTATTTATAAGCATTCAGCAGGGCAAAAGCCGCCTGCCGCACATTCTGCGGTTCGATAGCATGGGTGATATTGACGATGCGTACCTGTGGGTGAACGCCATAGATCACGCCTTTCATCACACCCGTATAAATATCATCCGTGCCAAAATCAGTAATGAGGGCAATGAGGGAATTCATTGGACAAAACGCCCTTTTCGTCAAAAAGATATTCGGGCTATTGTAGCGCATCCCATGTAGGCATAGAATATTGACAATTATTTCAGCTTATGGGTATACTCTCCTCATCATCTAAAGTGAGGCGGCATCTTGACTCAACAGCACCATCACCACCAACAACATACAAACTTCTCGGTGTTGGTTTAGCCCGTCGCATTTATTTATGTTACGCAAGCCCAAACCCCGCCGACGCGGGGTTTTTTGTTTTTAAGGAGGCGTGGAGAACTTATGTTAGCCGTTATTGATTATGGCGCAGGAAATCTGCGGAGTGTGCTGCACGCACTCAATTATCTCGGTGTAGAAAGTATGCGTGTTGTCCATCATGCCCATGAACTTCAAGGCGCACAAAAGATTATCCTGCCCGGTGTCGGCGCATTCGCTGCCGGGATGGAACAACTCGAAAAGCAAAATCTGGTTAAACCACTCAAGCAGATGCTTGCCGCTGGAACCCCGTATTTAGGGATTTGCGTGGGGATGCAATTCTTGTTTGATCGCAGTGAGGAAATGGGCGATCATGCCGGGTTAGGGGTGTTGCAAGGGAAAGTTGCACGTTTTCCGACGGCTGAAAATTATAAAGTCCCGCATATCGGCTGGAATCAGCTTCAGCCAGCACGCCCAAGCCCACTGATGGACAATATCGAAGGTGATAGCTACGCTTATTTTGTCCACAGTTATTATTGTGTGCCGGAACAGGCCGAGGATACGATTGTAACGGTGGATTACGGTCTGCCGTTTGCGGCGGCGGTGCAGCGTGATAACATCTATGGGGTGCAGTTTCATCCAGAAAAAAGCCAGCGTATCGGCTTACAAATCTTGAGCAATTTTCTGAAATTGTAATTGAGGATTCGTAATGATTATCTATCCTGCAATCGACTTGCGCGGTGGCAAGGTTGTCCGTTTAAAAGAGGGCGATCCAGACCGCCAGACAATATTCAGTGATGATCCACTGGCTATCGCCCAAAAATGGATGGATGAAGGTGCGGAATGGCTGCACATGGTGAATCTTGATGGCGCGTTTGCCGCAGCAAATGATAACGGCAGTATTTTAGAGAAAGCCGCTAAACTGGGTATCAAAATTCAGTTCGGCGGCGGGTTGCGGACGATGCAAGACATTGGTCATGCCCTAAAGCAAGGGGCATCACGGGTTGTGTTAGGGACGATTGCGGTAGAACAACCAGAAGCCATTACGGAAGCAATAAAACTTTACGGGGCAGAAGCGATTTGTGTGGCGCTTGACGCACGCGATGGCAAAATTACCACACATGGCTGGCAGCAAAAATCCGAGCTTACACCGCTGGATTATGGACGACAGGTCGCAGAAATGGGAGTCATCCATGCGCTCTATACCGATATTCACCGTGATGGCAGTCTCATCGGTGCAAATGTGTCTGAGACAATCAAACTGGGGCGCGATACAGGCTTAAAGATTATCGCGTCCGGCGGCGTGAGCAGCATGGAAGAAATCCATCAACTGGCGCGGAGCCAAGTTGTGGCAGGCGCGATTATCGGCATGGCCTTATATGAGGGACGGTTAACCTTAGCTGAAGCCCTTTTAGCAGCGGAGAGTCGCAATGCTCGCTAAACGTATTATCCCTTGTTTAGATGTTAAAGATGGACGTGTCGTCAAAGGCGTAAACTTCGTAAATTTGCGCGATGCTGGCGATCCTGTTGAGCAAGCGAAAGTCTATGATCGTGAGGGGGCGGACGAACTTGTCTTCCTGGACATCACCGCCAGTCATGAAAATCGCAGCACCATGCTTGATATGGTGCGCCATATCGCGGACAGCATCTTTATCCCCTTTTGCGTCGGTGGCGGCATCCGCACGATTGACGATATTCGCACGACCCTACTGGCAGGTGCGGATAAAATCAGCATCAACAGCGCGGCGATTCGCAACCCAGCGTTGATTACGGAAGGCGCGTGGGGATTCGGCAGCCAGTGTATCGTCGTCGCCATTGATCCCAAGTATGTTGATGGGCGCTGGGTCGTCCATATCAATGGCGGGCGCATACCAACGGATAAAGAAGCCGTCGCTTGGGCGAAAGAAGTGGAAGATCGCGGCGCGGGCGAAATTTTGCTCACGAGTATGGATCGTGACGGCACGAAATCCGGTTATGATCTTGAACTGACCGAAACCATCGCGCAAGCCGTCAACATCCCAGTGATTGCTTCCGGCGGTGCAGGGGCGATGTCGCATTTTTACGATGCGCTTACGACGGTTGGCGCGGATGCCGCCTTAGCCGCGACACTTTTTCATTATAACGAAATCCGCATTGGTGACTTGAAAAAGTATTTGGCGGAACGCGGTGTCCCAATGCGCCTGACTGGATGGGAGACCATCGGAGATGAATAATCCCCTCCTCACGACGATCAACTGGGATGCTCAAGGGCTTATTCCGGCTATTGTCCAAGATGCCAACACGCGGCAAGTATTGATGATGGCGTATATGAATGCCGAATCGCTGCGGATAACACTTGAGCTTGGCGAAACGGTGTTTTGGAGTCGCAGTCGCAGCGAACTCTGGCATAAAGGGGCGACTTCCGGCAATATCCAAACTGTACGCGAAATTTACGTCGATTGCGACGAAGATACCTTACTGATTCTGGTTGATCCTGCTGGCCCGGCCTGCCATACCGGAGCAATATCGTGCTTTTATCGCACTTTAACTGAATTTACCAAGATTGAGCCACAGGTCTAACCCTCAATCACTTTACCTACATGCTAAGGCTTAATTCATGACCGATATGCTGCCGTATCTTGAAAATCTGATTCGTGACCGTCAGGCCAATCCGCAGCCGGGCAGCTACACCAATAAGCTGTTGGATGAAGGCGTTATCCGCATTACGCAAAAAGTCGGCGAAGAGGCGGTTGAAGTCGTCGTCGCGGCGCTGAGTCAGGGGCGGGAAGCGCAAATCGGCGAATTATCTGATTTGTTTTATCACACTCTGGTCTTGATGGCGCAGCTTGGCATCAGCTTAGACGACATCAATACCACGCTTGAGGCACGACACAAAAAATGATGAGACACGCGAATCACATTGAAGCGAATGACCCCAAATTTTTTGCCCTGCGCCAGTATGTCATACGCATAGGACTAATATGGGCGCTGCTCTCACTCATTGCTTGGGCGCAGTTTGGTGAGAGTGCGCTGATTTGGTCGCTCATCGCGTTGGGCGGACTTGTGATTGCCCTCCAACTGCATCTTTACCACAAAATGCAGATCGAAAACTTTCATCATTACAAGCAAGTCGAAGCTTTGTTCGCGCTTTACAATGCGGTTGAACTGCCGCAACCGATTCCGGCAATGCGGCTTTGGGCGGCATCGCCGGATTTGTTGACGATCATCGCCGCACAGATTCAGCAGCACCGCCCAGAGATGATTTTAGAATTGGGCAGTGGGGTTTCGACGCTCGTTTCTGGACATTTGTTGAAATCGCTCGGCACTGGAAAATTGATCTCGCTGGAGCATGAAGCGGGCTTTGCCGCTATCTCAACAGCACGGGTGGAAGCGCACGGTTTAGCGGAGTATGCCAGCGTCGTCCACACACCACTGACTTCTGTGGCGCTCAAAGAAGGCGCATGGCAGTGGTACGATGTGACCCATATCCCCAAAATCAGGTCGATTGATTTGCTCGTCGTGGATGGCCCGCCAGAAGGGTTACAAAAACGTTCCCGCTACCCCGCGCTGCCCATGCTGTTTGATCGGCTGGCACAGGGCGCGATTATCATCGTTGATGATTTTATGCGTCCCGACGAACACGCAATGGTCGCGCAGTGGTTGGCAGATTACGCGCTGGATGTGGTCGAAGTGGTCGATAATGAAAAAGGCGCGATCATCCTGCGAAAACGATAGGTCGCGCCCTTGATATTATCATTTTCAGCCGCCCGAATTTTGCTCATTCACGGACTGAGCGATCAACGCCAGCATTTCGTAGGGTAATCCGCCGCGATCAAACACTTCGCCGCGTACACTCCACTGCGGATCAGACTCCCCCACGCGCACCATAATCGCGGGTGTGCCGTTCACACCGAGCGCATCACCCAACTGCATATCGGTCACAAATTGCTGCGCTCTCGTCACGCAATCTGCCAGCGATTCCGCATCAAGGCCGAGTCGATCTGCCACCAACTGCGAAATTTCGGGCGTTACTTCCTGCTGCTGCGCCAAACTGAACAAAAGACTCCGCGCCGCCCAAAACATCCCCTCATCTCCGGCACATTCCGCCACCTGTGAGGTCAGCGGCGAGTACACTTGGCTCACAATCGGGAAAAAGCGATATTCCAACCGTGCTTGCCCCGTCCGCACGAATTCATCAATAAATTGATCCATCGTCTCTTCATATTCCTGACAATGCGGACACATAAAGTCGGCAAATTCTACGACCACCAGGGGCGCATCAGGATCACCCAGCACAAATCCGCCGTCTGCAGTGCGCGATTGGACAATATCCGGGTAAAGATCATTGGGTTCCGCGCCGAATTGAGGAACGCTCAAGGTTTGCAGCACATCTACAATTGTCCCTGTTGGGGTGTCGCCATCCCCGTCCTGCGCCAGCGAAATCCCACTTACGATCATGATCGACATCAGTAAAACCACAAAAGCTAAAGCAAATTGCTTCATCACACCGTTACTCCACTCAAAAATTTTATGGCGCTAGTGTAAACCGCCCCATCGCCATCGCCATCGCCAAGTGCCGCCTTGCCGCCTTTGGACGTGACGGGTATCCTTAATTGAATCAAACCAATGGAGATTCTCGCCCTTGCCGTCCACAGATCGTTTTACCGCCGAGACCACTTTCACCGTCCGTTATGCCGAAACAGACGCGATGGGCATTGTCCATCACAGCAATTACATCGTCTATTTTGAGGAAGGCCGCAGTGCTTATGCCCGTGAGCGCGGCAATCCTTACAGCAATTTTGAGCGCGACGGTTTGTTTCTCGTGGTCACGGAAGTGAACGCCCGTTATGTTCAGCCCGCCCGTTATGAGCAGCGCATTACGGTACGGACGTGGATTGCCGAGATGCAAAGCCGCGCATTGACGTTTGCTTATGAAATTGTGGATGCG
>DAOTTO010000496.1:0-20132 GCA_034437895.1 Anaerolineae bacterium | reverse complement strand
GGAAGCAAGGACGAACTGAACGCGCTCCAAAACTTGCATCTGTTCCGCCACTGAATTTGTATGCGCCAACAAATCTTGCGAAATATCGCTGAAGATAACTTGTCCCGCAGGGAGCTGCGTTAACGCGCCGAAGCCAATCAGCCCGTCGCCGCAGCCTACATCTAGCAGAATTTCCTCGCCGTGCAAAGCAGCATTGTTCAGCACACGGTCACGAATAGGATAAAGCGCCGCCAACACCGCCTGTAAACGAGACTCATCACCGCCATGCCGCGTATGCAGCAGCCACTGCGCCCATTGATCGAGTTTGGTATCTTTGATGTCCATCGAACCCCTCGATTGCCCGTCCTAGTATCGTGATTTGGTGAAGGTGAGGAGTGGTTCCGCGTTATTGCACGCTAGAATTGCCCAATGAAACCTCATCCTTAGTGATTTGGTGTACTAGTCTTATCCTAACCAGCGTTTGCGCCGCTTGTAATGCTTAACCTCTTTGTAACTCTTCCGTTCACCAGAGGTATTCAGCCCTAAGTAAAATTCTTTAATATCTTCATTTTCGCGCAGTTGGGCGGCGGGACCATCCAGCACTACACGTCCATTTTCCATCACATAGCCATAATCCGCTAGTTCCAAAGCGGCGCGGGCGTTTTGCTCCACCAGCAGTACCGAGACTTTTTCCTTCGCCCGAATATCGCGCACGATCTCGAAAATCTCCGCGACCAACATCGGCGCGAGGCCAAGCGACGGTTCATCCAGCATTATCAATTTGGGATGCCCCATCAGCGCCCGTCCGATGACGAGCATTTGCCCCTCGCCGCCGGAAAGATAACCGCTGACGCGCTTCCGCATATCGCGCAGGCGGGGGAAATAATTAAAGACCATGTCTAAATCGCGTTTATACTGCCTGCCGCCTTCATACACCATCGAACCTGTCTGTAAATTTTCTTCGATGGTCAAATGCTGAAAGAGGGGACGGCCTTCGATGACCTGAATAATGCCTTTACGGACAATATCCTCGGCGCTGTAGGCATCAAGGCGCTCGTCGTTCCATTGGATATTGCCGCGTGTAATTTCGCCTAATTCGGTTTTGAGCAGTCCACTGATGGCCTTCAAGGTGGTGGATTTTCCCGCGCCGTTGGGGCCAAGCAGCGAGACGACTTGCCCCGCTTCCACCTTAAAAGTCACGCCGCGCAGCACCAATATCACGCCGTTGTAAATCACTTCAATATTGTTGACAGTTAACATAATCTAGTTCTCAGTTTTTAGGTGTTAGGTCTTAGTTGTGAGTGATGAGTTCTGAGCAAGGACTCGCTAACTCGATTTGAAAACGTTGAACCACCAAGACACCAAGAATTTGAAAGAGAATATCTGTAATCTTTGTGTCCTCTGTGGTTCAAAGTTTCTATCCTCTCGCACAAATCTTTCTCAGAACTCGGCACTTACGATTTTTAACTTAAAAAGGACAGCCAAGACGACTTTCTGCCTAATGCTGTCCTTTTGTGCATCAATCGTTAATCCGATTCAGCGTTATTCGCCTGCAACACCGAGCGTATCGGGGGCGGGTGCAAACTCCGTCAACGGGATAATCAGCGGCGGATAGTAATTGCTGCCGTCTTCTAACGGAACAGCCATCGCATCATCGCCGGAGGTCGCCACGCCGTCCATGCCTGCGTTCACGAAGCGAAGCTGTACCATCCGATTGAACGGAGTCGCCCGCAGTGCGCCGCCGGAGAAATCAAATGTCGAGAGGCCAAGCGGTTGGAACGAAGCGCCTTCAATCGTGGCTTTCATCTCTGCGCCTGTGACCGCATCAAGGCTGCCAACACGGTTGACCGTTTGGATATAGAGTTCAGTGTAAGTATCGACCAAAATCCAGCCGAGCAGGTAAGTGATGCCCTGTGTAGGCGCTGCACGCTCGTTGAGTTCGGCTTGTTCTTTAACCAGCGCGATACCCGGCAGGTCGGTTTCCGTCCACCACTGGAAGGGGAGAGAACCGATCATACCATTGAGGACGGGCAGGCCATCTGCACCTAGCGAACCACGCGCCACAAATGCGGCGGAGGTATCCAGCCCCCAATTAACGCTGGCAAGTTGTACATCTTCGCTCAAGCCCAAAATTTCCAACGCTTCACCAACGCGCACCGGGCCAGTCGCCAGCGCATTGACGTAAATGATGTTCGCGCCGGCATTGGTCAGGTTTTCGACGTTGGTCGTCACGTCAGTCGCGATTGGGCTGAAGGATTCTGCGGTTTCGACAACTTCAACACCTTGTTCGTTGCAGTAAGCGATGGCTTGTGGTGTAAAGGCGGCGGCACCGAAGGCTGCTGCTGGTGCGCCCCATCCCATATAACCGATCACAGGTTCGGGGAACATCTCGGCATTCGCGCCAACATATTCGCAGAACGTCGCAAATTGATCTGCATAAATTGGGTTGGTAGCATAAATCCAACCAGGGGTGACTTCATCAGAACTGCCATACAGACCTTCGATGGAACCCGCGCTAATCAGCACCGGAATTTCATCTTCTTCGACCTGAGGACGCAGCAGTTCGGAATCTTGCGAAGAATACAGCACCAGAACATCGGGCTTAGGGTCGAGGCTGGAATAATAATCGTACCCGGCCTGAGTTTGTGCGGGATCGCCGCCTGTGTCACGATTATCAGAAGCCAGCATCGCGCCGCAAATACCGCCGTGCGCGTTGTAATAGGCGATGGCATCCGCGAGGGACGCGATCAACGGCAAGGTGATGGGAGAATAACCAGGGCTGCTGATGTCACCGAGGTGGTAAATTGTAATTGTTTGACCGGTGAGATCAACTTCGCATTCGGTGTGGGTGATAAAATCTGGCATTGCCATCGCATCTTGGGCAATGACCGGTACCACAAAAACACCCACCAACATTATGAGCATGAATAAAAATACAAACTTACGCATTCCTAAATATCCTTTCGTCATAGAGCAATATTTTTTGAAGCAACCCATTTTAAGGTTGTTGCTACCACATGAATTGTAAGCCGCGCCTCCGAGCGTTTAGGTTTACCCTACGGCTTATTGTACCGCATTCACGATGAAGCGGGAAACGACTTTGTATTAATGTGAATACGGCCTGATCTTCCAAGAAATTTTCAAAATCTCCCAACGATAGGCAATGCCACGCGGCTCGATGATGAGAAATAACATCAAGGCTGTGCCGAAAAGCAGCGGACTCAGCGCGGCTTGAATATTGCCGGGGTCAATAAATGGGAGCAATTTGGGCAGGGTGTCGTTTAACGGCGTAATGAGGGGGATAACATTTTGCGTCACCACTGCCGGAATAAAAATTTGCGTGAGCAAGCTGACGAAAGCCGTCCCGAACAGCGCCCCCAATGGGAAGCCTGCGCCGCCAATGACCAACATCGCCAGCATTTCAATCGAGCGGTTAAACGGGAAGACATCCAGCGAAACCGTATTCGTATCAAACGCCAGCAGCGCCCCAGCGATCCCCGCATAAAGCGAACTGATAAAAAAGGCTTGCAGCTTATAATTAAAGACGTTAATCCCCAACAGTTCCGCCGCCAGATCATTATCCCGGATGCTCACAAAAGCGCGTCCGATGCGCGTGCGGATGATATTCCGCGCCGCCAACGCCAACAAAAAGGCTAATGGAATGACGACATAATAAAATGCGGATTCATGCGCGAAACTGATCCCAAACAGCGTCGGAATCGGCACTTCTAGCGCCCGTGACCCATTGGTAAACGGCTCTAGGGGAAAGCGAATCACCCAGGGGATGATAAACTGTGCGGCTAAGGTCGCCATCGCCAGATAAAAGCCCTTCACGCGCAGCGAGGGCAAGCCAAAGATTAGCCCGATTATGCCCGTAAACAAGGCGGCACAAGGCAGCGCAATCCAGAACGACAGGCCAAGATCACGCACAAAAGCCGCCGAACTGTATGCGCCCACCGCCATAAACGCGGCATGACCAAGTGAAATTTGCCCGGTATAACCGACCAGAATGTTTAACCCCTGCACCGCAATCGTGTAGATGGCGATCCGCATAATCGTCCCCACCCATGCTTGGGGGATGATTTTGAGTCCAAATGGCCCTTCTGAGGCCAAGAGGGGAATAATCAGGATAAAAAGAAATAAGCCGTTGGAGACGATCTTATCAAACCGTGTCCGGTTGAGCGCAATATCCTGTGCGTAGTTAGTATCAAAAATCCCAGAAGGACGAATATTTGCAGACATGAAAAGCCTTTAGTTTGTAATAATTATTCGTTAGCACATTACGAATTTTCAGGTTTTAGTGAAGGTAAACCAAGCACTAATCACTCCAAATTGACAACTAAATGCGCTCAATGCGCTTCTGACCGAATAACCCGTCAGGCCGGATAATCAACACGATCATCAGCACGACATACGGCGCGAGTTCTGTGCCTGCATCCGTGCCTTGAAACAGCAAATTCGCCCATTCTTGCACAATGCCGATTGCGAACCCGCCCAACAACGCCCCGCCGATTGACTCTAGTCCGCCGAGTAATACCGCAGGGAACGCCCGTAATGCCAACAGAGGCATCCCTTTTTCTAAGGTCGCCGCGCCTCCTTGCAAAACACCCGCCGTCAGCGCCAGCAGCCCGGCAATGCTCCACGCTACCGCTAGGACAACACGCACTCGCAGCCCAACCGACTGTGCGAGCCGCTGATTTTCCGCCGTCGCTCGCATCGCTAGACCAACGCTGGTATAGCGAAAGAACACTACGAAAGCGCCAAATGCGACTAATGCCAGCACAAACGCCACTAGTGTTTCCGATTGATTGATTCTAAGCTGACCCTGTAGGAAGGTATCCGATGTATCCAGCCGAATGGTCGCCGGAACGCCGAGACCCGCTAATCCGGCGAAAACATCCAATAATTTTTCCGAACTGCCCCAAACAAGCTGCGTAATTCCCGCAAGGATGCGATCAATCGCCAGCGTCATCAACACAATTGCGAAAAGCGGCTGACCAATCAACGGGCGAATGGTGAAGCGCTCGATAATGAGTCCCATCAACACCGACGTAACGACACCTCCGGTCAGTGCGCGTAACATCCGCAGTTCAGGCCCGCCGACGGTCATCAAGAGTGTCAAGACGATGACCACCCCCGCGCCGATCAAGAGGTTGCGCGGGACAAGTAAATCGCGCCAGCTTCCGAGCGAAATCGCAATCACAACCGTGACGATGGAAAGCGCCGCCGCCGCCCAAACATTAATATTGGCAACCGTGAAAAAGCTGTAAAACACCAGCGCACTAAAATACATCATGTAGCCATGTGCGAAGTTAAATACGCCCGATGCCTTATTAATGATGACGATGCCGACGGCGACCAGCCCATAAATGCCGCCGATCAGCAGTCCCGTAACCGTTACATTGACCAACCGCGCTGGTGTTTGATCCGCCACCATCGGACGAATCCACAAGAGAAACAGGATGAGTGCAACCAGATAAGCGATGGTTTTGCTATATTTTTTCCAATCCGCGCTGGAGATGCCGGATGGCGTTTTTGCTGCCTGTGCCACAGTAAAGTCCTTATTTTTGAGGTATTAGTTTTTAGCAGTCAGCGATCAACAGTAACTTTATTTTCTTTGTGTTTAAAACATCATACGGATGCGACTTTAACCGCCGTTTCCACCACGCCCGTGCGTCCATCGCGATATTTTACTTCCGCGCTGACGAGGACTTCATCTTTATTGGTATACATCGCGTCCAGCATATCGCCATAGCGCTGCTCTAAAGCACGGCGGCGCAACTTACGGGTACGGGTCAGTTCGGCTTCATCAGCATCAAAAGCTTTATGCAGGATGACGAATTTCTTGATTCGTGCCGCCGGAGGCAGGGTTTCATTTACGCGCTCCACTTCCTTACGGACAATCTCATAAATTTCGGGTTTTTGCGTCAGATCGACATAAGTGGTGAAGTTCACGCGATTTTTTTCCGCCCAACGCGCCACGTTTTCAAAGTCGATAATGATAATCGCCGTTACATAATCCATATCGAACCCGCCGACGGACATCACATCTTGAATATACTGGCTGAACTTCAAGCGGCCTTCGATGTACTGTGGGCTAAAGCTCTCGCCATTAGCCAGCCCGATCATATCGCTCACACGATCAAGATAGATGAGGTGTCCGTCCGGATCGATGTATCCTGCGTCACCCGTGTGATACCAACCGTCATCATCAATCGCTTCCGCCGTCTTTTCCGCCTCATGAAAGTAGCCGCAAAACATGGCTTCTGAGCGCACGAGGATTTCTTGATCGTCGGCGATTTTGATTTCTACACCCGGCTGAATCACGCCGACACTCGCCAGCTTAACATCACCCGGACGATGGAGTGTTCCCGGCGCTTCAGTTGAGGCATAAAGCTGGCGGAGTTCCACACCCACAGCGCGGAAAAAGCGTATCACATCCGGGCTGAGGGCTGCCCCCGCCGTGAGCAGATTTTTGGCGCGTACTAAACCGATTTTATCCCGCAGTGGTTGGAAGACCGCCGTCTCGCCTAAGTAACGCAGGAATTGCAAATGGGGCGGGATGGGCTTGTTAACATCTTCCAGATCAATGACCTGATAGGCAATCGGCATGAAGGCTTGATAGAGTAAGCGATTTAAGCGTGAACTGTCGTTGATGCGGCTTTGCATCCCCCGCGCCAAGTTTTCCCACAGGCGGCTGGGGAAAAGCAGACCTGCCGGCGCGATTTCACGAATATCGGTCTGCACCGTATCCGGCCCTTCCGGGAAATTGACGACAAAGCCGCGCAGCAGAAACGGCGTAAACCCGAAGGCCTGCTCCGCCATCCAAGCCATCGGCGTAAAAGAAAGCCAATTATCGTCGGGGTGAATCGGCAAAAAATCGTCATACGCCTGCTGCAAATAAACCAACCGCCAGTTGGTACTCATGGCAAGTTTGGGGAGGCTGGTCGTGCCGGAGGTCATACTGAGCAGAATCACGTCACTGCGTTCCGTTTGGGCAACCATCCGCTCGAACACGCCGGGATGGGCTTTCGCGTAGTCCCGGCCTAATGCTTCTATGTCGGTGAAACTGGCAAGCCAATCATCCTCATAATTCCACAAACCTTGATCGTCCCAATAAATCACCTTGCGGACGTTGGGAATTTTGTCGCGCAGTTCCAGCGCTTTATCGACCTGTTCCTGATTATGCGCCACCAAAAACACAGCTTCGCTTTTACTAATTCCATAGAGGAGTTCCTGCGGACTAACATCACCAAAAATCCCCAACGAAATGGCGCGGGCGCTGTGCGCGGCGATCTGTCCCCAATAAAATTCAGGGTCGTTATCGCCAATGATGGCAACAGTTTCGCCTGTTTTTAGCCCTAAGCTGACCAATCCCAGACAAAAATCGTGGACATGCTGATACACGTCATTCCAAGAATATTCCTGCCAGATGCCCAAATGCTTCTTCCGCATGGCGACGCGCTCACCAAATTCCTTAACGCGCAGCAGAAAATTTTTCGGCAGGGTATCGTTGGCGAGGGTTGGCAAGATGACTTCAGTATCGAGCCGCGTTTTATAAATCGTACCCGGTTTGGTTGGGTGGGCGGGGGCGGTCTTTACTACAATATTGGTTGGGGTTAACATCAACTAGGCCTCCTGTCCCAAATAGGCTTTGACGACTTTTTCATCCTGCCGGATTTCGTCGGGGGTGCCTTCGGCGATTTTCTTTCCGAAATCCAGCGCGACGATGCGATGAGAAATATCCATCACCAGCCCCATATCATGTTCGATCAACATAATCGTCATGTCCTGTCGCTCGTGAATATCGAGGATAAAACGCGCCATATCCTCTTTTTCCTCCACATTCATACCCGCCATCGGTTCATCCAGCAGCAGCATTGTGGGTTCCAATGCCAGCGCCCGCCCTAGTTCGACGCGCTTGCGTAAGCCGTAGCTCAAATTGCCGACGATTTCCTTACGGATGCGCTGCATCTCTAAAAAGTCGATAATTTCTTCTACGCGCTGGCGATGTTGAATTTCCTCTTTACGCGCCGCGCCATAAAAAAGTGCGCCCGTGAGCATGTTGGATTTCATGTGGATGTGCCGCGCCGCCATCATGTTATCGAGCGCTGTCATGTTGGTATACAAAGCGATATTTTGGAATGTGCGCGAAATGCCTAGCTGGGCCCGCTTAAAAGGGGGAAGATCGGAGATATTTTGGCTTTCGTAGATGATCGCACCCTGTTGGGGACGATAAAAGCCGTTGATGCTGTTAATTAGGCTGGTTTTACCCGCGCCGTTGGGGCCGATGACGGCGAGGATTTCCCCCACCTTCACCGTAAATTCGACACTTTGTAGCGCTTTAATTCCGCCGAAACTTAACGAAATATTCTGGACGTGTAACTTAGTCTTATCTTGTTGCATCTATTTCCCCGTAATGGCAATAAAACTATTTAGTCAGTTTAGGCTGCAATTAAATGCCCGTTTAATTTATCCACAACTATAACTTAACCACGTCATGTTTAGCAAATAGTTTTTAGGTTAAGGCGAGATTGGATGTGAGAAGCCGACTTTACAAACTGCGGGTTAGAGGTTTCATACGAGATTACAAGGAATAAATCTGTGAATTGCAATGCAAGTTTGTGCTATTTCGTGTATATTTAAGGCTATATCGGCTCTACTGATTTTGTTTGAGATAAAGACAGGGTGTCGCATGAGCAAAGGCCGAATTCTGGTCGTCGAGGACGATTTCGATATTTCTAACATGCTGCGAATTTACTTCAGCGGGCAGGGCTACGAGGTGCAGGTTGCGCCGCGTGGTGGGGATGCGCTCTCTATGACGCGCAAGCAGCTCCCCACGCTGATTATGTTGGACATCATGCTGCCAGACATGAACGGCTATGATGTCTGCCGGGAACTGAGGACGACCATACGCACCAGCCATATCCCGATTATTTTCCTTACGCAGCGGGATGAGCGTAGTGATCGTATCGCGGGGTTGGAGCTTGGCGCGGATGATTATGTCACCAAGCCGTTTGATATTGAGGAACTTAAGCTGCGAGTGGCGAATGCCATCACCGCCGCCACGCGAGTAAACTCAATTGATTCTAAGTCTGGCCTGCCAACGGGGCGGCTAATTGAAGATCATTTACGCAGCTTAATGCGTGCAGAGAAACAATGGACATATATTGATGTAAAGATCAATAACTACGAACAGTTCATCGAGGTCTATAGCTATGTGGCAGGGGATGAAGTGCAGCGCTTTATGGCGATTTTGATCGGCGAAATCGTGGACGAAGTAGGTTCATCGGATGATTTCGTTGGGCATCCGGGGCGCGATAACTTTGTGATCGTCACCCACGCTGGCGAGTCGCGGCGTTTGGCTGAACGGCTGACGCAGCGCTTTAACGATGAAGTGAAGCAGCATTATTCCTTCATTGACCGGGAAAGGGGTTATATCTTGGTACCGGATGGGCTGCGTGGCGAGAAAAAAGTAGACTTGATGACGCTGGCAACCGGCGCGGTCTCCAACTCAACGCATCCCTTCTCCGATATTCGTGAAATTACAGAATTGGCTGCGGAAGATCGCCGCCGGGGCAACACCGGCGCGGATGATTACGCACAGTCCAATATCCCGACCGCATGGTGAGTTTATCAGGGTAAATCAATATGGCTTTGCCGCTAATTCTATTCGTTGGTGGCCTCATTATCATCGCGTGGATTTGGCTATGGTCGCGGCAAAAACGCGATGTGAGCAGCGTGGTCGATATGGAACAGGCGCTGCAAGAGGTGTCCGTTGTTTCTAATGGGGATGCAGTACTCGTCTCCCGCGAACATGGGCAGTTAATTTATGCCAATGAACCGGCGCGGCGCTGGTTAGGGATGAACGGCGGGTCGCCCCACTTAGAGACGGTAGCACTGCTGGCAGACCCCACCGACAGCTTTTTAGAGTTGTTCGCTGGGGAAGGACAGGCCTCTTTTCAGTTTGGCAAGCGTTGGGTAGAAGCTTCATCGCATTACATTCCGTCTGGTGGCGAAACCCGTACCGTCGTTGTCATGCGCGAATTAACCGCCAACATCAACCATCCAGAATCGCTCGATTTGAACCAGGCGATAGAACTGGTGAATGTGATTGGCGAAACCGTTAATGCCAGTATGGGTGTGGAACAGGTTTTACAAACCCTGTTGACCATTATCACACGCGCTATCCCCTTTGATGCGGGTGAAATTTGTTTGTGGAATGCTGAAGAGCGTGTCCTCTACCAACGCGGTTGGGTGGGGGATGCGATGTATTTGATTGCGCTGGCGGAAGCGGGCGGCAAATATGGGATGGACGAAGGAATCAGCGGGTGGATGGCGCATCATCGCAAGCCGGTGCTTATGAATGATCGCCGTGATCCAACCGCGATCCAGCCCAAATTGGTGGATAACCCCTATCAAAGTTTTGTCGCGGTGCCGTTATCGCTGGGTGATCGTTTTTTAGGCACTATTGAACTTGCCAGCTTGCAACCGAATATGTACGTACAGCGTGATCTAGCGCTTTTACAGGCGGTCAGTAAACCGATTGCGGTAGCGATCTACAATGCCGAAATCTATGCCGATCAAGTGCGGCGTGTCGATGATCTGGCGAGTTTACAGCAGATCAGCGTCGATCAGGATGGCGAGGAAGACGCAGCGGGGATTTATGCCGCGCTCAATAAGCGTATCGCCGCGCTGTTGAACGCCGATATGTGCGGTGTGTTTTTATATGATGCGGATCGCAGAGGATTAACGCCAGAAATCCCATTTTTTGGCTTGCCGGATGCGCTCATGCGGACAGTTTTTATCCCGTTGCCGCCGGAAAGCCCGCAGCGTGACATTTGGGAACGCCAGCAAGCGTGGGTGTCCAACGATGTGGAAGATGAACCGCTGGTGGAAGCACTCGGTTTACGCCCCGTTGTGGGCGTTTCTGGTATCCACAATACCGCTTGGCTGCCGCTGCAAGTGAGTGGGAGGCGTATCGGGGTTATCGCCGTCAGCAACAAACGGACTGAGGGTGGTTTTACGCCGCGTGATATTCAGAATTTGATTGTCCTCGCTGCACAGGCTTCGATTGTGGTCGAAAATATTCGCTTGTTCCAACGTGAACGGCGCATTGATACCGAGTTGGCGGGTTTGCAAGAAATCACCCACGCCATCGGTGCGTTGAGTCATGAAGGCGAGTTTTATTCCGAGATCACCGAGCGAATCGCCCGTTTGATGGAAATCAATATGTGCGGCATTTTGCTTTATGATGACCGGACGAAGCGACTCGTAAGCAAGCTGCCTTTCTATGGCATCCCGAATCATCTTGTGTCCGATTACAGCATCAGCGTGTCTTCGGGTACGGTGATGAACGAACTTTGGGAAAATGATGAATTTTGGTTCAGCAACCGCGTCAAGGCGGAAGCACTGGTCTATGAAGCTGAACTCGATGGGCTGGCGGAAAAGATTGGTGTAGAAAAAACACTGTTTTCGGTACTCGCAGCAAGTGGTCGGCGTTTGGGCGTGGTGCAGGTCTCGAATAAGCGTGACGGCAGCGACTTTACCGACAGCGATGCCCGTCTCCTTTTGATTTTCGCCACACAAACCGCCGCCATCATCGAAAATGCCCGCCTGTATCGGGAAGTGCAGCGCAGTGCGGAAGAAGCGCAAGGCTTACGCCGGGTCGCGGAATTGGCTGGCGCGGTGCTGACGACTCAAGAGACATTTGGCCCCGTCTTGGCGGAAATTTCGCGCTTGATGAACAGCGAAATGGTTTATGTCAACGTGCTTGACCAACAAACTGGCAGCTTAATCACCTATCCGCGTTGGGCGCATGGGGTCGAACTGACCGAGCCGATTGTGCAGGATATTTATGCCAAAGGCTTTGAGCAGAGCGTTGCCGTATCTCATAAGCCCTATTTAGGCAACGATGTCGCCAGCGATGATCGTGTTTTACCGGGTTACAAAATCATCGCCGGGAAGATGGGCATCAAACGGGCGCTGCTGGTTCCGCTGGTGGTGGGTGATCGCACGTTGGGCGAATTAGGGGTCGCTAATCGTCAAGATGGCCTTTATGACGCGAATGATCTGTCTACATTGAAGATTATCGCGGCACAGACGGCGGCGGCGCTTGATCGTTTACTGCTCTATGAAGCGACAGGCCAAAACCTGAATCGCCGCAATATTGAGCTTGAAGCCATCAGCCGCGTCAGTAATGAATTGGCGCAGACGCTTGATCTGAATCAGATTTTGAACGTCATCCGTAAGGAGGCCAGCGCCGCGACCAGCGCGGATGGCAGCACGGTTGCGCTGCTGCTGCCACAAGGGGAATGGCGGGTAGAAGGTGTACCGCAGATTGAAAAGCGGTTGGGGCAAATTCCCGGCACAGACTTTGGTTTAGCTGAAATCGAGTTGGAAGCGGCCTCCCGTTCCACTGATACCGTGCTGATTACCGATTACGATTTCAGCACCTTAAAGCCGCCGCTTTCGACTATTCGCTCGGCGATTGCTGCGCCAATTGTGTATGTCGATCAAGTTGTTGGTGTGATTCACCTCTATCATCAGGATGCCAATCGCTTTGATGACCGCGCCGCTGCTTTCTTGACGACGTTAGCGAGTAAAGCTGCACTTGGTTATGGCGCATCCATTCGTTATCTTGACCAGCTTGAACGCAGTGAACGGCAGCGCCGCCGTTTGGAGCAGTTGAACCGTATTTTTGAAATTAGCCACATGGTCAGCAGTACCGACCCTGAAGAAATTCTGGAAGCAATTGCCTACAGCGTTCAGGTCAGCGTGGGTTACGACTCGGTTGTAATGACGATGGTGGATGAGGAAACGGGCTTGCTGCGGCGCGTGGCACAAGCGGGTCTGCCAGTTGAAGTGTTCGAGAAAACGAGATCGAGTGTGATGGCGCTCGATAAGCTGGAACTGCTGCTGCATGAAGAGTATCGCATGAGCGAATCGTATTTCTTCCCAGTGGAAGAGGTCGGCAACTGGTATGTTGAAAATGTCGGGTCGCTAAGTACGGCCTTCGATGGCAACCGCACGATTGAATTCACAGGTAAGCATGGCTGGAAAGACGGCGATATGCTGCTAGTGACGCTGCGCGGCGCGACGGGCAGCATCCTCGGCCTGATGAGTTTGGATCGTCCTCATGATAACCGCCGTCCAGATCGGCAGACAGTGGAAGTGCTGGAAATTTTCGCGCATCAAGCCGCCACCACTATCGAGAATATCCGCCTTTATCAAGCCAGCGTCCGCAATGCCGAACAAGAGACGCGGCTGAACGAAGTCGTGGAAAGCATTTCCCGCACACTCGATACATTTGAGATTATCGATACAGCGGCGCGAGGTGCGCTGCGTTTAATTCCGTATACGCGCATGACGGCAGTGCTGCTGGATGCCCAAGAACAAGGGTTTGAACTTTTCCGTGTCCAAGTCAAAGACGGCGAAGTCGCCGCTATTACCAAAGATCGTCGTCCCTCCTTGGGGGAAACCGCGCTCAACCGCACCTATGTAGATGGGAAAGATCATCTTTATCGCACGGGCGAACCCGCGATTGAAGCCTACGAGGATTTGCAATCGTGGCACAAGCAGGGCGAAAGAATCAGCCTAATTTTGCCGCTACAAACGGGCGGTGAAATTTTGGGGGCGCTGCATGTAGGCGGCGAGGCGGCTTCATTGATTGAAGTTCGTCCACTAATGAAGCGTCTGGCGCAGTTGATCGCCAGCGCTATCCAGAATGCGCGTTTGTTTAACCGCGCTGTCAACTTGCAAATTGAAAATGAAGCGGTGGTCGAGTCCATTCAGCAGGGCATCGTCGTGTTGGATAGCTCCGGGCGTATTCGTTCCGCCAATGAATTTATGTACCATCGCTATGGTTGGGATGAAGATGCCGCTATCGGGCAGGACTTGTTCGCTTACGATCCCTCCCTTGCAACCATCATCGGGGATGACTTGCGTACAGCTTTAACCGAAGGCACCCCGCGTGAACGGAACAATGAACGCATCGGCGTGGAAGTGTGGAACTTCTATACCTATCCGCTGCGCTCCGGTGAGGTCATTCGCGGTGTGGTGCTTCTGGTCGAAGATATGACAGACCGCGCTCAACTAGAGCAGGATATTGAAGTCCGCGCCAAGCAGCTAGAAGCACTGACGCAGGTATCCACCCACATTACCGCCTCGCTGGAACGCAGCGAAGTGGTATCGCTGGCGATGTCTGAGATGGAACAACTGCTCGGTTATGATGCCATGACGTTATGGCGGCGCAACGGCTCTTATATGGTGCTGGAAGGGCGCGGCAATAAAAACGGCCTCGCCATGCTCGATCTGAACGCAATCGGCAGCGATGAAGAAATTCGTGTGCGCTTTAGCGATTATGAGCAGGCGCGGCAAGTAGTAGAAACACAGCGTGTCGTCGCTTATGGCAGCGTAGCCCAATTTGAGAATGAACTGCCCGGTCATGAAAACGCCGAAAGCTGGTTAGGTGTGCCGCTGGTGAGCCAAGGGCATGTCGTAGGGATGATTGTGCTGACGAGCAGCCGGCCCAATAGCTACGGCAGCAAATCTGACCAGAACATCGCGTTTGCGTTTGCCAGCCAAGTGGCGATTGCCTTAGCGAATGCCGATCTGTTTGAGCAGACATTTGATCGCACCAACGAACTTGGTACGCTGTTAGAGGCAGCGCAGGCCACCTCCCTTACACAAGACTTGGACTCGGTGTTCCGCACCGTCGTGGAATTGATGTTTGGTGCGCTCGATATGGATGACTGCGCCATCATGTTGTGGGATGAAGTCGATAATCAGCTTGAAGTGCAGGTCGATATGAATCGCTACGGCGATGCAGATCGCATTACGCCGAAGGGAACACGCTACGACCTTAAGAAATATCCGGCGAAATTGCGAGCATTGCGTGAGCGTGATGTCGTCGTCGTAACGACAGACGATGTGGATAGCCCTTATCCCAATGAACAGCAAGAACTGATGACGAATGGTGATGCCGCTCGTATGCTGGTGCCGTTGGTCGTGCGCGAACAAACCATTGGGCTAATTCAGCTTGAGCAGAAATCCGCCGAAAAGCTGATGACTCAGCAGAAAGTCCGCTTGGCGAGGGCGCTCGGCGCACAAGTGGCAGTAGCGATTGAAAATGCCCGTCTCTCGGCAGAGATGAGTTCGCAGTTTAGCGAATTGATGATTATCAATGACCTCAGTCGCTCGATTTCCAGCACCCTCCAACTGGAGGATATGATCGAAATTGTGGCGAATCAAGTGCCTTCGGTGACGGACTCGAATGAACTCTATCTGGCACTTTATGACGAAAAGACCGAAGAAATCACCTTCCCGCTGGCGATCAACAACGGGGTGCGCTATAGCATTGCGTCGCGTAAGCTGAATACCGATGAAGTCTCCTTTGTCATCCGGCGGCAGCGTCCGCTGAGTTTGGGGGCGGATTATTATTCGCCGGACGAACTTCGCAAGAGTTTGGGGATCACTAACAATGAGGGTGATGCCAAGAGTTATATGGGGCATCCGATTCTCTCCGGCGGTAAGGTGCTGGGTGTCCTCGCGCTGCGCGATACCCAACGCACCCATGCCTTCACCGTGAATGACCAACGTATTTTGGAGACGGTCAGTTCGCAGCTTGGGGCGGCGATCCAAAATGCACGCTTGTTCGGTCAGATCACAAATTTCGCAGATGATCTGAATCGGCAGGTGGCGGAACGCACCCATGCGCTGGAATTGCAGAGCCAGGAACTCGAAGAAGAACGCGATCAACTGGATACGCTCTATCAAATTACGTCAGAATTGGCGCGATCTTTGGATATTGATCGCCTGCTCAACCGCGCTTTAGGCATGGTCAGCAAGGCTGTAAGCGCCCAAGACGGCGCGATTGTCATCATCGACCAGATCAACGACCAGCTTTATACCCGTGCGATGCTGAATCCGAATTCGATTGTGATGATCGAAGAGGGTCAGCGAGCCTTCCATCCAGCCGAAGTGTTGGCGCATCATTTGATCGAACAAGATGAAAACGTTATCGTCGAAAATGATCTACAAAATGCGCCTTATTGGGATAAAACCTTGGCAGGCGCGGAAGAATGGCGGAGTGCGCTGGCGGTGCTGCTGCAAACCAATGAAGACCCCATCGGTGTGATGGTGCTGTTCAGCCAAGAGAAAGATGTCTTCGGCGATTCGCAACTGCGCTTAATGGAAGCTGCCGCGAATCAAGTCGCCTCATCGTTTAACAACGCCGATTTGTACCATCTGATTAAAGATCAAGCCGAGCGCTTGGGGTCGTTCCTGAAGGCTGAACAAGAAGAAGCTGAAAAGAATACCGCTATTCTGGAAAGCATCGCAGACGGCGTAATTTTGGCGGATGCAGAAGGGCAAATTATCATCTTTAACCCGGCGGCGGAGCATATTCTTGGCATCCCGCGTGAAGATGCGCTGGCGCGTTCTATGATGGAGCTGATTGCCTCTTATGGCGGTACGGCGCTTAATTGGGCGCAAGCAATTGGAGACAGCATCGCCCATCACGATACCGACCTGCTCACCCAATCGTTTGAATATCGAGAAGAACGGCTTTCATTAGGCAGCAAAGTTCTGAACGTTGAGCTTTCGCCCCTGTATACGGCGGATAAGTTCTTAGGGACGGTTTCGGTCTTCCGCGACATCACCCGTGATGTTGAGCTTGACCGCAGCAAGAGCCAATTTATCTCTAACGTGTCGCATGAATTCCGTACCCCTCTGACCCCGATTAAGGGTTATACCGATTTGCTGTTAATGGGCGCGGCAGGCGAAGTGAGCGATGGGCAAAAGCGCATCCTGACGACAATTAAGGAAAATGTCGAGCGTCTGACGGTTTTAGTCGAGGATGTGTTGAATATCTCACAGATTGATTCCGGTAAAGACCGCTTGAAGGTCGAACCTGTGAATCTCAATGAAGTTGTAGACAGCGCCATTTCCACCATTCGCGGGCGGCAGCAGCATCAGCGTAAGAGCCTCAAGATCAGCTTTAACCCCGCGCCAGGCTTAGAACCCATTCAGGCTGATCGGGAAAAAGTCACGCGCATGGTGGCTAACCTGATTGATAACGCCTTTAACTACACCTTACCGGGTGGTACTATTGAAGTGGATATTGAGCCGGAATTAGAACGGAAACGCGTCCTGATTATCGTGAAAGATTCTGGCGTGGGTATTCCCGAAGAATTTCGCGATAACATTTGGAATCGCTTTGAACGACACGATCAAACAGCCCTAGCGCTCGAAGTTGCCGGCACAGGTTTGGGGCTGCCCATCGTCAAAGAATTGGTGGAAATGCACGGCGGTAAAGTGTGGTTCGAGTCGGAAGTGAACGTCGGCACGACCTTCACGATTGACCTCCCGACCACTCAGCCGGATTATCTCAGCAGCCGTGTCAGTGCTGTGGCAAGCTCAACCTAAGACCTAATAGGGGATTTTATGGCAAACATTCTGGTCGCGGAAGATGAGCGCGACATCCGAGAACTCATTAACTTTACCTTGTCCTTTGCTGGGCATAAAGTGACGCAGGCTGCTAATGGGGCAGAGGCGGTGGAATTGGCGCAGCAGCATGTCCCCGATCTGATTATGATGGACGTGCGGATGCCGAAGATGACGGGCTATGAAGCTTGCCGCCAAATGAAAATGATCGACAGCCTAAAGGATGTCCCGGTGGTTTTTCTCTCAGCTAAGGGGCAAGAGGACGAAGTACAAACCGGAATCGAAGCGGGGGCAGTTGCTTATATCTTAAAGCCCTTCGCCCCGGATGAACTTACCCGGCGCATCACAGAAATTTTGCAGCAAATTGGGGTTGGTTGATGATATGAAGGGTTGTAGGGGCAGAGAATTATACCTACCCCTACAATGTGCGATTACTTTGACGAGATTGGGTAGTGTATGAGCGCCATTACAGTCGGCGGGGATTTGGTTCATTATGAAGTCTTAGGGCGTGGACGACCCGTCATCCTGATTCATGGATGGCTCGGCTCGTGGCGTTACTGGATTCCAGCGATGCGCCAGTTACAACTGAAATACCGGGTTTATGCGGTTGATTTATTTGGCTTTGGCGATTCCGGCAAGAATCCAGATAAATACAGCATCAGCCAGCAGGTGGTCTTACTTGATGATTTTATGCGAGCGTTGGCGATCCCAAAAGCGGCGATGATCGGGCATGGGCTTGGCGCACAGGTGATTATGCAGTTCGCTAGCCAAAATCAAGAAAAAGTGGCACGGATGATGATTACGGGTGCGCCCCTGTTCGACCCCGGCGACCTCGCCACCCGTCCCATGCCGGGGCGACGTATTCCGCTGACTTCCAGCAACGACCCCAATCCGCTGGCGACGACACGCAAAATGATCGAAGCGGCAGAAAAAGCCGCTGCCAGCGAACCTTTTTCCAGCCATAACGCCGAGACGGTGTTGCGCCGTCCGAAGGAAATGGATGCCTTGCTCACGGCTAAATCAACTGCTGATCCAACTGTGCCTAGCAGCGGCAATCAAACAGTGACTGACCCCTCTAAAATGATTGACCGCGATAGACTGCGCGAGGCAGCCCTAGAAGCGGCTTTGGCACGAGGCGAGGCGGCGGTTGCAAGGGAAGAAAGCCGTTCAGTGATGCCTTCTAAAGAGGTGGCCTTTAACCCGCTTCGTGATGCGTTGGCGGGCTACAGCGTGGACGCGCTCTTGGCGAAATGCTTCCGCCGTTCTGAAGCGGAATATGAAAAACTCCAAGCGGATACCGCCAAGATGGATGATGTCGTTTTGCGCCGCGCCACGCTCAACTTCGACGCGGGGAAACTGCTGGAAACGATGCGGATGCTGACGATGCCGCTGGTGATCTTGCATGGGATGGATGACCAACTTATTCAGTCGCCGACGGATGAAGTCTGGCAATATCTGACGCAAGAGCGTGAAAATCTAGTGCTGCCGATTCCACTGCCGGGAGTGCGTCATTTTCCGATGCTGGAATACGAGCCGTTCATGCGTCTAGTGAATGATTTCCTCGAAGTCCCGGAGATTAGCAAGATTGAAGTGAAAGAACGCTGGCGGCGGCGGACGCGCTAATTTTTATGCGGGCATTAATTTTCGCAAACGGTGATCGCAACGACGGCATCATGGTGCGGCGAGCGCTGGAGATAGCGCATGAACCAACCTTTATTGTGGCGGCAGATGGGGGAGCGCAAGTGGCGCGCTCTTTTGGTTTACGGGTCGATGTCGTCGTTGGCGATATGGACTCGCTTCCTCACGCTGAGGTGGAACGATTAATCACGGCGGGAACCGAAATTGTGCGCCATCCACCCGAAAAAGATGCGACTGATCTTGAATTGGCGCTTCTCTTGGTAACAGAACGGGGCGCGGATTGGATTCGCATTATCGGCGGCATCGGGGATCGAATCGACCAGACCCTCGCCAATATTTATCTCTTGGCGCTGCCGATCTTAGAAAGGCGCGATGTGCGCCTTGTGGCGGGGGCGCAGGAAATGCGCTTGCTTAAGCCAGGTGAGCATCGCTTGGATGGCACGGCAGGCGATACCATTTCGCTGATTCCAGTCGGCGGCGCAGTAGAAGGCATTCGCACGACCAACCTCTATTATCCACTCAAAGATGAAACGCTTGATTTTGGCCCCGCACGCGGAATCAGCAACGTGATGGAAAACGCGCAGGCGCAGGTGACTTTCCGCACTGGTTCACTGCTGATGGTGCATACCATCGGGCGAGCATGAGAAGTTTGATAGTGTTGGTTGAACCATAAATTTGCGACTTAAATAAAATTCGGTTCTATAACTTAGCTCAAGATAATTTAAATGACTGAATCATGATTCAACAGGCCGAAATTAGGGAGTGGCTATTTGGGTGAGTAGGGAAGCAGCGATGTGTGCTTCCTCCCGGAGCGACACATAGGTCGCTCCCTACGTACCCATTTCTTTAGCCACTCCCCGAATTACCTTAAAATTGGCGATGATGCTGGAAGATTTAGAAGCATTGGCGCGGCGGCGCGGTTTTTAACGGATTGATGCTTATGTCACTTGATTGATTGAACAAGATGATGAAGCCATCTGGGATGAGCAGTTCGCAAAATCTCAAGATGTCCTTAAGCGTTTGGCAGACCAAGCAATGCGGGAACATGCTGTTGGCGAAACCGAAGATTT
>DAOTTO010000495.1:0-38424 GCA_034437895.1 Anaerolineae bacterium | reverse complement strand
TTGACATATAATTAGCCGGAAAATTGGCTCATCGTCGAAAGATTTATTTTATGGACACACCTCTACCCTCCAACGAAACCTTAGTCGAATTTAGCTCGGCTGTCCCCTGGCAGGAAGTTGAACGCCAGAAGCGGCTCTTTAATGAAAAATTGCAGGACTTGATTCAATCATCGTCTGATGATGACCTTAGTCTGGAAACTTTCGCGGATGCCATCGGGACACCCGTTTCGTCGGTGTTTGATCTGCACGACAAAAATTCCGCCAATATCTTGATGGCGCATGTCAACGGGCATCAATACATGCTGGGCAGCGTGGTCAGTTCGCGTTATCGCAGCGGAAAATCTCTGCTCGAAAGCATCGTGCCGTATAACCTCAATCCCAGTGTGAATCATACCAATATTCAGGAAACCGATGCGCCGACAACGCGAATCCGGGCATTGGGTGCCGAAATTGAATTGGGGCTGCTGCATCGTGACGGGGCAGGGCCGACGGAAGATCAGATGCAGGAGTATATCAGCGCCTATCAATTCCATGCGCGGCGCTTGGGGATAACCCCACAGCTTGACCGTGAAGCGTGCCAATATCAGATTGAAGCGCATATAGCCCCCGGTGTAGGCTATCATCGCACCCGCAGTGCACTTGAGGGCATTATGTCGGCGTTGGTGGCTTCCAGCGAACAGACCGGGCTGATTACGGCAATTATGTCGTCTTATCCGACTGAGAGCGACTTTAAGCTGACGGATAATCCCAAAGTGCGTACAGCGGTTGATCTTATGGTGGAGATCAATGGTTATTTCCCGGAATATGTAGAGCGACTCAATGAAGCGAAGTCCCGCTATCAAATTGCACCGGATGCGAATGTCACTGAAGTCTTTCGCATCCAAGCCTGCCATGTTCATCTCGATCTGGCAGGTCGCAGCGAAGCATTAGGCTTATTTGCCTTTTATACGATGCTGCGGAGCGCGACAGCGGTTGCTGGATGTAGCGTGTTAAAGGGTGGACCATTCGTCAATGGGACGTGCGATGAGGAACTGCTGTGCACCCGCGAATATTTGCGCCGCACGACTGTGACTGGACGCTACTTAGAAATGCCCATCAGCCCTCATTTGCAACCGGACGGCCTCGCTCGCTACAGCGATCTGATGCGGTCAGAACGCGTGAACGCGATGGCACGGGCGCTGTTGTATGAAGACGGCCTCGGCAGCCCGATTTCAGCGATGCACAATGCGATTGGGCGCGTCCGGCCTGATCTTGGCAGCAGCAAGCGCATTTGTACGTTAGAGGCGACAGGAATGCCCGTCAACATCAGTGCGTCGCGTCAAGCGGCTGTATTGACCGATTTTGAATTTACCCATGCGCTGATCGAGAGCTACTTCCGCAAACATGGCGCTAATCTTGAACCCATGTATGACGATCAAGTCTTATGGGGCATTATTGGCCCGTTGGATGCAACCGAGTTTCGTCGTCAGCATGATCTTTCTGATCTGCATTGCAGCGATGCGCCGATTAAGACGGCGGCTGGGGTCGAAATGACCTTATCGGAATTTTATGAGATGAAGCGCGTTTATATGCACAAGCATTTGGCGGATATTGCTCATATCGCGCCGCGTGAGATTGATGATGTGTATTCCAGCTTGCAGCGGATGTTGAATCCACCCGGAGGCAGACAAGCGGAGACGGTTGAGCAGTATATTCATGATTATAAACTTCGTAGCACCGGCAATTGGGGACAAATCTTGAAGAATGCCTTTATCGAGGAGGGCGGTGTTCCGGGGACGCACAACCCGCAGGCCGTTTTGCGCGTCGTTAATCGTGTACATGATGCCATTCGTGAGCGTTATTTACAGAATTAAAGAAACGTAGTTGCGTTTGTTGACGAAAAATGTTATTCCTATGGTACAATGCTGTTGGATAGGATAACCTCCTATCCAACCATGATTTACCTATTCACGCCCTATGGCGTTTGTTCAAAAAGTTTGCAAAAAGTATTGTTACTAGGCTTTGTTCGGAGCGATTGTAAGTTCAATTAAAGAAAGGATGTAGCCTGACGTGCCTTTACACGCTGGGCAATTAGCCTATGGCTCGACCTAAACTACGGATTGTCCCCCTCGGTGGATTGGGGGAAATCGGCAAAAATATGACGGTATTCGAATTGGGGAATGATGCCATCATCATTGATACAGGCATTATGTTCCCCGCCAACGACATGCACGGTGTCGATTACATTATCCCCGACTTCAACTATCTGATTAACCGCACAGATCTCAAAATCCATGCAATTCTTTATACACATGGTCATGAAGACCATATCGGTGCCGCTGCCCACGTCGTAGAGGCATTACCCAATATTCCCATTTATGCTACCCCACTGACGGCAGGGTTTCTTGAACGTAAACTCAAAGAAGGACGTGTAAGCAATCTCACGACAATTAATATCTTCAGAGCAGGTGATAAAATTGATCTTGGCCCCTTCAAGGTCGAGAGCTTTCACATGTGCCACAGCATCCCGGATTGTGTAGGCTTTGCAATTCACACCTCGTATGGCGTGATCGTCCACAGTGGGGATTACAAATTCGACAACACGCCGATTGACGGCAAAAAACCCGATTATGCCCGACTTGCCCAATTCGCCAAAAGCGGCGTTTTACTCCTGATGGCGGACAGCACGAATGCCGATTTTCCGGGTTGGACACCTTCAGAAGCCGTCATTGATGGCGCGTTTGATAAAGTCTTCCGCGAAGCCAACGGACGCATTATGGTGGCGACTTTTGCCTCGCTGATTTCGCGGGTGCAGCAGGTAGCGAATGCTGCCAAACGGCATGGGCGCAAAATTGCGATTGCCGGCCACAGTATGGCGGAAAATATCAAAGTGGCAAGACAACTGGGGATATTAGATTTACCCGATGATCTACTGATTGATGTCAACCGCGTGAGCAGCATCCAGCCGCATAAACTGGTCATTATGGTGACGGGTTCGCAAGGTGAGCCGACTTCGGTGCTGTCGCGTATGGCAGCCGGTAAATATCGCGCTTTGGAAGTGGAAAAAGGCGATACAATTGTCCTCTCATCGCATCCAATCCCCGGTAACGAAGAAATGGTCTATCGCACGATTAACCGCTTATTTCAAAAAGGCGCGAATGTCGTTTATGACCCGATTGCCCAAGTACATGTCTCTGGTCATGCGCGGCAAGAGGAAATGCGGCTGTTGATTAACCTTGTGCGTCCTAAGTATTTGCTACCGATTCATGGTGAACTGCGCCATCTGCACGAACACTCTAAAATTGCCATTCAATCCGGCATCCCGAAGGAGAATATCTTCGTTGTCGAAAACGGGCAGGTGATCGAAATTGATAAATATGGGATTCATCTGGCGGAGCGTGTTCCGGGTGAATACGTGTTTGTCGATGGCAGCAGTGTGGGGGATGTGGGGCGAGTTGTGATGCGAGATCGGGAAGTCCTTTCAAAAGATGGATTTCTTTTGGTGGCGATCAATATCAACGCCAAGACACGGGAACTTATGGGCGAACCGGAAGTGATTTCACGCGGGTTTATCTACTTGCGCGATTCGGATGATTTATTGATACAAGTCAAAGACGTGATCCAAGAAACCCTCACGAGCAGCAATGGCAGCAACGGTAGACTGCGCGAAAAGGTTCAGGAAAATGTGGCGCGTATTCTCTATAACGAGACAAAACGTCGTCCGATGGTATTTAGCGTCATTAACGAGCGTTAAAAAGACCTAAAATCTCAAATTAAAAAGGAGAAAGCGAGATCACAACGATCTGTCTTTCTCCTTTTTTTGTGCATCTTTGGTCTTAATTTCGCCGCCAGAACATAAAGCGACGCAGCCAGCGCCTTAAGATATTTTTGCGCGCTCCCGACCATGCTTCGTCCGCAATTTGCTTGTTGCGATGGCCTTCGGCGGGATGTTTTGATCCGGGTCCGTAGCGTTCCGCCGTGTAAAGGCGTGTAATCGCTGTGACGGGACGCTCGGCTTGCGGAACACCTTTGATGATCTGACGGCGGCGTTCTTCTGGCGTTTGCTGTGGCCTCAAATTAATCCCGATCAAGCCGATATAGCGCTCTAACCGCGCATAAGCCCGTATAACAGGGCTTAATCCTTTCATACCGCGCCATTCCCACCACCAATACACAAAGGTGAACAACCCAATGATGACCGCCAGCAGCAGCAGTCCAAGCAGGGCTAACCCAATCGCGGGCAGGATGAAATCAAACGCGCTTTGCGATTGCGGGGTCAACGGGGGCGGCTGAGTCGGGATGATGACGGGTGTCGCCGTTGGTGAGGGCGTAAAAGTCGGCGTGAGCGTCGGTGTGGGCGGGATGATATTGTTATTCTGATTATCGGGCGTGGGCGGCGTAGGCGAAAAATTCGGTGTGCTTGTTGGCAACGGTGTCGCTGTAGGCGCAGGGGTTGCAGTGGCTTGTTGTGGCGCGGGAGCTTGTGGGTCGAAATTATTATCGCCCTCGCGGTTGAGGGGTGCTTGCGCGGCGGTTGGCTCGAACTCCACCCAGCCATAACCGGGGAAATAGACCTCGACCCACGTATGCGCGTCGCGCTCGGTGACGGTATACGCACCTTGCTCGGCATCCCATTTTCCCTGCGCGAAGCCTGCTGCCATCCGTGCCGGAATATCCAGATGGCGCAGCATCATAATCATGGCGGACGCATAATAATTGCAATAGCCCTGCTGAAAATCAAACAACACCCAATCTACCGGGTCTTGTCCATCCGGCGGCTGTGGGATCGTCTCATTATAGATAATGTTGATTCTCAGCCAGCTTTCGATGGCTTTGGCTTTGTCATATGGCGTAACTGCGCCGGCTTCCGTGACGATTTGATCTGCGAGGGCGCGGGTGCGCGGCGTGACCGACTGCGATACATACAAGTAAAGCGCCTGAATCCATTCAGGATAATCCAAACTGGCGGCGCGGAGTTGATCGGCGTTTGCGGTACTGATGAGGCTGGTCGCGGTATACGTTTCGCCCCGGCGAATCACTTGAAGCGGACGAATCACCGAGACATTCATCGTCCGGTTGGCATCCTCGGCGCTCGGCACATAACGTAAGTCGGTGCGCGTCGGCAGATCAATCTGAACGGGCTGAGGTGCGGTGTAAATCAAGCGTGTCGCATTCAGAGCAACCGTGAATTCTTGGAATACAGGTGTCCGGGCATTATCTTGCACATAAGTTACATCCAGCGGTGATTCGCCATCCGTCAGGCGTGTATCGGCTGCCGATGTCCAGCGCCCTGTTTCATAAGTGTCGAATATCCGCGAGCGCCAATAATAGCGTGGGCCTTGATCGACATCTACCAGAAAAACGGTTTGATCACCAAGCTGAATTGCACCGCCCAGTTCGAGCGAATCGCCGCCGTAGTAATCAGCGGTGGTGGGTCCTTGCGCTTCAATTGGGGAAAATAACCGATTCCAGAATTCGCTGAGTTGTTGCAGTGGTTCAGCTTGTAAAAATTCCTGAAAGCTATCCCGAAAAGTACTCAGGCGATCTTGTAAGTCATCATCTGGCGCGTTCCATGCGAGGAGCAGAGTCGCCAGCCCCAGTACCGCACCCACGCGCAGAAATTGACCGCGCAAATGACGCGGTGAGCGGATGCCGTTGAGATACCAATCCCACTCACGCGCATCTAAATTTGAGCGCACGATCAGCAGCAGCGCCATGAACATAAAAATGGCGAGATAAATATCCAGATTGGCATCGCCACTGTAAAAAACGGCGTTGCTGACCAGAATCAATCCCGGCGGAAAGATGACCCGCCATACACGATCAATCCTAAAGACATGCCATGAAGCGTTATAGCCCAAAAACCAAAACAGAGTCGCCACTAAAAGCGTAAAAACCATATCGTCCTGATTGATACCACCAGAGGTCGCATCCACCATCCACGTTACTGTGCGGACAAACACTTCATACACACCCGTGCCGAGGCTGCCAAACTGCGTGAGCGCCGTAATCATGACGACCAGACACACGCCATAGGTCGCGCTGATGATGAGCGCCAGAAATTCGCTGAATTGGCTGCGCGAGAGAAGTAAGCCTAGCACAGCACTCATGACCGTCACTGGAAGAATGACACGCTGCGATACCGGAAGATCCGCACGAGCCAGCGCCAGCGCGGGCATCAGCAGCAGAATTGTGACGATCACCAACGCGATTAAATCATCCGGCGCGAAAAACGCTCGCCACGCGCTTGAGAATCGTTTTATAGGAGAAGTCGAAGAGGGTTGCCTCGTATTGAGTCCAGCCGATGTTGCCATTCATCACCACTACAATAAGCCGACACAAAAAACGGGTGATTAAACGCCCGTATTGACTCATTGTAGTCGTCTAAATTACGGCTGACAACCGACGTTTGGCCTACGCCACTATAATGCGGGACGAATGTCCCGTATAATCAGGCTGTTCAGGTTGACCGGGTGATCGCGGTTGGCGCTGTCTTCGGATGGTGTTGGCTGAGGAAAGTCCGCTCTCCATAGGGTACGGTGCTGGCTAACGGCCAGGCGGGGCAACCCGACGGCAAGTGCAACAGAGAGGTGTATTGCGGTGCAGCCTACGGGCGGCAGCGTGAGGGTGAAACGGTAGTGTAAGAGACTACCAGCGCGGGCAGCGATGGTCGCGGCTGGGCAAACCCCACCGGGAGCAAGGCCAAGCAGGTGCATTGGGGCGACCCGTCCCGCAAAAAGTACCGGGTGTGCTGCATGATGCCTGGAGTAATTCAGGACCAAGAGAGATGATCGCCACCTCGCAAGAGGGACAGAAAGCGGCTTATAGGTCGGCCTGGACATTTTTAGCAAATTAAAGACCAGTCGAAACCACTGGTCTTTGTTTTAGATTGGCTTAAGTTACTTTCTACTACTCACCATCAAACCAATCATCATCGTCATACCAAGAATAGGGATCATAACTCTCTTACTGGTCAGGGATTGATTGTGGCGCGTGTCGCTGGCATCCTACACACCGATATGTGTAAAAACGTTACTTTACCCCTTTTGACAAAGTGATAAAATCAGCATCAAAGATTTGAGGGAATAAGATAAGTGAGGGAGCCAGCATGTGGCAAGATTATAAGGCATTCGTTCAGCAGCACACCGTTATGGGTGATTTACGCATCCAAAAATCGACTCACAGCCCGCAGCTTAACAATGAACGTGATATTCTCGTTTGGCTACCGCCCTCTTACGCCGACTCGGACAAACATTATCCTGTCCTCTATATGCATGACGGGCAGAATGTGTTCGATGCCCATACCAGCTACAGCGGCGAATGGGGCGTTGACGAAACGATCACGGCACTCAGCGCGGAAGGGTTAGAAGCGATTGTTGTCGGGATTCCGAATCAAGGTGAGCAGCGGCGCATCGAATATAACCCCTACCCGACCCAAGTGGGAGAACATTTTTGGGACGGAAGCGGCGATGCTTATATCGCCTTCATCACCGACACCCTCAAACCGATGATCGACAGCACCTTCCGCACACATCCTGAAAAAGCAATGACGGGCATTGCAGGCTCGTCAATGGGCGGCCTCATCAGCCTACACGGTTTTCTCACACGTCAGGATATTTTCGGTTTCTGCGGTGCATTTAGTCCGGTTTTTTGGACGGGTCTATGGGGAACAATCACAAAACAGGCCAACGGCAGCGGCAAAATTTACATCGATATAGGCGGAAAAGAGGGCGAAGTCATCCTTGGGATTGGATCGCCTCTTGACGTAACTCTCGATGAAGCTCACAGCATTTATTTGGACGGCGTTCGGCAGTTGCATCTAGGCTTGATTGAAAAAGGCTACCAACCCGGCAAGACGCTGCTATATGTTGAAGATGATGAAGCGCTCCACAACGAATTGGCGTGGGCGCTGCGCCTACCAGATGCCCTACGCTTTTTACTTACGCCCTGAAACTCTGCCCTATCTTGAGGTTATTGATGAGGTTGCTCCAACATCGCATCTTTGTATTCAGTTGGAGTCATGCGCTTGATACTTTTGAACTGCTGATTGAAGTGCGACAAAGTTTGATAGCCACATTCATGCGCTATTTGGGCAATGCTCATCATGTTCTCGATGAGCATTAAACACGCTCGCCCGATACGGACTTCATTCACATAATGGCTCAAAGTTCGTCCTGTAAGGCGTTTAAACTCGCGGCTGAAGGCGGAAGGTGTTAAGCCAATATGCTGGGCAAGCGTATTTTGCGAAATAGATTCCGCGAAATGGGTGTTGATAAAGACCAGCAAGTTTTGAAGGCGCTCATAATCCTTGCTGACCGCATGAGGCTGAAATCCCAGCGCACAGATTTGCTGTTGTTCCTCTTCCGGCGCAAGTGCGAAACCGTGCAGAATCTCTTAAACGGTTAAAAACGCTTTTAAGTCGGGCAGGCGCATCGCCTCGCGTATCATCGCCGAAACTTGCGCGGCGGCGTGGCCTTTAAGCTGTATGCCGAAGGCGGCTTTTTCTAATACACCCTTCAAGACTTGAAATTCGGGTATTTTGCTCGTTACGATCTGCATTTTTGTCGGTTCAAACTGCAATACCCGCGCTTTTGACTGCGCCACTTGCTGCGTCTGATAGCCGAAACAGGCATGAGGCAGATGAGCGCCAATCATCACCAAATCGCCCGACTCAAAGTCGTGCCGCTGATCGCCAATCAGGCGGTAGCCGTTTCCTGCAATGATCTCAGTGATTTCAATTTCGGGATGAACATGAAACGGGACATTAAATAAGGGCGAACTTGTTTCAAAAAGCCGAAAACTGCGATTCAGGTCTTTCGGAATCACTTCGAGTTGAATTTTCATGAGGCTTAATTTCCATATTTTGTGTCACTTCCCATCAAAATATATCAAAAAAGTATCACATCATGTCAATACAGAGGTAGCACTGGCTAGGCGAAAGATGGTTTACTTGGCTGTATTCGAGTGAATAAATAAATACTTTAAGGAGCAGCCCTCATGCAGACAGCAATTGACCAAGACATCCATATCCCATATGAAGTTTCTGACGAACAACTGGAATTTTTCCGCACCAATGGTTTTATTAAACTCAAACAGGTGCTTTCAGCAGAAACAATCCAACATTTTGGTGAAGAAATCACCCGCCTGACGCTGCAACTCAATACCCAAGACTTACCGTTGGAAGAACGCTCGACCTATGGCAAAGCGTTTTTGCAGGTCATGAATTTATGGGAACACAGCGCCATCGTGCGCGAGTTCGTGATGAGCCAACGGCTGGGCAAACTTGCGGCGGGTTTATTAGAGGTGAGCGGAGTACGGCTCTATCACGATCAATCGCTGTATAAAGAACCCGGCGGCGGCATTACCCCCTGGCACGCCGACCAATATTATTGGCCTTTGGCTACCGATAGAACTCTAACGGCATGGATTCCTTTGCAAAAAACACCCGTTGATATGGGCGCACTGAGTTTTTGTGCCAAAAGCCAAGCGGTTGAATTCGGGCGTGACCTGATTATTTCCGACGAAAGTGAACGCCAGATTCAAGAAAATCTGCAATCTCAAAATTTTGAGATTGTGGAAGAACCCTTCGATTTAGGCGAAGTGAGCTTTCATCTGGGGTGGACGTTCCATCGTGCTGGCCCCAATACATCGATAAATCCGCGTTCTGTGATGACGGTGATCTATATGGATCATGACATGCACCTCAAAGAACCGACGAATGCCAATCAAAAGCACGATTGGGAAACATGGTGTCCCGGCGCGGAGGTTGGTCAGGTTATTGATACGCCGAAGAATTTCGTGATCTATACGCGATAAGATTAATCGCATCAAAATTTGTATCAGCCTTAAAAGGCTATTTTGAACCACGAAGACACGAAGGTCACAAAGAAAATTCTCTAATTTTTCTTCTTTGTGATCTTTGCGCCTTTGTGGTTAGTTTTGATCTTCTCTGAGCTAGATAAAAAATTAGGCGCGATTAACTGATTTATAGGGCGAAGTTTACCCGTCCTAAGATGCCTATTCAGTCGATGCGAGGCGCTCCGCATACTGCTGCTTATAATATTCCAGATAGTCGCCTGTTTTGATCTTGCGCCACCACCATTCGTTCTGTTCATACCAACGAACGGTGGATTCCAAAGCGCTTTCAAAATTGTATTTTCGTTCCCAACCAAGCTCACGCAGTTTATCGCAGTTCATTGCATAACGGCGGTCATGCCCCGGACGATCTGGCACACGCCTGATGAGCGTTTCGGGTTTGCCGAGCAGCACCAACATCCGTCGGATGACATCAATATTTTGCTGTTGATTTTCCCCCGCGACATTGTAGGCCTGCCCTGCCTGACCATGATGCAGCGCGACATCGATTCCGGTCACATGATCGTCAACATACAGCCAATCACGCACCTGCATTCCATCGCCATACATCGGTAAGCGCTGCTCATCAATCGCTTCGGTGATGAATAAAGGTAGCAGCTTTTCGGGATATTGATACGGCCCAAACGTGTTGCTGCCCCGTGTGATGACGGTATTCATCCCGTGTGTGACATGATACGCCCGCACCATCAATTCGCCCCCGGCTTTACTGGCGGCGTAAGGGCTGTTGGGCAAGAAGTTATCGTCTTCTTTGGAAAAACCAGCTTCGACATCGCCATAAACTTCATCGGTGGAAACCTGCAAAAAGCGGTCAATCCCGTGTTTATACGATTCGTCGAGGATGATATACGCCCCTGCCACATCGGTATGGATGAAGGCATCTGGCGTAAGAATGCTGCGATCCACATGGCTTTCCGCCGCAAAATTGACAACGGTATCAATGGCGTGATCCTGCAAAACATGATGTACCGTTTCGCGGTGGGCGATGTCGCCGCGCACGAAGCGATAATTTTCCTCATCATCGACAATCAGCAGATTATCCATATTTCCGGCATAGGTCAGCTTATCATAGACGATGATGTTGTAATGCGGATATTTTTCCACCATATAGCGCACAAAGGCACTGCCGATAAAACCTGCGCCGCCCGTCACGAGGATATTTTTCATTCGGATTTCGCCTCCTCTTTGCCTTCAGCTTCCCCCACAGCCGCATTTGTAACCCCCTCAACGACGGGTTGCAACGCCTCAGCAACAGAAGGAATATATTTTTCGATAGCCTGCACGATTCCATCTTCATCATTACTTGTCGTGATGTAAGTGGCGACATCTTTGAGTTTTTGCGATGCGTTAGCCATCGCGACACCTACACCCGCCATCTGAATCATCTCGATGTCGTTTTCGCCGTCGCCAATCGCCATTACATTGGCAGAAGCGATGCCCATATCGCGCAGCAACACCTTCAACGCTGTGCCTTTGGATGCACCAGGCGGGAGAATTTCTAACATGTCCAAAAGGGCTTGTGTCAATTTGGCCTTGCCGCCGAGCTGTACCCCCAACTGCCAGCGCAACGCGGTAATGCGTCGCGCATCGTTCAGGCGAATGGCGATTATTTTGTTAATCGGCGTATTGCCCAGCAAATTTTGCAGCGCCCCCACCGCTTCCGGCACAGGCTCGTGATATTTTTCGCTCAGAATGCGATCATCTTCATTGAGAGAGCGCACCAAAATACGGGTGCCGCTGTAGGCCACCATCGTAAAACCGCGCTCTTCGCCAAACGTAATCACAGTACGAGCGAGGTCAGAATCCAGCGTTTGCTGATGTTTAATCGTGCCGTCACCGTTATAGATCGCCAGCCCTTGCAGGTAAATGCCGGGTGTAGTGAGACCTAGACGGTCAATCAAATCACGAGCGCTGAGGTAGGTTTTTCCCGTCGCAATCACAACTTGTACGCCTTTTTGGATGGCGGTTTTCAGTGCTTTTTCGGTGCGCTCGGTCATTTGATGGTCACTATTCAGCAGCGTACCATCCAGGTCAACGACGATTAACTTGATTTCTTCAGTCATGCTTTTTCACTTTTCTCCATTGAATCATCGAAACAGGGAGGCGTTAGAACTACCCCTGCTCATTCCTTAATCAACCCATACTGTGCTGTAATCGCCCAAATTCATCTTTAGTGCGCTCGGTTTGTGCCGATTGCTCGTTACTTTGGCATTCCGCCCAATTAAGCTGTCTTGTAAGCGTACATCGAGATCGACAATTTTACTGTGTTCCAGAACAATACTGCGCTCGATTTCGCAGTTTTGCACCGTAACATGATGATACACACTCGTGAAGGGGCCGATGTAGCTGTTTTCCACAAGCGTATCTTCACCGATGATGGTCGGCCCACGCACGATACTGTTGATAATCCGCGCCCCACGCTCGACAGTGACCCGCGAGTCAATCTGCGACTCCGCATCAATTTCACTATCGTCAGCAATAACATGGCGCATTTCTTCTAAAACCCGGCTGTTCGCTTCCAGAATATCAATCGGATTGCCAGTGTCAAACCACCAGCCCGGATGGATATGGGGGTAAACGCGATACTTGTTATCAATCAGCCATTGCAGCGTATCGGTAATTTCCAGTTCGCCGCGCTTCGAGGGCTTGATGTGATCTATCGCCTCAAAAACGTTGTGATCGAACATATAAATGCCCATCAATGCTAAATCACTCGGCGGCTGCGGTGGTTTTTCGATCAAACGTTCTATGCTACCATCAGGCCGCAATATGGCAACCCCATATTCGGACGGATTTTTGACGTGCTTAAGCACAATCTGGCAGTTCCAATCGTGGCTGGCAAAATCGCTGATGAGCTGCCCAATCCCGCCTTCAATCACATTATCTCCCAAAAACATCACAAACCGATCATCGCCTAAAAATTCGCGGGAAATTTTTACGGCATGAGCTAATCCGTCGGGGCTGGCCTGTTGGATGTAAGTCAGCTTTACGCCAGAGATTGGACGGCTCTCCAGCGCATCCTTAATCTCGGATGCGGTATCGCCGACGACAATCCCGATGTCTGTCACACCCGCATCACGAATAGTTTCAATCGCCCGTGCCAGCACCGGCTTATTGGCAAGGGGGATAAGCTGTTTAGCGCGGGTATACGTGAGTGGATACAGGCGTGTTCCCTTGCCGCCGCTGAGAATGAGTGCTTTCATGTACTCCCCTAAACATATTGTGTGTAAGGTACTACTCGCCGAGTCGCCCCTACGGTGATCCTACAAATCTTATGATGAAAAAAGCTGCAATATCAGCCCGATTAAGACGATCAACCCTAAGCCGCCCAACAGCCACCATGACCAGCGTGTTCCACCCGCAACAGGCGGGAGTGCCTGATGGGACGGTTTATTTTGTGGCAGCTTTTGCCACTTTTCCAGCCATTCTGGATCGGGCGGAAGTTCTTCCTGCGGCATAAAATTTTGCCTTTGCTACTCTCTGGATGCCCATGCTGGTGAATCATTCCATAGATCAACATTGAGCTTATTACCGAAGCGCACAATCACCAACCGCGAATAGGCATTCGAGATAGTCAGCGTTAATCCAAAAACAAGCAGGCTGCCCACTAATCCGCGCAAATCGGAAGCGCCCGCTGAATCCATAATGAGCCAGACCACTGCCGCTAATGCTGTACTGTTGACCAGCGCTACAAAGAGTTGATATGTCCCGGTGGGAATGAGCCAATAAACCCACGCAGCAGATTTAGCACTGCGATTTTTCTCCACCAAAAAATTATCATAACTGGCGGGCATCGGAACTTGAAGGCGTTCAATCAAATAGCGGCGCAGTTCATCAACCGCGTGGGCATAGCGAAAGGCATGAGCATAACGTCCTGAAAGCGCGGCAAGATAAACCACGCCGACGATGACGGCGAAAAATAACACCCCGGCGAGGATTGCCTCGACATTAGAAGTGACCACTTGCAGTAAAACCACCACTGCCCCAATCACGGTTGTCACAAAGGTCAGGTAAAAGTTAAAGACGCTTTGCGCGTTAGATTGCGCCTGCGAATAAAGCGACAGCATCCGGTCACATTCTTGGGTGAGGAATGCGATTGAATGATCGCTTAATGGCGCAGGGGTTTCGGTCTTGGTCATTTTTAATAACCAGAAGCGCGTTCACGCGGGGCATTCATCAGTGCTGCGCCAATCATACGCACATGGACACGCTCTAAGGCTTGGCGAGCGCGTAATACATCATCGCGGCGGGTGCTACCTGCCTGCACCACTAATAACACGCCATCGACTTTATGACCAAGCAAAACGGCATCCGTCGCGGCTAAAACGGGCGGCGCATCAAACAGGACATAATTCGCCCGTGCTTTTAACAAGCCGATAATTTCATCCATACGACGATTGCTGAGAATATCCGCCGGATTGGGCGGCAGCGGCCCGGCAAGTAATAAAGTCAGATTTTCTACTTCTGTCGTCACAAACGGCGGATTCGCTAACGCGCCTGTTTCGGTCATCATCGTGGTCAGGCCGCGTGTATTTTCCACCCCCCACAGCGTATGCTGCGACGGTTTACGTAAGTCACAATCCACCAAAATCGTCGTATTGCCGGATTGGGCAAAGGTCACAGCGAGATTTGCCAGCGCCGCACTTTTTCCGTCAGGTTGAGCGGAAGAAGTGAGCAGCAATGTCGTAATCGGTTTTTCCACACTGCTGAACATCAAATTCGTGCGTAAAGTGCGGAAGGCTTCTGCTGCTGCCGAGCGTGGGTCGGTCAATGTGATGAGGTTCGCTTTCGCCATAAAATGCTCCTTTTACGCATCGAAATGGGGGATGGACGCTAACACGGGGATTTCTAACTGCCGTTCTAGATCATCACGACGGCGGACAATGCCGCTTTCGATATATTCCAGCACGAACACGATGATGCCGCCAATCAAAAGCCCCAAAATGGCCGCCGCTGCCGCAACAAAAGTGGGACGTGGCGCAACTTGGGCAATAGTCGGCTGATCCGGCAAAATGGCCTCAACGCGATCTTCACGACGAGCAACCTGATTGCGTTCATTCCGATAATCAGAAAGTTCCTGTCCCCACGCCCGCGCAATCTGCGAGGCAAGGTTTTGATCGGTGCTTTCGACTTCAATTTTGATCGTTAAGCGGAATTGATCGGTAGCGAATTTGGTTGCGCCTAAAAGCTGCCCCGCCGTCATATCGAGTTGTAAGTTGTCGATAATTTCTTGGGCGCGTTCATTGCTAGTCAGATACACCGCCAACGGCTCCAAAAGGCGGATGCTGGCCTCTGCCAACCCTAAATCGGTGCGTGAAGGCTGAATCAGTACCGTTTGCGTGGCAGTGTAAACAGGGGTTTGTACCCGACTCAGAAAGTAGGCGCTTCCGCCAGCCAATAACGCCAGCAGCAGCAGTATCCAGCCCCGCCGGATTAAGATGCGAAAGTAATCAACCAGGCTCATACCAAATCTCCGCCTGAAATAGATAGCCAAATGCCGTCATTGTACCGGTTTCAAGGGTTTCGGGTAGGGCGGGAATCAGCTTTTGGCGGTTAGCAGTTAGCGATTAGCCTATATCGAAATCATAGGATTGCCCCAATTTCGACTAAAAACTAACAGATCATTGCTAAAAGCTACTCAATTTTCCAATCGAGCTTTTTAATTCCAGTTGCACCCAAACGGGCGGCGATCTGCGAAAAAATTTCACCCGTTTCTGGATGCGGCAGATTCGGCGCGATTTCCGCTAACGGTATGGCAACCGCCGCAAATTTTAAAATGCCGGTACTCGGCACACGCCAAGGTTTAGTCCCAAATGTAAAAGCTGATGCCCCCCATAAAAGAATATCCATATCTATCGTCAGCGGGCCATATTTGTTTTGTGGGGTACGAACCCGCCCCAACTCATGTTCAATGACATCTAAAACTTCTATTTTGAAAGATGCAGGAAAAAGCGGAGTCGCCAGCTTGACCACAATATCGAGAAAATCCGGCTGGTCAAGGTTGCCATAAGGCGGCGTTTGATAGATAGACGACAGCGCCATCAAGGTTGTGTGCTGCCCTAAAGCGCTTACTGCCGCCCGTAAGTTCACTTCTGGTTCGATATTCGAGCCAAGTGAAACATACACGATGGGCATCGTCTTATAAACGTGTTCGCTATCCTCTTTGGAGGAAGTCATCGCGTGTCCTTTCAATGACTACACCAACACTATCGGAAAAACGGAGCGCTGCCGGCTTATGCACCCGCACAAGCACATAATCCGCTTGATGATCGACTACGCAAATACGCGCAATCGCCGTTGCTAGGGCTTCAACCAGTTTATAGCTGGAGGCTTCTACGTGCTGGATGATCGCTTTGGTGATGGTGCGATAGTTAAACGCATCATCGGGGTTATCCGTTTCACCTGCGCGGTGCATATCCGCGTGTATTCGTAAACTGATAACGACATCCTGTTTGTCTTTGAGTTCGTGTGCGCTAAAACCAATCATACAGCGCAGGCGCAAGTTATCTATTTCGATAGTATCTGGCATAAAGCTCTCATTATTTTTGGATCAAGTGAGAAGATTATAACCTATTCAAGCAGAAGTACCCCAAAAATTTAGGTCGCGTTTAGTATTCAATTAGTAAATAGTGAAATACGGCATAGTTTAAGGAAATCCCCCTTATAATAAACATTATCCCAGAACAGGTCGTACGCATTGACTTGTTATCCACTTTATACCGTTCTCCCAGCAACCGCTTTTAGCAAAGTGTTGTTCCGTGTGCAGTGTCTTTGGGATACGCTGTATTTGCTTATGTGCGGGTTGTATCCAAGTATTTACAGGTTCTAATGTAACAAAACAATCCATTTCTCAGACAAAATCGTAAAGCATAATAATAGTAGGCGAAATCGTCAGATTAGGAAGAGGTTTATGACTAACAACAACCACAGTGACGAGTTCCACAACGGCAACGGTCATGGAAGCGACAACGGTCACGACATCAACTTGATTGATGTGATGCGTGCTAAATTTGAATCCGCTGATTTCCTAAAAAGTTTTGAACTTGGCCTTCCCGCTATTGATCGGACTGCCATCGAAAACGCAGTAGAAAATATTTTACTTGCCGTCGGCGAAGACCCAGAGCGCGAGGGGCTGCTACGGACTCCTCAGCGTGTCGCTAAAGCGTATGATGAATTGTTAAGCGGCTATCGTACTGATCCAGCCAAGCTCATCAACAACGCTATTTTCGACGTGGATTATGATGATATGGTGATCGTGCGCGATATTGAATACAGCAGTTTATGCGAACATCACATGCTTCCGTTTTTGGGTAAAGCGCATGTTGCGTATATCCCCAACAAAAAAGTGATCGGCCTTTCAAAAATTCCGCGTATCGTGGATATGTTCGCCCGACGCTTGCAAGTGCAAGAACGGATGACGCGCCAAATCGCGGATTTCATCAATGAAGTACTTGAACCCAAAGGTGTCGCCGTTGTCATGGATGGCGTACACATGTGTTCGATGATGCGCGGCGTGAAAAAACACGGCTCCGGCATGACGACTAGTGCCATGCTCGGCACATTCCGCGAAGATGTAAAAACCCGCACCGAATTTATGGAACACCTGAATCGTGCAAGCGGACGCTCTGTGATCTAATCGAATGCAGCAAAGGCGAAGTGAAATACGCTTCGCCTTTTCTATCAACAAGTCCGATATTTCGGGTTTGATTCTCCACAAAGCTGTGCTACTATACTGTCCCTAAAGCAACACTTTAACAATTTGTTTGTGCTAACAGCACTCATCAAGAGCGGTGGAGGGAATGGCCCTAAGAAACCGCGGCAACCCCCGAAGCGTCGGGACGGTGCCAAGTCCTACAGAGGCAGTCTCTGGAAGATGAGCGATTACCCAAATTGGTTATCCGCGCCTCTTCCTCATGAACTCATGATGTGAAGAGGCGTTTTTCGTTTAGATCAGCAAGGAGCAAAGCAAGACTACCATGAACACAGTGAAAGACCGTCCACAGGTGGGCAATACCACCTTCATGACCTCATCGAAGTATTTTTTTACTTCGGAGTCCGTCTCTGAAGGGCATCCCGATAAAATGTGCGACCAGATTTCCGATGCGGTGCTAGACGCAATCTTGGCGCAAGACCCCAATGCCCGTGTCGCCTGCGAAACCGCGACCAAAACCGGGCTGGTGATTGTCTTTGGCGAGATCACTACCAACAGTTATGTAGAAATCCCCGATATTGTGCGCGAGACTGTCGCCAAAATCGGTTACACCGATGCCGCTTATGGCTTTGACGCAAACACCTGCGGTGTGATCGTCGCCATCGGCAAGCAATCCGCCGACATCGCACAAGGTGTCGATAAAGCCCTCGAAGCCCGTGAAGGCTCAATGAGCGAAGCCGAGATCGAAGCGACTGGCGCTGGCGATCAAGGCATGATGATCGGCTTTGCCTGCGACGAAACCCCCGAACTCGTTCCGCTGACGGTTTCGCTTTCGCACAAGCTGGTGCGCCGTTTAGCCGAGCTCCGTAAAGCAGGAACACTGCCTTGGCTGCGTCCTGATGCCAAAAGTCAGGTTACGGTGGAATATGCCTTTGGCAGACCCAAGCGTGTTGATACCGTCGTCATCTCAACCCAACATGCGCCGGACATCAGCCAGGCAGATATTCGCGCCGCAGTCATCGAACATGTCATTAATCAAGTCGTCCCGGCTGAACTGCTCGATGCAGATACGCACATTTTCGTCAATCCGACGGGCAATTTCGTCACCGGCGGCCCCTTGGGTGATGCTGGCCTGACCGGACGTAAAATTATCGTCGATACCTATGGCGGCGTGGCGCGTCATGGCGGCGGCGCATTCTCCGGTAAAGATCCGACGAAAGTAGATCGCAGCGCAGCGTATATGGCGCGTTACATCGCCAAAAATGTCGTCAAGGCGGGGCTGGCAACTCGTTTCGAGCTTCAGGTCTCTTATGCCATTGGTGTCGCTCGCCCGACCTCAGTCGCAGTAGAAACCTTCGGCACAGGCGCGATCCCAGATGACGAACTCGCCACGCTCATCAACAAGCATTTCGATATGCGTCCCGCCGCCATCATCCGTGACTTAAATCTGCGCCGCCCGATTTATCAGCAAGTGGCCTCTTACGGTCACTTCGGGCGTGAGGACATCGACGTACCTTGGGAAAAAACCGACAAAGCCGATATGCTGCGTCGTGAAGCTGGGCTGTAACTTCACCGTTTAAAAATGAATAAAAACGCCGGAGTTCTGTTTACTCTGGCGTTTTTATATTAGCTTTAATCTGTGCTACAAACTCCTATGGACAGGTAGGGATTACTTCGGGGACATTGCTGCTATATACTCGCGGCCTATCTCCGGGACAATCACATGCACCATCATAGGGCCTAAAGCCGTTATAATATGGGTATGTCGCATAAACTGTACTCATATATGAAGTGAAACCCTGTCCATCTGCCGAGCCACTCCAATAAGGATAAGCAGTAGCATTATCTACAAGATGCCATGCCGTGATATAACTAACCGAGATACCCCACTCATGGATATACCGTCTAGTCCAAATATCACTGCCCGGACCGGTTACACCACCCATAGACTGTCCTACCCCGCGCCAAGCGGCTGCATAATCTATACACTGATAACCATAAGGCGCACCCGAATTTTGAAGCCATGACCTTTGTGCCACCAACATGAAAGTGGGGTTAATGTTATTTGTTACATCATAATTAAAGGCTTTTACTTTACCAGTCCCATTATAGGGATATTGGAATCTTGGATCGGTTGACTCAAAGTTCTGTGTCTCAGCAAGGGCGGTAAAGTTCCCAAATCCAGGTGAAGAAGTATATACATAGGTGGTTGATGCGTAGAGGGTTGGAATCCTCAAAGCAAATACGAGTAGAAGCGTTACACAAGCTAGGAAAATCTTCATTTTGTGCATCATAGCTATTTATCCTAACTTAAGGTCTGGCTGTCGGGATGAGTAATTCCAATACTGGGGGAATAGTTGGAGAAGCGGCAGTTGGGTTCAGGTGGCGGTTTATAAAATTATATCGTGAAACACGAACCGCAAGGACATGACCAATAAGCGTGTTGTAGACATAATTTATGCCTCCAACGCCGGATGGAGAAAGGAGAAGGTTATGATGGGCATCATTAACCATCTGAATTTCTCTCCCACTTTGATACAAAATATTCATGTCACAGATATCAAATGTCGCCTGATAAGCCAACACTTGGTCTTCTGGATTATCTGATAAAAACGCCAAGACACTTGTATAAAAGTAATCACCTTGTTGTCTTTCGAAGGGATTATTGATTGGGTGCTGTCTAGCGCAATTATCGTTCCAGAGTTCGGTCAATTCTGCATCGTGCATGTTAATAAGGGCAAAAGCCACTCCGCGTCGTGCAGCAGCGGCAGTCCATTCAAGATCGGAATTTGCATACATCGACCTATGGATGATGATCCCCTCTATAGGTGATGTGGCATCTAACCGACGAATCTCTTCCCATGTATTTGCGATATTGAATTCAACAAACGGGTAGTTAAGCATGACTTCTGAGGCGGCTGTGGCGCTTACAATATTATCAACTGGAAGTGCATCGGACGCTATGATATAAGCAATTCGAACTGGAATGTTTGCTACGGCAGGATGTGTTTCAAGAACGCCAAGCGGCGAATAAGGTTGTGGAACTGACGACGATGGTGAAATCAACGCCTGACCGGGCGGCACAACTTGAACACCGCCGGGGGTGATCGCTACAGCGGTTGCCGTCAAGATAAGCAGATTTGGGTCGAGTGTGGGCGTAGTAACAATGACTTCAACCGGGACAGGCGTAGCGGAAAGCGGCAGTACTGTGGCGGGTTCAGTCACTTCTGGTGTGAGTTCATTGGTTTGTTCAGGTGGCGGTGTCGTTTCTGCTTGCGCTAGTGACGACCTGTTGGAATTAGTGACAATGACGACAACGAGTAACAAGAATGTACCGATGAGAAGACTGATTAATTTACCATTTTTCATACAGAGTTCCTCATACATGAACTTTAAGAGTTTTTATACTCCTAACCTTTAGTATACATATTTTTTATGGGGGGGGGCAAGATGTTTTTTACAAAAAATTATTTCTTAACAAAACTGCAATTATGTTAAATATCAGCCCACTATTCCCAAATCTATTTCATGAACCAATTTGCCACTTATTAAGGGCTGATGGTATAGTTCAGGTTAGTGAGGAATGGCTGTTCGTGGCAGGGGGAACGTATGCGCTTTTTACGGGGACTTGGTAAATTATTCTGGCGATTTATGGTGATCTTCTCGTTTATCGTGAATATCATCCTAGTGGTTGTGCTGTTAGTCGTCGTGCTGTTGATCTTCCAGATCAAGAACAACATCGCCCAACCGCTGGTCACGGGTCTACATAGCAGTTTCGTCGGGCTGGATAACGCGACGATTGACTGGACGATCCCCGTGCGTGCCGAAGTCCCGGTGACGCTCGATATTCCCTTGCAACAAAATACCATCGTCACTTTGACGGAAAATGTCCCCCTCAGCGTAACGGCGACAATTTTGCGACAGGGTGTCGATATTCTGGGCGGCCCTGTGACTGTCCTTCTGACACTTCCAGTTGATACCCAACTGCCTGTCGCGCTGGATTTAAACGTCCCCGTGCGCGATCAAACGCTGGATGTCTCGCTGGATGTACGGGCAGTTATCCCGCTTCAACAAACACAACTTCATGATGTCGCCGACAATCTGCGTCTGCTGTTTGAGCCACTCGCCGTCGGCCTTACGAATTTGCCGAATAATTTTGGTGAAGCGATTGATCTCACTGGAGATGTCCTCAGCGGCGATGCCAATTTACTCGCGCCTAATGAATACAGCACAATGCCTTGGCCTGGTTATTCCATCACGGCAGGATTGAATTATCCTGATTTGCTCGTAAACGCGCTTGTGCCTGACGCGAATCGTCCGGTACAAACAGGCATCGTCGCTATCGGCGGCATTCCTGTTTTAGATGAGCAGCTTCGCCCCACCGTTTATAACGCGGGCGGCCCAGCGGCAGTTAATCAGCAAGCGATTATCAATATGCAAAATTTGGGTATCAACCCGATTTTCTTTAATGGTCAATTGAGCAGCACCCGCCCGAATAATACATTGACCGAGACTCAAGCGCAGACCGCCCAAGAAGGCAATCCTGATGAGGGAATTATCCCACCGGCGACAGGTGGACCAGATATTCCGCCACCGACACCCGGCGATATGGGGGTCGTCCCGACACCGGGCAGCACTGCTCACCCACCTTCGGGCAGTTCGCCGGGGGATGAAGGGATTATAGCCACACCAGCAGGTGGAGGATAAAACGGATGACCGATCCGCAGCTTCCTAAAATATGTGATTATGAAGGCTCCAATTATCGCACCGACTTCTGGGAGGGTCGGGGACGCAATTATGAAGATCGGGCAGAACGAGTTGCTCTGCGCCGGATGCTGCCGAAATCCGGCAAACGCCTGCTGGAAATTGGCGCAGGCTTCGGACGTTTAACCGAGGAATATAACGGCTACGATCAAGTCATTTTGCTCGATTATTCGTTCTCGCAGTTGCAATATGCGCGGGAACGCTATGGAGACGAGCGCTTCATTTATGTCGCAGGCGACGTGTATAAACTGCCCTTTCGCGCTGGAATCTTCGACGGTGCAACGATGATTCGCGTAATTCATCACATGGCGGATGTGCCAACGGCATTGAGTCAGGTACGGCGGGTTCTAGCGCCGGAGGGCGTTTTCATTCTCGAACATGCCAATAAGCGCAATCTCAAGGCGATTTTGCGTTACGCGCTGAAAAAGCAAACGTGGAGTCCTTACGATTTAACTCCCGTTGAATTTGTAGAACTCAACTTTGATTTTCACCCCGATTATATGAAACAAGCGTTAGGTGCGGCAGGCTTCATCACGGAAAAACGCATTCCCGTGTCATTTTTCCGGCTTGGCCTCTTGAAAGATAATCTTCCAACCGGAATGTTGGTCGCGATTGACAGTTTGCTGCAACACAACGGATGGCTGATTACACCCAGCATTTTCATCAAAAATGTGGCAACGGGAAAATCATCGAACAATCTGACAACCGACTCTCTTTTCGTCTGCCCGGAAGATGGTGGGGAACTTGTGCGTGAAGGGGATACGATGCTTTGTCGGGAAAATGGCAAACGTTATGCCATTCGGGATGGCATCTACGATTTTAAAGCCGCGCTGGAGTGATGAGTTAAGTAGGGCGAATCGCATCAAAATTCTCATCAGCCTTAAAGCACTATTTTGAACCACAAAGACACGAAGGACACAAAGAAAATGATTTAAGTTTTCTTTTTCTTTGCGCTCTTTGCGCCTTTGTGGTTATTTTTGGACTTTCATAAGCCGAAAAACGCTATAATTCTTCAAGATGAGCCTTGACCCACTCATTGTAAGCGGTAAGAAGCGCAATCGTGACCACGCCGGGTTTGCCATCGCCCAAAATATGCTCGTCAATCTCGACCACAGGCACAATCCCGCGACTGCTGCTGGTAATGAAGGCTTCGGTTATATTGGTTAAGTCACCGATATTGGCGGCTTCCCGCTTCATAGGCACAATATCCGGCGCGACCTCAAATACAATCTGCTGCGCGATACCGGGCAATACGCCCTCCCCTGCTGTATGCAGTTCGCCATGTAAGACCGCGTAAAAATTACTCGCCAGACCTTCCAGCATATCGCCTTTGTCGTCGAGCAGAATTGCATCGTAAATGCCTGATTGAAGATTTTCGCTGATGGCTTTACGCGCTTGCATCCAGCCCGTCGTTTTAGCGGCAGCATTGTGGCGAGCGCTGTTGGGCGCTGTGATGACGCGCACCCCTTCCTCAATCAGCATGGGCGAAAGTGGCGCGAACGGTTCTACCGAAAGGATAAAGGTATCCGGTTGTTGGCGCGGCACCGTCACACGAAAACGCACATCGCCATAGTTGGCTTCCGCGATCATCTGACGCAGCACAGACCGCAAACGCGCCCGATCTAGCACGAGAGGAATATCCGCCCGTTTTGCCGAATCTTCTAGGCGGTCAAGATGGGCATTAAACTTCAGGACTTTGAAGACCTGATAGGTATTGGTGACGGTATAAATCCCGTCTTCCGGCTCGTACTGCGCCGCATCATTAAGCGAATCAGCCTGATAATCGACGGGATGCAAGCCATCAGATTTGAGAGTTTTGATGAAACAAGTTGACACGGATACCTCAATCTTTTATTTGCCCAACCATTGCTGTTGATATTGCCGCCACTCAACATCATCCGTTTGCCAGTCGGCATAAATAGCCACGCCTTCAACAGCACGACGCGCATCACCTGCTTGTTCGAGTCCCTGCCGAATGCCCCTGACGGCGGTATCAATATTTTCTACGCGCACATCGTGAGCGGGTAGTTCATCATCATACGTTGGGATTCCGATGACGACTTCCGCCCCAGTTGCCAGCGCATCAATCGCTTTGGCATAAGCCTCCACCTGATAGGCCATCCATGCGACATAATCTTCCGGCGTTTCCAAATAGCTGTTATATGCCCGAATCACCAGTTGATCGGCAAGCAGGGCTACGCGCTGTTTATATGGCTCATCCCAAGCAGTACCGTCTTCAATTCCTCCGGGTTTGGGGATGTCCACCCCTATAGGTGTCCAATCTGGGGGGAGCGCAACCGCCAAAAGCGCATCTTCTGGCACAGCCGCCCGAATCCGACGCAAAATAGCAAGGTAACTTTCGCTCCCATTGGCAATGGTATCTACATCCAAGAAAATCCCATCAAAGCCGAAACGTGTTGTGAGTTCAATCGAAAATTCCGCAATCGTCTGTTGCAAATCATCGTTGCCGAGACGGTTTCCTGCATCCCCCAATACCGCGGGGACCTGAATCCAGCCGTACAGATCGGCATCGGGATAAGTCGCTTTAAATTTAGTCACAAAATCCTGTATTTCATTCTCGACCTGCAAAAATGTATTTGTTCCCGGTTGTGTGCCTGCCCACGTATTATTCACTTGCAACCAGCTTACCCATGCGTAGACTGATCCAATTTCGTTCTCGCGCATTTGTCGCACAAGCGAGTCCATATCCTCTTGTGTCTGCGTTGTTTGTGTCCAATCCTGCCCAAGCCAAAGCGCATTGGCAGGCGCTTGCGGCGCACCCTGCCGCGTTAGGCCGATAAGCACAATCAAAAAGATCATGAATGCGCCGCCGGCTGCCGACAAAAGAATTTGCCGGAGATAGGGAATTTCGGGCATCTTGAAATCTTTGGTATTGATGGGACGCGCCGCTGAACGCGGAAGTGATGTGCGAGGCTGACGAGGTGTCAGTGCTGTACGCGGTACGGAAGCAGCAAGTGGAGTTGACATCCCTTGCTGTTTTTGCTTACGACGCTGATGACGTTCACGGGCGCGATTATTGCGCGGCGATGATTCAAGCGGCGATTCAGAAGGAGAAGGCTGTTCAAAATCACTCATGAGCCTAGCTTTCTATCCAATAATCAGGCTGATTCTGTGAAGCAGCGGCGGCCCAAGCAGCACCAGGGTCACGACGGCGGAAGTAAACGTCGCAGATAGTGTGGCAGAAGCAGCCACATCTTTAGCAACTTTTGCCATCGGGTGAATTTCTTGTGTCACCAAATCGACCACTGCTTCCAGTGCAGTATTGATGGATTCGGTTGCCCACACCAGCCCCAAAGACAAAAACACCAGAACGCCGCGTTCAAGATCAACTTGTAACCAGAATATCAACCCCATCACAAAAACGCTCGTCACGAGTAAATTACGGATGCTCTGTTCGTGCCGCAGCAGATAAAGCAGCCCTGCCACCGCATACTTTGCTCGCAAAATATCGTTACGGTTTTTTTCGACGGCCTTATATTCCGTTGGGTCAATTTTCATTGTCCCGATCAGTGAATTATCAATCGTCGGTGATGCACTTCCATTTGCCGATTTTACGGGTGTGATTTTTGGAGTCCGTTTTTCTTTAATCATGCCGTTTTCTCTTCTCTCACCCCGGATGCCCAACTTATTAAATCCCTAATTTATCGAACAGCGCCGGCCCTAAAATGAGCAAGCCGATCACGATGGATGCTACGACACCCAACAGCACGGCTGCTGATGCCACGTCTTTGCCCACCTTAGCCATCGGATGCAGTTCAGACGAAGCGAGGTTAACCGCTGCTTCTATCGCTGCGTTCATGAATTCTGCCATCCACACCATCGTAATCGTCAAAATGAGAATCGCCCAACGCAGCGCATCAATTTGTAACCACAGCGCGAAGACAAAAACCGCCAGCGAAGCCACAGCCTGAAGGCGGGTGTTCTTCTGACGGCGCAGCATATAAAGCCAACCCGCCAGCGCATAGCCCAAACTTTTAATACGATTGGGGCTGGTGATGGGGCTGTATTCATCAGGATCAATTTTCATTGTGCCTGTGAGTGCTTCCATGATTTTTTCGCGCCTAGTGGTCATCAATGCTGCCTTCTAATGACGGGACAATCGCCGTCGAAATACCCAGTGCCATGAGTGCCGTTTCCTGCGCCGCCCACATTTCGGCGCGATTTTCTAAAGTATCATGGTCATAGCCTAACAAATGCAGGGTCCCATGCACAACTAACAGCGAAAAACTCTGCATTGCGTCATGTCCTTCACGCTGTGCCTGCGCCAACGCATACGGATATGCAATAATCAAATCGCCTAAATAAGGCAGTGCATCCTCATCCATCATTTCTATTGGCATCATGGGCATTTCTGAGGGGAAGGACAACACATCCGTCGCCGAGTCTATTCCACGATAGCGACTATTGAGGGCGGCGACAGCCTCATCATCTTCGATGACCACCGTCAGGCTGCCTTCTAACCGTTCAGATTGGCCTTGTAACACCGTCAAGGCGGCCTGCTGTAAACTGATAGGATCGACTGGATAGTTCTTTTCATTCATTATATCAATTTGAAACATTATTATTTCCATCGCCTTCATCTTTTGGTTCGACGACAGGTTCATCGGAACTTTTTTGCGCGTCATAGGTAGCCGTCTGACCGTTGGTGCTGCCTTGAATCGGCACCTCTCGCGTTTCTCCCATACGACGCAAGCGCGGCACTTCCGTCAACGGGGCATTATCATCATCTTGGGACATAACTTGAGCCGCAAGCGGCATTTCCGCCGTCTTTAAGGGTAATTTGGCGACTTCTATAGCAATGTCTGATTGACGACCTTCGGCAGTTGTCGGCGTTGTCACGAGAGAAACATCATCAGTCGTCCGGCGCACCCTAGCAATCGCTTCATTGTAATTAATGCGCGGGTGGAAGATAGCTTGCAGCATCTCGACGAAAATGGTCTGAATCGCTTTAAGGTCATTGAGCGTTAAGCCAGATTCGTCTAACTGACCGGCTTTGCGCCGATCTTCCACGACCTGCCGGATAATTTCCTCGATCTCTTGTTTATTCTTCGGCTGGCGAGAACGGACAGAGGCTTCACACCCATCCGCCAGCATGAGAATCGCTGTCTCGCGGCTGCGGGGTTTGGGGCCGGGATATTGGAAGTCTTTTACATCCACCGCCGACTCATCATCGCCAGCGAGGATAATGGCTTGACGATAAAAAACATAAACCGCCATTGTACCGTGATGCTCACGGATAAAATCACGAATTCGGCTTGGCAAGCGATACTGCCGGGCGATTTCGTCCCCTTCCGTCACATGGCTGATGATAATCCCTGCGCTGCGATAGGGATCATTCAGTATATCGTGCGGATTTCCGATATCGCCCTGATTTTCTGTAAAAAAGGCCGGATTAAGCATTTTGCCGATGTCATGATAAAGCGCGGCGGTATGCGTCAATTCGGCATTCGCGCCGATGGCATGGGCGGCTTGTTCGGACAAATTCGCCACTTGAAGCGTATGTTGATACGTGCCGGGAGCCTCGCGCAATAAACGCTGAAGCAGCGGCTGATTCGGCTGGCTAAGTTCCACCAGTTTGAGCGCCGTCGGCAGGTTAAACAGCAGAGTGATAATATACATCCCTGCAATAGCCGCCGCCGCCGTCAAAATGCCGTTGAGCATTGAATAAACAATCAACAAAATAATCCGAGTTGTGTTATCCCCGCCGGATGAATCTAAGTTAAAGATCGCCGCGACAGCAATGTTAATAATAGCGACCATCAACCCCGCGAAGAAAAAGCTGTTTAGGCGTTCTGGCCGTTTGAGCGTAAGCGCACCAATAATGCCCCCCGCCGCTACCAAAGTGCCGATTTCAAGCGAATTATTCGCCATCATCCCAATCAGAAGCGCTAACCCCAAAACGGCGATGATAGCAATTTCTGGGGTGATAATGGTGACGTAAAGCAACGCCAGCGCTGCCGTCGGGTAGATATAAATTTGTCCGCTTAACCCTAGACGTGCGCCCAAAAGGACGATGATAAATATCCCGGCAAGCAGTGTGAGAAAGCGCGGCTGACCATAGACCAATAACGGCCAAAATCGCAGCATATACAGGCCAATGATGACCATGACAATGAAGCTCGCCAGCATCGCGCTAACAACATCTTGCAAGCGACGATCCTCTAAGCGCAAAAGTCCCAATTGTTGCAGCGCTTCATAATCTGCCGCTTGAATCTGGCTGCCGCCGCTGACCACTAATTGACCACGCTCAAAACCGCGCCGCACTTCTGGAACTGCATCAATCGCGGCCTGTCGTGCCTCTGAGGTGGCGGTTTCGTTCTGGACACTATTGGCGCGAATTAAATCGCTGACAATGGCGACGATGACCAAGACATCTTCTTCCGTAAATTGAAAGCTAACCTGCGTCGGCAAACCAGCACGGATTTCTTCGATATTCGCGTCACGTATTTGTTCGCGCATAACACGCTCCAGCACCGCAACAATCTGATCGTCCATATTGCCCCATGTATCGGGGTCAATTTGCAAGATACGATTGATGATGGGTTCATCAAGCTGAAGCTCCCGAATCTGATTGATGTCATTAACGCGCTGTTCATAGATGGCGTAGGGGTCACGCCGGATATTGTCGATAAAATCAAGAATTTGCCGCGCAAGCTGTGTCCGCTGGCGAGAAATCGCCGCATTTGCCGGATCAAAAATTGGGCTGACGGCATCCCCCGCCGCCTGCCGCCGCTGCGTCGTCAAGATTTCGCTGATGTAAGACACACTTTGCGGCGCGAAAATATCCAGCGGCGCAATATCCCCCACTTGCAACGCTGCCACATTATTTTGACCAGGAAAAATACTCTCGAACGCAACAATAAAGGTCGCCAGCAAAATAAACAACAGCGCCGCCATCACGACAGCAAGGCGGCTGAGAATCTTCACCGAGCGCTCATAGCGTAGGTTAAAATAATCTTCCAGCAGCCGAGCAATGATGGCAATCATCTGCTTTTTACTTCAATATCTCACGAGCGATTTGGTTAACGAGCTTGCCATCAGCCAGCCCTTTAACGCGCTGCATCAAAGGCCCCATCACTTTGTTCATATCTTTGGCCGAAGTCGCCCCAACTTGCACGATAATTTCGTTCACAATAGCTGCGATCTCATCAGAAGTAAGTTGAGTCGGCAGGAATTCCTCCAATATATCCAACTCGCGTTTTTCCTGTGCGGCGCTTTCTTCGCGTCCAGCCTTCGCCATTTCGTCAATAGATTCGCGGCGTTTCTTGGCTTCTTTTTGTAAAACGTCGATCACGCCCGCCGAGTCGACTTCTTTCTGCGTGTCGATCTCGATCTGCTTAACCGCGCTCAACGCCATACGGATGACATCGCGGCGTTCATTCTCTTTGCTTTTCATCGCTTCTTTAAGCGCATCGTTGAGTTTAGCTCTTGGGTCGTCCATGTTTTTGTCCTTATCAGGTTATGTTCTATAAAAGCGCAGTTTAACGCGCCCCTAGACTATTTCAGGTATAAAATGGGCGTTACGTTCATAATGTGCAGCATCTCGTCATACGACTCCATCTGCACAGGCGTGATATGATTTGTGAGAACACGCGGATGAACGGCACGTACCCGAATATAATGATCAGTATACCCGACATTGATGAAGCCGTCCTGAGTCACGCCGCTGATATTTTCCCACAGCACATTTTCAGTTTGATTCAATGCTTGCCGTGCAAACTCAGCTTCCATCGCCGCCGCCAATGTATGAAGCTGGGAACTGCGCTGTTTCTTCACGGCTTCCGCCAGATGATTTTTCATGCGGGCGGCGGCAGTGCCAGGGCGCTTACTATAGCGGAAGATGTGCATACCAGAAAACGCCATTTCTGCGATAAAATCTGTGCTGACAGCAAATTCTTCATCAGTCTCGCCGGGAAAACCGACAATCACATCTGTCGTGATATTGACGTTAGGGATAGCTGTCCGCGCCGCCTGAATCAACGCACGAAATTCCACTTGATTCGTATGCCGAGCCATCCGGCGTAATGTCGCATCACAGCCACTTTGCAATGGCAGATGCAAATGCCGTCCCAAACGCGGATTATCCCACAGCGTGAAAAAATCCGGCGCTAAGTCCCAAGGTTCCAGCGAGGATAAGCGTAAACGCGGCAGATCAGTATCGCCAAGAATCGCTCGGACAAGATGGATTAAGCCTGCGTGATCGCCCAAGTCATACCCGTAACTGCCGAGATGAACGCCTGTTAAAACAGCCTCTTGATAACCGCTGGCATGAAGCGCACGAATCTCCGCCATGATTTCGCCAATCGAGCGACTGCGCCCTGCTCCCCGTGCGACTGTCGTCACACAAAATGTACAGGCGTTATCACATCCATCCTGCACTTTGATGAAAGCGCGGGTACGACCTGCCGCGCCGGGGTGTGCATCACGGCTGATCGGCTCATGATCGAAGGGCTGAACGCGCACACCGGTTATTTTCTCGACTAGCGTATCTTTCCCATGATTATCGACGATGTGGATGCTTTCAGCCGCAACACCTGATAATGTCCTAATTTCGTCCGGCGCGATTTGAGCATAACAGCCCGTGACGCTAATTTGTGCGGCAGTATTGGCGTGATGAAGATCGCGCACGAGACGGCGGCTGCTGCGAACCGCATCTTGTGTCACAGCACAAGTATTGACGACGAACCAATCCGCCTGTTCCGCAGCATCAACAATTTCATGCCCTTGTGCTTGCAACTGCCGCGCCATCATGTCGATCTCGCTTTGATTCAGGCGACAGCCGAGCATCCGCAAATGCACTTTCACGGTACACTCCTTATTTGGCTATCGGCTGTGCGCCATAAACGATCACATTATCAAACGCGATTGTAATATCAACGCTTGGATCCGCTTTTACGCCTACTGCCAAGCGTCCATAACGCAGACTATCATCAGTCAATGCTGCCAGCCATTGGCCTTCCATACACCCGCCTTGAATATCAATCGTACTGACGGCGTTGGGATTATCGGGAATGCAAAGGTCTACGCGCTCCCCATTGATATAAAACTGAAAACGATTGTCAAACGCCACAACCCGCAAGCGATTGACCGCGTTTAAGCCTTGACGAATCAGGTCGGAGGCGAACCATTGGCTCAAAGGTTTGGTGCTGCCGTCAATGGTACGTTCAACGCTATAATAGCCGTTGCTGCTGATGAGGAAGGCATAGAGATTATTCCGGTCACGCTGACGAAAGACCACGCCATAAGCATTATCTTCCGCCCCGGAGAGTGCTTGCGTATCGACGGTGATGTCAAAATCATCAAAATAGGGTCTCGTCGCCGAATACACGATGCGCCCGGCTTGAGCGAGATAAATTTGCATCGCACCACCGACGATTTGCGCCAGATTGCGCTCATCATACACTTCCCAATCATTAGGAAAGGTATCAAACGTGGTAGCATACAGCAGTTCACCCGGTTCGCCAGAGATGACGTAATGCCAATTCTGGACTAAACGACTGAGTTGAAAAGCCGCCGCCAACAAAATGATGAGCGTCAAAAAAATAACGAGCCGTCGCAAGATTGAAATGATCCCATATTTGGACGTAATAACGTCATTTTAACATAGGCGAATTGCAAGTGTAAGCATAAACCGTCAAAGTAGGCTTGTAGATTAAGGATTAAGGCCAGTTTCGGTGTAGAACTGGTCAAGAAGCTGCTGAAAGACAGGGTCTTGCTGCGAAATTTCAACTGCGATTTTAAGCCAATATTCAGCACTGTTTAAATCACCGACCAAGCGATAAGCGCTGCCGAGTTCAGCATAAAAGGCCGGATTATTCGGGTCTAGCGAGGTCGCCTCGATTAAGGCATTCAGGCTGCCGATAGTGTCATTCAATGTGCGTAGGTGCAGCCCCCATACATACAAAACTTGTGGGCTATCCGGTGCAAGGGTAAGCGCTTGTTCAATCCACACCGCGCCATCTTTACCTTGTCGCTCCCGTGATAAGCCAAGATAAGCCAGCGCTTCAGGGTTAGGAGTCGTCACCACCGCTGCATAATTGAAGGCTTGTTCGGCATAAAGCCAAAGTTCATAATCCGCCAGCAGCCGCCCTACCTGCATACTGATAAGAGGCTCGGCTGGATTCGTGACGAACAGACGCACCAACGCGCGCGCGACCTGCCCATAATCGTCGTTATCGACAACGACTCGAAGATGTGCTTCCGCGCTGATCGGGTCACTCGCCGCGAGCAGCAGACCAAGCTGATAATTAGCTTCTACATCTTCTGAACTAAGTTCAATCAGCGCCTCGAAAGTATCCACTGTTTCCGTCCAGCGCCCTAGTTCAAGATACGTCTGTCCAAGCTGCCGCACCAGCGCCAAATCATCTTCATTACCGGAGCGACGGGCGGCTTCCCATTGAATCGCCGCGCCGGAAAGATCATTCATCTGAAGGCGCAAATCCCCCACTTGGCGATACAAAGTGGGTGTCCAACCGGATACTGACGCAAGCGCTTCAATCTGATAAAGCGCTTGCACAAAACGCCCATCATTGATATTGGCGCTGAGGCGGCTTCGTGCAATTTCGGCAGGTGTTTCAAGCGAGGTTTTGGCGCGAGAAAAAAGAAAAATCAGCGCGAAAATCACAAGGACGAGGGCGGTAATTTGGAGAAATAAAATGAGCAGCATCCAAGACGCTGCTCGTTCATGAAAAAACTTCATAAAATTTAGCGGGTTGCGCTGTTAAGTGCCTGCGTGACGACTTTTTCAATTTCATCGGAGGTAAAGGGCTTAATCAAATAGCTGTAAACACCTTGCAATTTGCCTACCAGACGGTTGGCTGGGTCGCCATACGCTGTAATAACGATGACAACAGGCATCCGCCCAAGATTGCCCGCTTGTTCCTGACGCTCTTTGATGGCATCCATAATCTTCCAACCGGTCATATCTGGCAGGCTGATGTCGAGCAGTACCACATCAGGACTCATCTCATTAAATTTAGCAAGCGCTTTCATGCCGTGTGTTTCATGCACCGTGACCATATTCATGCGTTCAAGCGTCGCCTGAATGATTTCCGCGAGTTCGGTGGTGTCTTCGACAATCAACACAATGGGCGGGTTATTTCTTCTGATAGAAACAACTTTATCCAGCATGGGCATGGTTTGTGTTTCGCCAGATCGATGCGAAGCGTCTTGGATATCGCCATTATCTCGGCCTTCAGCGTTGATATGGGCAGTCGCCACCATGCCTGTTTCGGAAGGCGGCGCGTCTTTCTCGGTATCGCTGACGACAACGGGAAGCGTGGTCGTTTTTAGCGGGCTAACAGGCTCTACATCGTAGGCACTGGGTAAACCTTCCGCCAAATCGGTAAATTCTACAGGCGTGTACGCTGATTGTTGCATCCCAAAAGCCCCTGACTCACACTGCATTGCCAATGCGAAAATTATGCTTCATCAGGTATTATAACACACTGAATAAGGGTTTCGCTGTAAGAAAAGTTAAGAATAACAACCTTTTTATTTTTGGGTTTGAACATTGTTAGACAGGCTAAAAAATGACGATCCCAACGCTCACTTACCTAACTTCAATTGTCCTTAAACATCAGGAAGATTGTTCTTTGCTGGGGGCATATCAGGATGCCACACACGGGATAATCCTCTATATTGAAGAAATTTACAGTGCTGATGCGTGGGTGGCGCAGCATAAGGTCACGCTTAAGGGCAAATTTTTGGAGACTGTGGATGAAAATTTCGGCATGAACGAGCATATCACACCGATCACACTCCCATCGCAAGCGGTCAAACCGCAGCGCGGCTGGCATACGATGACGCTGAATTATGCGGGGCCACGTCATCGCGGAATGCGCGAGGCAGAACGGGTGATGGATGTCGTCAAACCGCTTTCTGTAGCGATCAAGATGACGCTCGCGCAGCAGCTCAAGCTCGAAGCGCCGTTGTTTATCATCGGCATGGCAGAAAGTTATGTCCTCGCGGAAATCCCCCTGAGCCGTCCCAACCTCTTCATCGTGTGCCGCCGAATACGTTTGGCAGTCGCCCTGCCGGAGACAAAACTTGATGAACGCGGACAAACGTATGATTACGACACACAAGTGATTTACAGGGCGCATTTTCATCACCGCGACACGTCCAACGAAACACTGGTAGAAGACCTGCTTGAAGAACTGCCGGGAATCACACTCAACCGCCCGATGGACTGTTTGCTTTATGCCGATCATATTTTCATCGCGGATGGCGGCGGTAGAGACTTACCCAGCCGCATCCATGTGTGGCACATACAGCTTCCCGCTATGGAAGAAAATGGACAGCAATGACGATTATCACGCGATCAAATATTATTTCAAAGGTACGCCATTTTGTACCGCTAATAGTGACGGTGATACTTTTTGTAATAAGTCTGCCGACACAAGCACAAACCAACTCGACATTTCGGCAGGTCTGCCCGGCAGAAGCGATTCAATTGCGTGGAGAAGATTTTCAATCTGACGGCCTCATCCTAACGACTTTCGACGGCATAAGACTGTGGGTTTACGATGTCATCCGTGATAGGCGCTATCCGCTAGAAAACACCAATACCTGTGGCCCACACTGTCATCTTTCACCCGATTTCCGCTGGATCACCTATTTAGACGCGACCAATAGTTATTCTAAAATGCGACTTGACGGCAGCGAGCGCACCCCGTTGGTCGATTATGCTTCGGAGGTAAGCTGGTGGTCAACGACGACACTGCTCATCTGGACACCCGACCACCAAGCCTATTTACAACGTGAAAACCAAGCAAGCCGCCAACCGTTGGATACACGAGGCATCGTCAACATTCAGCCGGGAGGATTATGGGGTTTATTTGTTGAGCAAAATGAAGATGTGTTCGTGCGCTCGTTGGTTAATTTAGAGACATGGGACGAAGCAGACGCAACAAGTATCGCATTGGGTGTTGATATGACGTATTTTAACGTGGCGGCATGGTCGCCAGATGGCGAGTGGCTGGCTTATATCGCGCCGAACGCAAATTCAGACAGTATAAGCAGCGAAATTTTTGCCATTCGCCCCGGTGATGCTGCGCCGAGCCAATGGACGAATCTCACAGCAAAATACGGCGCTGTACGCATTAACGGACGGGCGGTAAGCGAATTAAGCTGGTCGCCAGATGGGGCTTATATTGCTTTTTGGGTCATCCCGTTAACGGGTGAAAATCCCGAAGTCGATACAGGAAATGCCGTTATCCATATTTTGGATGTCGAAACGCGCCAAATCAGTGTTTACTGTGATCTCGGCATTACGACGCACACACCCGTCCCGCCGCGTTTGATCTGGTCGCCAGATGGGGCTTATATTGCATTCGGCGCAAACATCGACGGGAATGAGGAAGGTAACTTGCTGCTGGCCTTAAATAGGGACGATGGTATATTCACGCAACTGAGCGCGGGAATTGCGCCAGCTTTGGGCAGTCCTGATGTGGTCGCTTGGGGCTTACCGCCGCAATGATGACATGGCGTTTATGGAGGGCGCTGTTCTGGCCTTTTGTGGAACATCCGATTTATCGGCGTATTGTTCGTTCTAAACGCCGAATCGTGACTGTCAAAATGCGCGATGCCATGATTATGCCATCTATATTCCGGCGCAGTTCGCCGTTGTGGGGCTTTTTCGCAGGTGCGGCGATGGTCTTCCTTGTATGCTCCGGCGGCTGGCTGATTGTACTTCCGCTTGTGTGCTTAGCACCGCTGCTGATGGTCAGTGTCGGGACACTCTGCGGCCTGATTTGCGCGATCAAAACCAGCACTACCCTGACCAAAGAAAGACAAGATGGAAAATTCGATCTGCTCGGCCTCGCGCCTTCAGGCATCACCGGCGCGACATGGGCAGTTTGCAGCGCGATTTATCATAACAGCGCTTTTATGACGCAGTTGAGAGACTTTGCACGGGGTACTTACTTGGTACTGACCGTCGGCACATTTTTCCTATTCGGCACGATTATCCTCAACAGCGGCACCAGCGTGATTTCTAATGCCCCGATCAATTTCTCCAGTCTGTTGATCCTCGCGGCGCTCTATATTGATTTGGTTCAGTCGATCCTCGTCGGCAGCGTGATCGGTATGATTATCCCCACCTATGTGAGCGCTGAATTTGATGCGCGGGGATTATCACTTGGGGCATTTTTGGCGCTGCAATTTTTAACGTATATTGTCGTGGCGCTTATCAATTTTTTCCTGCTCAATGGTGTATTTGATTGGCAAGGGAATCTAGTCATTTCCCTCGTGCGGTTAGGTATATTTTACCTCACCCGCGAAGTGATGATTGTTTGGTTATGGGGATTTCTGGCGCGGCGGTTGGAAAGCGACCTCAAAGAATTGAATGAGGTTGCGAGAATTAGCGCGTGATTACGATTCGGCTTTGGCGAGCGTTACGTCACCCCCCGCTTGAGCATCCCCTCTATCAACGGCTTGTGATGGGACGACTAGACGCGCTGCCGTGTATCGCATGGGGGTTAGCGCTCCTCGCCGCACCCTTCATTTTGCTGCCTGCCCTGCTGCTGATCGGCACAACTTACGGGTTTATCTGGACGATGAATATCAGTCACGCCATCGTGCGAGAAAAATCCAGCGGCAATTACGATCTGGTGAATCTGACCCCATGCGGCGAGTTTGGGCAAAACTGGATCATGAGTACAGCCTGTGTTCATCGCAACCAAGCCTATACGCGCATCAACAGTTTCGGGCTGTGGGTGCTGCGGATTGGAGTCCCGCTGAGTTTCATCATTCCGAGTGTTGGCGGAAATTCTCCCTATGGTTATCGCAGTGTCATCTTTATGCCATTGATCGGGGCGACTGTTATTGTCGTGATGCTAGTCGATCACTATCAGTCGATTGCGGCGGGGCTTCTCGCTGGATTGCTCGCACCCACCATCAGCGATGACCGTTCTAACGTCCGCCTGACAGCAGTCGGATTATTTGGTGGGGTGCAAATTGGCATGTATGCCGTCACAGGAATTGTTACCTTTGCCCTGTCGCCGACATTTTATGATGCGCTGGACAAGAATGATGTACTGGTCGGCGCGATCATCCTCAGTTTTCTAGTCATTCTATTATGTAGCCTGCGCGAAGTCATGTTGATTATCTTATGGCGGCAGGTCATTGCGCGGCTTAACAGCACTCAGGATGAAGCACACGAACAAATAAACCCTACTGCCTATCCAAATGAGACTGTCGTGCTGGACTCTCCGACTCGCCCATTGATATAATAAGGATTGTCCGACTTTGTGGAGTATTGTTACCGTGACTGATTTAATCGACCTCAATGCCATTCCCATCGCCGATCCCAAAGGCTGGGAACCCGACCCACAGCATCCCCGCCGCCGTCCGCCCTGGATTAAAGTGAAAGCACCGAGCGGCGCAGAATATGAAAAAGTCCATGAATTGATGCGGAGCAAAACGCTTCATACCGTCTGCGAAGAAGCCCAATGTCCCAATATCGGCGAATGTTGGGGACGCGGCACAGCGACATTTCTAATGATGGGCGATACCTGTACCCGTTCCTGCGGCTTCTGTGATATTAAAACAGGTCGTCCGAGTCCGTTGGATTGGGCAGAACCGAACCGAATCGCGGAAAGTGTGCGGGCAATGGGCTTGCGCCATGTCGTCATCACCAGCGTCAACCGCGATGAACGCGCCGACGGCGGCGCACCGATCTTTGCGATGGTGATTAAACGCATCCGCCAATTGCAGCCGGGATGCAGCATCGAAGTGTTGATTCCCGACTTTAAAGGTAATGAAGCCGCGCTCAAAATTGTGATGGATGCCCAGCCGGAAATTCTGAATCACAATGTCGAAACTGTGCCGCGCCTGTTCAAAAAAGTGCAGCCGCAGGACAATTACGACTGGGCGATGAAGACGCTCGCAAATGCTAAGAAGATGGATCCGCTGGTGCTGACGAAAAGCGGCATTATGGTCGGCTTGGGCGAAACATTTGATGAAGTCACCCAAGTGATGCAAGATTTAGCAGATCGCGGCGTGGATATTTTGACCATCGGGCAGTATCTCCAGCCGAGCAAAAGCCACCTCGCGGTAGAGCGTTTTTATCTGCCGGAAGAATTTGACCGCTTTATCGAAATCGGCAAGGCGATGGGCTTTAAATGGGTGGAAAG
>DAOTTO010000494.1:0-12551 GCA_034437895.1 Anaerolineae bacterium | reverse complement strand
GCTTCGGTCATCGCTGTACCCATCTGCGCGACAACATTGGTAAATCCCGCTTGATGGGCTTGGATTACATCCATATAGCCTTCCACGATTACAGCCGTTTCGCCGTCGCGAATGGCGTTTTTTGCCATATCAAGGCCGAATAGGACTCGACTTTTATCAAACAACGGTGTTTGGGGAGAATTGAGATATTTAGGGTTATCGTCAGGAGCAAGCGCCCGCGCACCAAAGCCAATCACCCGTCCACGATCATCGCGGATGGGGATCATCAGCCGATTACGGAACCGATCATAAACCCGTCCCTCATCATTTTTAGTGGCAATGCCTGCGTCTAAAATTTCTGCCTCGCTGTAACCCAAGTGGGTTAGCTCATCGAGCATATTTTTCCAGCCGGGGAGCGCATAACCGATTTGAAACTGACGAATAATCCCGTTAGTTAGGCCGCGCTTGGTCTGGACATAATATAGAGTAGACTTTGTATCATCAGTCTTACCTTCAACAAGATGCTGATGATAAATTTCAGCGGCGGTTTGCATTAATCCACGCAGCTTATCGAGGGTTTCTCCACGTTGGCGCTGCTCAGGCGTTTCTTTTTTAACTTCCACCCCCGCCATATTGCCAAGGGCTTCTAACGCTTCGCTGAAGTTCCAGCCATTTTGTTTCATGGCGAAGGTAAAAATATCGCCGCCTTCGGCACACGCGCCAAAGCATCTCCAGCTTTGTGTATCCGGGTTGACGCTAAAAGATGGGCTTTTTTCGTTGTGGAATGGGCAGCACGCCTTAAAAGTCCGCCCAGCTTTCTTGAGCGGAACAGTTTGTTGGATATAGTTCACAATATCCAAGCGGGATTTAATCTCTTCAACCACTGACATACTGATTTGTGTCCTCACACGTTAGAGAGTCGATTATACGTGTGGCATCAAACAGGCGCAACCGAAGAAGTGGTTTGTTCTGTTAGAGGAGACTTACAGATATGACTGATATGAATCCAAGAAAGGCGATTTTGCGTGATCATAAAAATCGCACTTTAGGAGTCTGAAAGAATCGTGAATTTTAGCCGACGAGTTTATTAAACAATTTCGGCAGGTCATCTGGCTCAAATGGTTTCACGAGAAAGGCATTCGCCCCAGCTTCCATCACTTCATCTTCGACATCAAGGCCTGATGTCATAACGACAGGTGTTTTCATAAAATTACCCGCCGCACGTAAATCGCGCAGCACATCTACCCCATCCATATCGGTCAGGTGATAATCCATCAGGAAGATATCGGGGACAACTTTGTTGGCGAGTTCGATGACATCACCACCGCGCCCCGCGATGGATACATCAAAGCCATCGAGTTCGAGCAGTGTTTGCAGCAGCTTAACTGTCGTACGGTCATCATCTACGATCATTACTTTGGTCAAAGTGAGCCTCCTTATGAGGATTGAAGATTGAGGTTAATAGTAACCGTCAAATCATGATAGGGGCGCAGTCTTTAGCGCCCCTATTAAACGATCAAATCTGACCGTAGTTTAGCGATTTCTAGTCCGCCTGTCTACTGCCCGACAGTACCGGAATCTCGATCAAGGCATTTTCAAGCACCTCTTCAAGGTGATCGACCAAAATAAAGTGCATAGCACTGCGAACTTCCTGCGGTACATCATCCAGATCATTCTCGTTTTTCTTCGGGAGGATGACCGTATCGACCCCCAAGCGATGCGCGGCGAGGATTTTATCCTTAATCCCGCCGACAGGAAGCACCTGTCCGCGCAGGGTAATTTCGCCCGTCATCGCTACATTACTCTTAACGGGTCGGCCTGTAAGTAGTGAGGCCAATGCCGTCGTGATCGTCACGCCTGCTGACGGCCCATCTTTAGGAACAGCCCCCGCCGGAACATGTAGATGAATATCGTTGCTTTCATAAAAAGTCGGGTCAACACCTAATGCTGCCGCTTTAGATCGGATGTAGCTTAAGGCTAAACGCGCACTTTCTTGCATCACCTCGCCAAGCTGCCCAGTGAGTTGGAAGCCCTTCGCGCCGGGCATACGGCTGGCCTCCACGAACAACACATCGCCACCCACCGGAGTCCATGCCAAGCCTGTCGCCACACCCGGCATATCGGTGCGTTCTTCAATTTCCTCACGATAGCCATAACGCGGCTTACCTAGCAGTTCGCGCACCAGCTCACGATTAATCGCCACTAGTTCGGTATGGCCTTCCGCGATTTTGGTCACGACTTTACGCGCCGCCCGCCCGATTTCGCGTTCCAAAGTCCGCACACCGGCTTCACGGGTGTAATCACGGATGATCTCTAAAAGTGCCTCATCGGTAAAATTAATCTCCGCCACGCGCAGCCCATTCTCCCGAATTTGACGCGGGACAAGATACTGCCGAGCAATAGCCGCTTTTTCCATTTCGGTGTAGCCGCTGAGATGGATAATCTCCATACGATCACGCAGCGGGCCGGGGATCGGTTCGAGTTCGTTGGCAGTGGTGATAAACAGCACTTCGCTGAGGTCGAAGGCCACATCCAAGTAATGATCGCGGAATTCGGCATTTTGCTCAGGATCAAGCACTTCCAAGAGCGCAGAGGCTGGATCACCCCGGAAGTCGCGCCCCAACTTATCGACTTCATCCAACATAATGACCGGATTGCGCGTTTCCACCCGCCGCAGCGTTTGGATAATGCGTCCCGGTAGCGCACCAATATACGTGCGGCGGAAACCGCGAATTTCGCTCTCGTCACGGATGCCGCCCAAACTCATGCGGATAAACTTGCGCCCCATCGCCCGTGCAATCGACGCGCCGAGCGAAGTCTTGCCCACACCAGGCGGTCCCACGAAGCACAAAATCGCGCCTTGGCGATCACGCCGGATCGTATCCCCTTTTTCTTGATTATCAAACTCTTCAGTACGTTCTGCACGGAGTTTACGGACAGCCAAGTATTCTAAGATGCGCTCTTTGATGTCTTCCAGCGCATAATGATCTTCTTCCAATACCTTACGTGCATTGGCAATATCCAGATGATCTTCGCTGCGTTTTGACCAAGGCAGGCTGGTCAACCAATCCAGATAAGTACGTATTACGCCGTATTCAGCCGCCGCCGTTGGCAGTTTGGAAAGACGATCCAGTTCGCGCTTGCTCTCTTTTTCGGCTTCTTCCGGCATCCCAGCTTCCGCAATTTTCTTACGGAATTCTTCTACCTCAACCGCCTGCTCATCGGCCTCGCCTAGTTCACGTTGGATGGCTTTAAGCTGCTCGCGCAGATAATACTCGCGCTGCGTTTTTTCCATCTCAGACTGTGCTTCAGTCTGGATTTTACGCCCAAGCTCCAGCACCTCGATTTCTTTGGACAGAACATCCATCAAATGGCGCAGTTTAGACTCGGTGCTGTCTAACTCTAGGAGTTTTTGCGCTTCATCAATGTCGATGCGGACATAGGTCGCGATCGCATACACTAATTGTAGTGGATCATCCACATTGAGCGCGGATGAAACCAATTCACTAGGAATATTTGGCACAAGATCGGCGAGACGGGTAAATTGATCGACTACATTCCGCACCATCGCCTCAACTTCAAGTGAGGATTCGACAGTCTCTGGCAAGCTGCGAACTTTTGCCTTCAGATACGGCTCAGTTGTCGTGTAATTTTCTACCTCGATACGCGCTAAGCCCTGCACTAACAGCCGAATCGTGCCATCTGGCGCTCGGAAAAGGCGGTGGATCGAGGCTAATGTACCCACTTGATACACATCGTCTGGACCCGGTGTTTCGAGATCAGGGTCTTTTGAAGTCACGAGGCCGACTAATCGATCGGCATTGACGACATCATCGACCAGTTTAATGCTGCGCGGCTGCCCAACGGTCAGCGGGATAGCGGTTTGGGGATAAACGACCAATCCCCGCAGCGGCAAAATCGGAAGTTCTGAAGGGATGCTGGTAAAGTCATCATCCGTCTCATCCGATTCTTCTTTCGGATTTAGATTGAACTTGTTGATGACTGCTTTATCATTAATTGCCACCCATTGCATAAAACTGTGATCCACATTATCGGTCATCATTATGCCGTCCTTGATGTTGTTTGGGGAGTAATTCATACAGACTCACGAGTTTAGATTGCTTCCTTTGGCGCGGAAGTAGATTGCGCCAGCATATAAAATTCTTATTTTACTTATTGTAGTCCGAATATATCATCAATCAGTAAAAAAATTATTAGACAATCAATTTATCGACGTTAGTACAACGTGAGAAACGTCATCTTTATTCTCAGATATAAGCCAATTGTGCAAAGTTTAGCATAACAGTACAATTTTATGGAGCAATCAAATCGCCCAATAAGGGGTACATAAAGATGGAACTCAAACAAATTTTAAAGCGTGTTGATCTGTTTCGTGGGCTAAATAACGCACAGATTGACCAAATCGCCAGCATCAGTCAGGAAGAGAACTACGATCAGGGCGTAGTCATTTTTAAACAAGGCAGCGCCGGTGACAAAATGTATATCGTTGGTGCAGGCCAGCTTGAAGTCCAGGTTCGCGATAGCGACGGTACCACCTATGCCGCCATCTATTTAGGCGAAGGACAAATCGTGGGTGAAATGGCCCTCATTGACCAAGGGAAACGCTCGGCCTCGGTCATGGCGGTGGAAAATGGCACGACCATCTACAGCATTCCCAATCACGAATTTACCGCGCTGTGCGAGCGAGACACCGCCATCGGCTACATTATGATGCGGAATATTGCCCAAGATTTATCGTTTAAACTGCGCCATCGTGATTTTGACCCTTCAGGCAGCTAGTTGTAAAAGGCAAAATATTATGAGCATGATTTACAAAGTAAGCTATGTTGTACAAGGCGGTGAATATCCCGGCGGCATCAAAAACCAAGAAGAAAAACCAGAAGTGGGAACACTGGTGCAAATTGGCCTGATGATGTTTGAAGTAATGGAAGTGCATGATATGATGCCGCCGCGTGATGATTTTCAGTTTCTTCATGCCACAGTAAAACCTGCCAGCCACAGAAAAAACTAATCTCCGAAACAATAATTACGGGGCGTAAGTCTTTACGCCCCGAATCTTAGTATCTAAAACTCAAATTCATCAAAATCTTTGCACAGCACCAACGGCCCTTTATAGGTTTCTTGCGCTTCGGGAATCAGCGGCGTAGGGTCGGTATTCCAGACCTGATAATGAATCAGATAAAGCGATTTCGCATTGGCTTTAGTTGCCAGTTCCCCTGCTTGTCGCGCTGTACTATGACCGGGCGGCGGGCCGGCGGCTTCATGAATGAGGATGTCGGCATCATGCGCTAATTCCAAAAGCGAGGGCGTGGGCGCGGTATCGCAGCTATACGCCAACACATTCCCCGTAACCTTATTCTCGATTCGTAGGCCAATCGTCGGCACAAAATGATCGACAGGCCATGCCGTGATCTTAAAATCCTCGTTTTCCAAAACTGGGGCGCGGGGACGTTCACTCACACGATGGAAGGCCACCGGGAAAAAACCGGGCCAATCTTGCCAACCATAACCCGCCATTAAATCTTCAGTACGGTTAATACAGTGATGCAAGCCATAAAAACGCAGCGGCGCTTGTCTTCCCAGCAGCCACATGTGCATCATCATGTTCGGTACGCCCGATACATGGTCGGGATGAAAATGCGTCAAGATCACATCCTGCAAGGCTTCGTCGTCTATGCCCCGTTCCTTGAGCTTACCCAACGGATTTGAACCCGCATCGACCAATACAGGGGTGTCACGCTCACCAATCAAGACGAAATGGGTGTAATCATGCTTGGCATCGTTAACAGCGGCTGCCGAGCCGAGAATGAGGATTCGAGCCATAATCACCTCAATGATAGATTGATAAAAATGAGTCCGATGAAAAAATACGCACACTCGTCATACATTATAAACCGAGTGTGCGTTTATATGCTGTTTTATTCGGGTTGAGTCGCGGTATTGAATTACAACCCGCGCAAAATCATCAATACCACACGCGGCGTGACTACCGATTCCAAAAACGCGGCGATCAACAGCCCCGGTATGATAACGCCTAAAACCAGCTTTAACGTATCCCCCAACGTCACAATCCAAGCATGACCCACCGTGTCGCCCTGTGGCGGTTTGGTAATGACCGCGCCTAAACGCAGCGCAATCGCCGTAGCAATGATGATGATGGGTATTTCAACAATGCCATGCGTCAGAATCGCGCCGATAATCAGCATCGGGCTGTAACCCGCGATCAATACTTGGCTGGAGATGTAACCCAAAATAGCAAATGTAAGCGGGGTTAATACCAAAGCCGCCACGCCGAAAGTAAACGTCGCCAGAATGAGCGCGGCTAAAAGCACCCGCGCATTCTGAGAGAAGATAAACATCATCGCCTGTCCCTGCGTGGATGTACTTAAAAACGTATTTAAGAAACCTGCAGCGGTAGAAAATTCTTCCTGTGCGGGAAGGTAGGGCGCAATCTGCCAGCGCGGTATCAACCCGACGACAGAACCCGCTATAAAAGCCGCGAGGAAAACACCCAGCGAAATCAAAGCCGGGACTTTCAATCGTTTTAGGCTGAACGGAATCGCACGGCGATACCAATCGAGAAGATTACGGGCTGGTGTTCCTTTGTCATCAACAGCGCGCATATATAACCCAATTTTTGCCAGTATTCCACGCAGCGCTAGTTTATCAATCGTGCGTCCGAGAAGTTCTTCCCGGTTAAAAATGCTGTTGCCGACGCGCAGCAGTAAAATCACAACAACGAGCATCCCCGCGATAATCGCCCATAGTGCCGCAATTCCACGCGGCGACTCGGCATCCGGCGCGAGGAACATAATGATGCTCTCGCCGTTGATGATAAGCGTCATCGGAATAATGATAAAACTAGCCAGCAGATTCGCGGCGCGGGTGCTGGTTGTTTGGCTGGAAACCACTACTGCCCCCGTCACCATCACCAACGCTTGCACCGTCGTCAGCAGGACAATCTGAATAATCAGCATCGGTTGGGGTCGCCATGCTAAATCGCTAAAAAGCAGTGTCGCAAGATAAACGAACATCCCGCCGTAACTGGAAACCAGCGGCGGAATCATCGCTGCCAGTGTTTTCCCAACGTAAAGTTCGGTATTCGTCAGCGGCGTACTGAGCAGCGGCTCAAGGCTGCGGCGTTCTTTTTCGCCCACGAAGGTTTCTAGCGCAATCACCAGCGAAATCGAAATCGGGAAAAACCCAACGATCATCAATAAGAACGGAATCGTGCGCTCACCGATCAACTCCGCGCCGTAATTGCTCAAAAAACCAGAAAACCGTGCTGCCACCCACTGTGCCAGAAACGGAAACATAAACGTCAGAATGATAATCGGCCCCAAAATACGCCAATCCCGAAAGCTGTCGCGCACTTCACGTCGGGTAATGATGAGTGCATTCGAAAGCGTGTACCGGAACTCCGTCCAACGACTCCGAGGCGGCTCATAACTGTGGTCAAAAGTTTCGTTAACGGTTGTCGCCATCGGGGGATGCCTCATCTTCTTTAACGACTTGCAGATAAATATCTTCCAAAGTGCGCGTTACAGGCGATAAAGTCACCACATCAATGCCTAGTCCTGTGACATAACGCAGCAATGCAGGATTGGTGACATAAGGATCAGCAACGGTATAACGCAGCCAATTGATTCCCGTATCGGATACATCAACCATCTGTGCAAGGTCTTTAGCTAATCCATTAAGTTCCCCGTTCACACGCAGTTCCATCAACGGCTCACCCACAAATTCACGCGCAAGTTCGTCAAATGTTCCGCCAGCGATAATCCGCCCTTGCCGGATGATGGCGATGCGATTCGCTAAAACTTGTGCTTCGGTTAGATTATGGGTCGTAATCATAAAAGTGCGTTGTTCATCACGTTGTAGTTCAATAATGGCATCACGCACTTGCTTGGCGCTCAGAGGATCCATGGCGGAGGTCGGTTCATCCAATAGCAGCACAGGTGGGTTATGGAGCATCGCCCGCACGAGGGCTAATTTCTGCTTCATGCCTTTGGAGTATTCGCCCAATCGCTTGTTTAAAGCGAAAGTTAGCCCGAAACGCTCCATCAAGTTCAAGGCGTTTTTCTGCCGTACCACGCGGGAAAGATGGTAAATCTCGCCAAAAAAATCCAGATATTCCAGACCTTTCATCCGTTCATAGAGGCCGTGCTGCTCCGTCAGAACGCCAACTTTGGAGCGCACTTTCTGCGGCTCTTGCACAACATCATAGCCCGCGATTTTTACAGAACCAGAGGTCGGCGGCAGAATGGAAGTCATCATACGGACGGTAGTGGTTTTGCCAGCACCGTTGGGGCCTAAAAGTGCGAGTACTGCCCCGGCAGGTACAGAGAGGGTGACTTTATCGACAGCACGAAAGCCGTCAAAGTCTTTAGTGAGTTCGTTGCATTCAATCATGAACTTTACCCGGTTAATTATTCGACACGGATTTATTATCGCACAGGTTTGGGTGAAGGAAGTATTAAAAAGCAAAAAGCCCCTAAAGTTAGGGGCAGTTGTTTAAGAGAGTGACAAGTAAAATACTACTATTTCACTTTTAACTTGTCACTTTCAACTTTTCTACTTAATTAAGCATTATCAGAAGCAGGTGTCACCGACACAGACTCTGCCGATTCATAGCTCGTCACGACACCCGGACGGTGACGATAGACCAGCATCCCAACCGCCAAAATAAAGGCGATGATGCACACTAACTGCGACATATTCACTTCTGTACCGCCGATGTTCACCAGCGTCACTTCTACGCGGATAAACTCTAATAAGAAGCGCACAAAGGCATACTGCGCCACATAAATCAGGAAGAAATCACCCGCACGAAAGCGGCTGCGGTTACGATTGTAGAGGAAAAGCAGCACGAAAAAGGCCGCGAGATTCCACAGCGATTCATAGAGGAACAGCGGGTGGAACTTCGCACTATAATATTCGATAGCGCGATACTTTTCCGGGAGCGACTCACGCGGAATATTCAGCCCCCACCAGTTTACACCTGTTGGGGTGCCATACAGTTCTTGATTGACGAAATTCGCCCAACGACCAAGTGACTGTCCCAACGGCAGCACAACGGCTGCAATATCCAACCAAGGGCCGATGGGCAGTTTGTTGCGGCGCATATACAGATACGCGCCGAGCAACCCACCAATGAGCGCCCCAAAAATACTCAGGCCACCGCTCCAGATGGCGATAGCGCCGTTTTGCAAGTCGAAGAAATTATTCAAGAACCACTCAGTATTGCGGCAAATGGCATCAATCTCTGCCCTGCCGCAGCCTGCCGTTAAAGCATTGGGCGGGAACAACACGAACCACAAACGGGCGAAGATGATGCCGGGAATAATCGCCCAGGTCAGCGCCCCATAGACGTGTTCGGGGTCTTTACCTGTACGCTTCGCCAGCCGTGCGGCAACCATAGTGGCGATGAGCATGGCGGTAACGATGATGATTCCGTAGTAGCGAATCTGCACGTTACCAATTTGAATAAATTGGCTTTGAAAATCCATATCTAAGATGTCCCTCTGTCCTTCAAAATTCTGTAAACGTACCACAGACGCTGGAGTCCTGTGAAGTTTGTGCCAATCGCCAACACCCAAAGCCCCCCCACGAGTAAACTCGGCGCGAGCAGCATAATCAGGATAATGACGACACGCTCCAAACGTGAGAACAGCCCAATTTTGACATCCACGCCTACACCCTCGGCACGGGCGCGCACGTAGCTCACCATAAAGCTGCCCATCAAGGCTGCCAGCGCAAGCAGGATCAGGCTAAACTGATCGTGAATGGCAAAATGATAACTCAAAGCTGCAAAAATGAAACCGTCAGCATAGCGATCTAATGAAGAATCCAGCACCGCGCCGAATCGATCTTTGCGCTGCATCGCCCGTGCCACTGCCCCATCAACAGCATCAAGCGGCAGCCCAAGAATCAAGATCGCCGCGCCGAGGCGCATTTCGCCACGTCCAATGAAGATTGAAGCGATCATCACCATCACCAGCCCCGCCACGGTAATCATATCAGGATGTAATCCGGCGCGGTAAAGCACGGTGCCGATGGGCTCCATCACACGATGGCTTAAAGCACGCACACGATCAGTCAGCGTAACGGGATGGTTTACAGTCATGTCAACTTGAGCCTTGCCAATAACGTACTTTTTCGGTACACTGCCAGAGTCATTCGGGGCGTAGCGCAGCCCGGTAGCGCGCACCGTTCGGGTCGGTGAGGTCATGGGTTCGAATCCCGTCGCCCCGACATCCCGCAAAAAACTCGCTCACGAAGCGAGTTTTTTTGTTCTCCCAACCCCAAATCCTAAAGGCACATCGTGACGCGCCCTACAATTTTCAAGCTGTATCCTGCCTGAATAAACCCCGAAAATCAATTGGCGTTTTGCCCAAGCTGCTCAATCAGACGATCCGCCTCGCTGTTCACTTGCGTAATTTTCACATTTAATGCCGCGATCTCTCTATCGATAGCATCCAACCGATTCTGAGTGGCCTCCAATTGGTTGAGCAAGCGACTGCGAAATGCAGCCTCCTGTCCAACAGGTTGCAACGCGCCGATATTCGCCCGGAGCTGCTCCTGCTGGGTATAAATGGCGCTGCGTTCATTCGTAATCTGGGTCTTTTTGGCCTGAGCGTCTTTTATCAGCGCGAAATTTTTCAGAATTTCATCAAGGGCATCAAAAGTCGCTTGATCCAGCCAGCGGTTTTCCAAATACTTTTGTAGATTTTGGTAGGTTAAGTGTCTTACTTCTTCATGGCGATGAGTCTTCACACGCTCCTTACGCACAAATTCCACTTTCGCCCGCGCCGGAACTTTAACCTTCCAGCGACGATCCGTCGCGGTTTCAACATCGGCTGGTGGCATATCAAACGGCTCATACGCTGATAGCAGAGATGATTCAAGCGTTATCGTGCGTTGTTTATTGGTCGTATTTTCGATGACATAAGTTGTCGTCGAAATACTGTAAGTCTCAAAGATGAGATATTTTGCGGTAATACTCATGCCAATGGTTTCGTTGCGTAATCCAACATGTTCTATGACTTTAATCCCTAGCTCAACCGCGTAGGGCAAATAGACCTGACTCCCATGTTTGGAAAACGGTACAACCGCCTCGCCGCGATAATCACCATTCTCGACTAACGTGACCGGGCCGCGTTCTAGGGTGAGGTCAGTCGAATTGGTAAATCGCAGCGCGGCGACAGGATGATTGGGCAGTTTCGCGCCGTTATAAAGCAGCTCGCGCTCATATTTCACTTCGGCATTGAGGATCGGGACGAGCGCCGATTCGCCGCGTTTGACGGAAACGGGTGTCGTGACGGCATATTGAAACGTCTCGCCTGTATCTTTCGGCTTGGCGACAGCAGGTGCAGATTGGGCAATTTCCATACGAGCCATAATAGGTGCAGATGATTTAGCACCACTTTTAAAGCGCGGTCGTGCTTCTACATTGTCATTTGTAACTACTTCGTCATAAACAATGCCGACCTCATTATCCCAGTTGGGCGCTCCTTCAAACTCAATCGGCCCCGGCGCAATGCGGCTTTCGTCCTGCACGGTTGGGCGCTTCGGGATGCGGCTGGCGTAAAGTTCATAAATGAACGAGATCGGTTGCCCGGCAACCAGCGTCACTTTGACGTTCTCTAAATCCTCTTCCAGCCGATTATCAAATAAGCCCCATCCTTGCAAAAGGGCGGTGCCACTGGCGCGATCTTTATCCGTTTCGGCGACAATACGATAGCTCACCCGCCATGTGGGGCTAGGCGCGACATAATACACCACGAGTTCATGGCTGCCTTCGCTCAAGCGCACATTAACCGTCCGGCGTGTATCTTCCATCATGCTGGTATCGAGAAAATAAGTGAGGTCATAACTGGCTTGGGGATTTTGAATCGAAACAGTGCGTAAGGCATTAAAGCGAAAAACCCGCACATTGCCATCTTCGACCAGAATCGAGATCAATGACTCGTCATTGGGAATCGCAATCCCAAGCGCTCGCTGCTGCTGAATGAGGCCGTCCACGCCGACAACCCGCCCCGCGACATTTTCCAGCGTACCGGGAACGGATTCAAAAGTAAGAGTCACTTCCCGCCCGCGCAGTTGAGACACCAATTCGTATAAGGTGGCATGGTCGGAAAGTCGAATCGAACTGTTGGCGAGTCGGGCTTGTTTATCCATCGGGGTTTGATAATAGATGCCGAGGACATGCCCACCTGCGCGATCAAAGACGGCAAGACTTTTCAGCACATCGTTGATTTCATCTTCACGAAACGTGAGCGCGACTTCTTGCGAATCGGTCTGCCCTTCGCGCACGAAGAACCCAACCCCATGTTTATACAGCACCATCTCGCGGACTGGCAGGTTCGTCATTATACAGCCTTTAGCTTTTAGCAATTAGCTTAAAACAAAAATGGATAATGCACAAAAGATGCAAGCGCTCTAGCGCTCTCTCGTTTAGGGCTTTACAATCCCTGTCGCTTGGCTTCATCCCACAGAGCATCCATCTCGATCAAGGTGCTGTCGCTCATGGATTTGCCATCCGTCGCCAG
>DAOTTO010000493.1:0-17445 GCA_034437895.1 Anaerolineae bacterium | reverse complement strand
TCGCGTCTTTGCGATTAAATCCTAATATCTTGTATTTCCATCAGAATCATCTCATCCCCGTAACCCGCGCCTATTGTGAGACGTATATAAAGAAACGCAAGATTCATCATTAAGCCGTGTATAATAAAGACATTGTGAACGGAGACACAAACATGCGCGTGATTGTGCATACAGGTAAAGGCGGCGTGGGTAAAACCAGCATTAGTGCAGCTACCGCCCTGCGCTGCGCCGAGATGGGGCTGAAAACCATCGTCATCAGCACCGATACCGCCCATTCCTTGGCGGATTCACTTGAAAAGAAAATCGGCCCGGAGCCGGTAGAAATTTATCCAAACCTATGGGCGCAGGAAGTCGATGCCCGTTATTCGATGGATAAATATTGGGGGCGCTTCCAAAAATATCTCGTCGCGATGTTCAGCAAAAACGGGATTGATGACATCGTAGCCGAAGAAGTCACCATTTTGCCCGGTCTGGAAGAAGGCGCACATCTGCTCTGGATCAACAAATATGTACAGGACGGCTTTTTCGACGTGTTAATCGTTGATGCCGCTCCGACTGCCGAGACACTGCGCCTGCTCAGTCTGCCGGATGTCACGCGCTGGTGGCTGACCCGTGTGATGACGCTCACACGCGGCGCGGCGAAATTTCTCCGTCCGATTGGCAAAGTCCTTGGACGGGGCGACAGCCTGCCCGATGACGAATCGTGGAATCAGGTCATGAGCCTGTTTGATACGCTCGATAAAGTGCGTGATCTGTTGGCAGACCCGGCTATCGCTAGTATTCGCCTCGTCGTGAATCCCGAAAAGATGGTCATCAAAGAGACGCAGCGTACTTACACTTACCTGAATCTCTATGGCTATGCGACGGATGCCATCATCTGCAACCGCATCATTCCCGACGAAGTGACCGACCCGTACTTCACGATGTGGAAAGCCAATCAGAAGGATAATATCAACTTCATTGATGAAGCCTTTGGTGGTTTGCCCGTGATGAAGGCTAAGTTGTTCGGCGGCGAAATCAGCGGCTTAGACCGGCTGCGCCTGCTGGCTGAAGAAATTTACGGCGATACAAACCCCGCCGAGCGCAAGTTCGACGGTACAACACATCGCATCGAGAAAGATGAAACTACGGGCGGCTATATGTTAAGTGTACCGCTGCCCTTCGCTGATAAAGACGACATGGATTTATATCGCTCGCGGGATGAACTCACGCTGCGGGTCGGGCCTTATCGCCGCAACATTGTTCTACCTTATGCCCTATGGGATTTGGAAATCGCCGATGCAAGATTTGAAGAGTCCACCCTCTGTATCCGCTTCAGCAAAAACTGAGGCCGAAAAATATACAAACGGGAATAACGTTGGGGTGACGCGCACGTCGCCCCAAACATCATCCGAATACAAAAACGGGAACAGCCACGCCAATGGCAGCCACCCAACGCGCAAAATTGATCCGGCTGCCGAGCCGGAATTTTTGGATTCCCACCCCGCGATGCAAACTGTTTACATCCCTTCGCCGCAAGAAAGTACCGTTGATGAAAGCGCGGGACGCTCACGCTCGTTACGGATGCAGTGGCGCTTTTTGCGGACGCTCGTTTTCGCGGGGCTGCTCTTTTTCCGGCTGATTTTGTGGCAGGTTTACGTGCGCCGCGCTTTCCCGGATTGGGTAGACCGTACCAATATGAATCGCTGGAAAGGTTACGCCCGTGAATTTCGCGGCTTCGCTGGCGAACTCGGCGGCGTGTTTATCAAGCTCGGACAATTTATTTCCACGCGCTATGACATCCTGCCAGAAGAAATTTTGCGCGAGTTGGAAGGGCTTCAAGATGAAGTGCCGACCATCAAATTCAGCAAAATTCGTGGGGTGATGGAAAAAGAACTCGGCACGATTAATACCCGTTACGCCTCATTCAATGAACAGCCCATCGCCGCCGCCTCGCTGGGTCAAGTCCATAAAGCCTGCTTGCTGAACGGCGATAAGGTTGTCGTCAAGGTACAGCGCCCCGGCATCCGCGAAATTTGTTACACCGATTTAGCGTCGATGCGGGTTGTAGCAAAGATCGCCATGCGTTGGAAGTTCATCTCCAATCGCTGCGATGCGCTGGCACTCGTCAATGAATTTGGTGACGTACTGCTGGAAGAGCTTTCTTATAAGCACGAAGCCTATAACGCCCATCGTTTTGCCGAGATGTTCAAGAACGACATGGGTGTCTATATCCCCGCCGTCTATTATGAGCATTCCACCGATCATGTCCTGACCATTGAAGACGTGACGAGCATCAAAATCAACGATTACGCTGCGATGGAACGCGCCGGAATCAGCCGCAAAACGGTTGCCAAGCGTCTGATGGATACCTATCTCGATCAAGTCTTTAACTCCTATTTCTTCCATGCCGACCCGCACCCCGGCAATTTGTTTATCTATCCGCTGCCTGTTGAAGCAGGCCAAACTTACGGTAAAGAAGGCCGTCCCTTCTACCTGATTTTTGTCGATTTTGGGATGACAGGGACGCTCACACACGAAATCGCTGAGGGCATGGTCAGCACCCTTGCCGCCGTCCTCACACGAGATCACAAACGGCTGGTTAAGGGCTATGTCGAATTGGGTTTCATCCTGCCCGGTGCGGATATTGTCCGCATCGAAGAAGCGACCAAAGCCGCTTTCGATCAAGTGTGGGGCATGAGCATGTCCGACATGCGCGATATTGATTACGATAAAGTGACCCATCTTGCGGATGAATTTAACGATCTCATCTTCTCGATGCCGTTTTACATCCCGCAGGATTTCATCTATCTGGGGCGGACGATCAGCATCCTCAGCGGCATGTGTACCCAACTCGACCCGACTTTCAACCCTTGGAACGAGCTTCAGCCATACACCGAAAAGCTGGTCGCCAAAGGATTCGGCATGGAAATTCCCGCCAATATGCGCGGCGGTACATCTTTAGGGTTTCCGATTTTGCAAAGCCTTTTTAGTGGCAATGGTACACAAGTTTTGCGGAGTGTGGGGGAAGAATTTTTACGCCGTACCCTCGCGCCAGTCACAAGTCCTGTGACCCGCGCCGACTCGGTATTGCAGCAGTTAGATAGAGGCGAACTGCGCGTCATTACCGAAATGGGACTGACGCAAAAAGTCCAGTTTAAGCGGCTGGAAAAAGAAGGCCGCCGCACCCAACGTGCTGTTTTCTTTGGCAGTGTCTTGATTACGTCAACCCTGCTTTATACCAACGGCGATACAACGCTGGCACTCATCGGCTACGCGGTCACGGGCTTAACCGCCCTTGTGGGCTTCCTGCGGGATTAATTGAATAACTGGAAAATAGGGCATATCGGGTTCGCGCCGCCAGTGTCTAAAGCCGACAGGCTGCCGAGAAACCAAGTCCGCTGAAGGGGCTGAAAAGACCGTATGGCCTCCAATTCAGCGCCTTTAGTGCGCTTGGCACTTTGGTAGCCGGATGCTTATTGAGCATCTGGCGCGGAACAGCGAACATCATTTTAACGGACAAACCCTCTTAAGCGAAAACGCCAGATTTTTGCAAACCTAGCGCTTCATATAACCCTGTACTGCTTGACTAATTAGACTATCAGGAATTTGACACTCACATTGCAGGATATACTGCGCTTAAATCTGATCGAACAACGCCTGTGTTTCTCGTGAAGGGCCAATACCCAACTTTTCATCTAAGAATTGTTTCAGGAGATGATACTGGCGACGGGCATCATCCGGCATTTCCATCGTTACGTATAAGCCCATAATCTCGCGGTGGATGTCTTCACGCTCTGGCGATTCTTTCAGGGTACGGGTGAAGTAACCCAGCGCTTCCTGCAATTCGTTGCGGCGTTTATGAATGCGCCCCATGCCGATTAGTGCCTGAGCATAAAGCTGGCGCAGATGATCGCGGCGGCCTTCCACCCATGCCATAGTGACAGTTTCCAAAAATGGTGCTTTATACAGATCAACCGCTTGGCGATAAAGCGTTTCTTCTTCGTGCGCGTTCATCGTCGTTTGCGCCCGTTCAACCGCTTCTTGGAAGTCAGCCCCATCATAATGACGCACGACTTTATCACTCGGCATATAAAAACCGCTGGAATAAGTCGTCAGTTCATAATTGCCGTTTTCTTCCACCTTCATCGTAATGCGTTCACTGATCTTACGCTTGGTCACATGGAAGACGTTGGTCGCTTCTTTGATGGAAAGCGTCGGCCAGAACGTGCCGAAAATGTCATCACGGGTTACGAGGGGGTTATCGACAAAATAGAAGAACAGATTGCGCGGTAATGCGCCATCCCAGTTGGTAATTTCTTGTCCGTTGACCAAGGCATGACCACGCCCCAACGCATAAACTTCCAACTGCGGTTTCGGCTGATCTTCTACCGTGAACATCACATCATTTTTGCGATATTCCGTGCCTAAAATCACCGCCACACCCTTCGATACCATATCGTACCAAGGCTGATGATTTAAGAGACGGCTGCTAAAAGCAAGCTGAACATTATTGGGCAGCGCAGCCACGAGAGCGTTCATAAAGCTATCAAAGGCATTGTCGTGCGGTACGCGATCAAGCTCGTCGATAAATAAAATAATGCGTTCTTTATCTTTGGCTTTTTGGTTTTTATAAGTGCCTAAATCTTCTGCCAATGCCTCAGCTAAAGATTGCGGTGTGCTCCATTCCATCACTGAACGAAGTTTGCTCCCGAAACCGCCCAACACGGAATCAAGTTCATCTACCAAGCCAGATAGCCATGCGGTTAAAGCCGTCTGGTCATGGGGAATCCTATAGTATAATAATCCCTCTTTGGCGCTGGAAAGAAAATGCGTCAAAAATAGATTCCGGTAATTTGTCCAGGGGTAAAGCAGGATAACTTTCTTACCTGCCGAACGTTCACGGAAAGAATCGAGTGAAACTCGTGTAACCACTTGATGGATCATTTTTGATATTACCTTTCAATTTGACTTAGTTGTAAGCAACGGCGCTAATAAACTTGTACGGCAAAGTTATAACTATGACTTTCTTTGGCGACTAATACAAGTCTAACACGTCCGTTTAAGTTGTGTCAATAATCTTATCGTTTCTTTTTCTTAACCTAACGAAATTGTCATATATGAATATAGATCAAATCAAGCGTAGCGCAAAATTTCTGTTGTGGCTAGAACCATTGACGTTATTAGCGATGGTCTACACATTTTGGTTCCCAAGTAATTATCCCGCCCCCTACGCCGAACCAATTGACCGCACCCAATTCGCATGGCTGCTGCTCTTTGTTGCAGTGTTTATGCTGCTGCGGTTTATCGCGTATGGGCGGCTTTGGAGTCGTACCCCGCTGGAGTTTTGGCTGATTGGGTTGATCGTAGTTGGATGGCTCAATTTACAAACCGCAGATGGCATATTCAATCGTCAAATCGCCCCCTATCCCACACGCGGTGCATTCATGCTCATGCGTCCACTGCTTGGCTTGACGCTAATTGTCTATTTCATGGAAACCGCCAACGCCCGAAAGTCGATGCTGATTCCGCTTTTGTGGATGTTGGCACTCGGATTGGCGGTGGGGATCATCGCACTCGGCACGACTCAATGGGTGACGAAAGCCGCAGCCATTAACGCTATTACCGATTCGATGCCGCGCTTTACGCTTCCCCCTTTTATAAACAGCTTTAATCCCAATGAACTAGCGGGAGCGCTGGCATGGCTCACGCCGCTGCTGGCAGGCTTGGCGCTCTATCCTTGGAGCCGAGGCAAGCGCCTATTACGCGGACTTTCCGCCGTCGCCTTCATCCTTCTATTCGCTGCGTTATTTCTAGGGCAGAGTCGCTTCGCCATCACAGGCGTGATTTTGGGTTTATGTGGCATCGCCTTATTCATCGTCCCGCGTGGGCTGCCGCGTTACGCGGCTTTGGCAGGATTAGTCCTCATCATCTTATTGCAAGCTGCATTGTTCTTGAATATTTTCCCCTCCCCCGTCAGTGAATCGACATCTGCCGCCGGAATCTCTGAGCGCGATGAATCCAGCTTTACTAGGCGCTTCGATATTTGGCGCAGTGCGCTTGATATGATGATCGACCATCCACTGACAGGCACAGGAATCAATAATTTCCGGTCTGGCCCTGTCCGGGAGGATTATCCGGTTGTGACCTACGATTTCGACTGTCCGCAGTCAACGGGCTGTCCGCGTGTGCTGCCTCATGCTCATAATGAACTGCTGCAAATCGGCGCGGATTTAGGCATCCCCGGTCTTATCATTTTCCTCGGCTGGCATCTAACAACGGCCTATATGCTGTGGGTCTGTTGGCGAAAAGGCGATCAAGCGGCGCGAGTCGTTGCTGTAGCGGTTGCGGCCGGATTGCTGGCACATATTGTCTTCAGCATGGGCGACGCAATTGCCCTTTGGGATCGCTTGCATTTCGTCCATTGGCTGCTCATCGGACTCGCGGCAGGCCAATATCGCTTATCGTCGCCCATAAAAATCAAACTCCAAGATGCTCATAATTCCGCAGTCCGCCACAAATCCCAGAAGGAAGTGTCCTCGTAATAATGCATACAAAGCGACTCCCAATGAATTTGATCGGGCAAGGCGCGAGGGTTAGCGGCGCGTACCGCCAAAAACGCTTCGGATAGACTCAAGCCTTCTTCTTCTTTGAGGATGGCAATAGCGACGCTGGTAGATCGGCTGATACCCGCACCACAAGCAATCAGCACACGTTTTCCATCTGCCTTTTGGCTGCGGACAAACGATACACCCATACTAAAGACTGCCGGGATGAGGGGATAACCGTCTTCAACCGGGATATAAAGTGATGCGATTCCTGGCTGTTGGACGCTGTTAAAGAGTTGCAGCATCGCCCCAATGCCGTGTTTAGAGAGTAAATTAAGGTCTTCGGTTGCAAAATGATTGCCCACATATAACCAAGGACGTACCGACTGCATGAGATTATTCCTCACTGCCGCAGGCGGGTGTCGTGGCGCTCGTCGGGCGCTCACGCAGTGCCACCGGGATTTCAAACGTTTCGCTGTTACGAACAACCAGCAGCGTAATCGTATCACCGGGAATTGTATTGACCACCAGATAGGCCAATAATTCGTTCATATCGTTTACATAAGTGCCGTTGACGGCGACAACGATGTCTCCGCCTGTACAGATGCGCCGTCCACGCACGACCCGTTCCGTCGTCCCGCCTTGTAACCCTGCCTCTGACGCAGGAGAATCTGGGCTGACGCTGCGAATCAATACGCCGGCGTTGACAGGTAGTTCTAGCGCTTCTGCCAGTCCTGCCACGCCGAAGCCATCCTCGCCTGCATCGGTGGAAATGCCAAGCCACGAATAAACGACCTCGCCATTTTCGATCAATTCTGGAACCACCCGCCGTGCCGTGTTGGAAGGAACGGCAAACCCCACGCCCTGAAAAATACCGCTGTCGGTGCGAATTGCCGTATTTACACCGATGACCTCTCCCTGTGAGTTTAGCAAGGGGCCGCCGCTGTTGCCCGGATTAATGTCGGTATCGACTTGAATAATACGCGGATTTTGAAAGCCAGGAATCGCATTCGCATCAACCAGGGTAGCAGATGGCAATTGACGACCCAAGCCGCTGACGATGCCGACAGTAAGCGAACTGCTCAGGCCAAAAGGATTGCCGATGGCGATGGCGCGTTCACCCACCCGCACCGCGTCCGAATCCGCCAGTACCAGCGGAATCAACCGTTCCGCATTCGTCTCGACTTTAATCACCGCGAGATCGCTAAAGACATCCACGCCGACAATTTGCGCGTCTGCCACATAACCATCATTAAATGTTACAATGATTTCATCCGCCTGATTAACAACATGCGCGTTGGTAATGATATGTCCGTTGCGGTCATAAATAAAACCAGAGCCGCGCTCGACTTCATTTAAAGCCGTCGCAACGACCTCAATACTTACAACCGAGGGCGACACCCGTTCATAGATATTTGTCAGCAGCAGATATTCTGCGTCGGCTTCGGCGATGACAGAAGCTGCTACTGCGGTTGGGATCTGCTCGATAGGTACAGCAACACTGATCGGCATCTCCGCAATGGCAGTGGTTGATCGTGCTTGTTCTGGTAACACGGCGGTTTCTTCGCCTCGGCAGGCACTTAAAAGCAGCAGCCCAATAACACAAAACAGCGTCAAAAGTCGATAGTTAGCCGAATGTTTTGATGTAGGTTGGGTCATTCGGCTGTCATCCCTAATGTCTGTCGCAAGTTTTCAATCATCTCGCGTTGTTCCGATGTAAGTTGTTCCGGCACAGTCACGAGGATACGTGCATACAAATCGCCGAATTGTTCTTTGGCGCGTAAAATAGGCATCCCCCGGCCTGAAATACGAAACTTTTGTCCAGATTGTGTCCCTGCTGGAATTTTTAATTTGACGGGACGTGCTAAAGTCGGCACTTTGATGTCGCCGCCTAGCGTCGCCGTGAACATATCGACTTTTACTTCTGCCGTCAAGTCGTCGCCATCTCGGATAAATTCTTTATCTGATTCGACATGCACCACCAGATACAAGTCGCCGGGTTTACCGCCACCCATGCCCACATCGCCTTCGCCTGTTAGACGCACTTTTGTGCCGTTAGTCGCTCCGGCTGGAATGTTGACTTTGATGCGCCGATCCCCTTTGGTGATGGTGCGGGATGCGCCTTCATACGCCTCGCGCAGTGAAATAGAGACTTCATGTTCTATATCGCGTCCATCTGCCCGTGCTGAAGCCCCAGTGCGATTGCCCGTCCGTCCGAAGCCACCGAAGATCGACTCGAAAATATCATTGAACGGCCCATCAGCATCCGCCCCGCCAAAATCAACTGTTGTGCGATAGGGATTCCCCGCCCCAGTTGCGCCGTTGGGTTGCTGATAGCGTTGAGCCGTACCGAAATCCGCGCCAAAGCGATCATATTGAGCGCGTTTTTCTGGATCGCTAAGTACTTCATATGCCTCATTCAGTTCTTTGAACTTGGCTTCCGCCGATGGATTATCTGGGTTTGCATCAGGATGAAACTGCTTAGCCAGCTTGCGGAAGGCTTTTTTAACGTCTTTATCGTTAGCGGTTTTTTCTACGCCAAGCGTTTTATAGTAATCTTTTGCCATACAATGTTTCCTAAATTGCTGTCATCAGCCTTGGAATTGGAACATGTAATTATGTTCCCTATAAGGATTCTATGAGTAGGCGGGTTGCAAGTCAATCAAAAGATCGTGATTCTAAGAGATTGTTTACACAAATCGTCGAGTTGTGTATCATTTAATACGTTAGTAGAAGTCTATCTGTCACAATCTCTGATTCTAAACTTTCTCCTTCCATCTGGAATCTTCTTAGCATAGAACGCCCACAGTTTACAAAGGCTTCTCGCTCAAAAAGACCATTAGGTATCGGCAAGAATAACTCCTTTTTGCCTGTCTTTTTTGTACCATCAATACTTAAAAGGACAAATATCCCGCGTTCTTTGCAACGTTGAATGGTTTCAAATAATCGGTCTAAGCTAAAGGACTGTGCGCCATACAAAATAGATTGTGTGTGTGTAAGGGGGATCACAGTAAATCATGTCGCCTGTCTGCGCTTCATCCATAATCTGTTCAAAATCACTATGAACGAATTTCGTGCCACTGACACGGTTATGCCATTCGTCTACTCGGCGATTGAAGGACTCTGGCGAGATAGGATCGTGAATGCCGCAGGGTGTACTCATATAACCATCTTTTCTAAATCGTACAACGCCGCCATAACAAGAGCGCGAAAGAAAAAGTAAGTCCGCCCAATTTGGATGGGCGTTGTACGCAGCTTTGATCTTCTCATATTCTAGTTTTTTATCGCCTAAAGCACACTTCTCCCATCGCTCCGCATAGCGCAGTTTAATTTCATCAGGTGCTGCTTTTAACGTTTGCCATAACGCGATCAAAGGTTGAAGTGCATCGGAGGCCACTGCAGACGTAGGGGCAAGCGTGCCTAAGACAGCACCACTGCCCATAAAAGGTTCGTAATACGTGCCATATTGTTGGGGGAAATACCTGATTATCTCGTGCGCGAAGCGCTGCTTGTTACCAATCCATTTGAGCAACTGCGTTTTAAAAGGTGGAGGTATTTTGTGGCTATCACTATCGAAATCGAGAAAGGAAAGCTGTTTATAATTCACGAAATTATCCTATTTTGGGATATTTATATACGTATTGTATTATAAGCAACGCGAAAATACAACTAAGGGAGTAGCGACTATTTCTGCAGAGCATCTCATTTTACAAAATTTACTAAAAAATCTACGTAAGGAAGCGAATTTGAGTCAACAAGAACTTGCTCAACGCATTGGTAAACCGCAGTCTTTTGTCAGTAAATACGAAGCGGGAGAGCGTCGTTTAGATATGATTGAGTTGCGCCATATTTGTAAAGCACTTGATCTTTCTTTAATTGATTTTATCCTACGTTTGGAAAACATGCTCACTGGCGAAACACATGCAAGCTGATCCGCGCTTCAAGAATCTTGATAAAAAATTCTGGGCAAATGTTCGCACGATGAGCCAAGCGCTTGGTTACACCGGACGAGGCAGTGGGCAAATTCGTATTTATTCCCTTAGTGAAATTAATGCGTCCATGCTAAATTTAGGACTTAGCACAAGCCATCTTGTTGATTCGCAAGGAATCGTCACAGTATTAGGTGATTTGCTGCTGACTTATTTTGGCTACCGGGCGGAAATCCTCAATTTCTATGTAGAACCGCGTTTGATGGATGTAGACAAGGCTGCCGCTGTTTTTGCTCAACAGCGCGGAGAACTGAATCCTAAAATTGCAATTCCATTCAACAAACAAAAGTTTGAAAAGAAAGCACCCGCTTATTTAACGGGACTCGTTAACATGATTATTGAGGCTAATTCAGAAGGTTTACCCTGCGACTACGACCCGCGAATTTTGACGACTATTACCCAACATGATGAACCTCTACGTACTTTAGCACGTCGCGTTGATGGATGTTTCCCTAGTTGCGTTAATCCCATCGCTATTTGGGAAATCAAAGAATAGTATTACACGACGACGTTTGGCAGTCGCGTCGCCGATGGTGTATATGAAACTCTATTGGATGGTTTAGAGCTAGAAGAACTGAGCGAACATGAGGGTATCCATGTTGAGCATCTTCTTATCGTCGATTCACATTACACATGGTGGCGTTCTGGGCGTTCCTATCTATGTCGCTTGGTTGACATGCTGAATACGGGTTATGTGGATGAAATCCTGTTCGGCTATGAAGTTGTAGAGCGCTTACCTGCAATTGTTAAATCATGGGTGGAAATCGCAAATCAAAGAGCTTAATTTTAAGCTACAAAAGCACCTTGATAAAAAGCCACCCCAGCCAGCCGACCACCATAAATAAGCCGAAGCGTCCATGCAGCCGCGCCGTCAGCCCTTGCGCCTGATGGAGTTTGGCGGTATTTGTCTCGGTATAGATCGTCTTTACCAATTGTACAGCGTCGGGGAGAGTCAAAAGTGCAATCAACGCCCCCGGCGGAATTAAGCCGACTAACACCAAAATCGTCAGCGACACATACGTGCCGATCACCAAAAAAGCGTATTCAGCACGGGCGAAACGCATCCCCATCAAAACGACCAACGTGCGCTTATTGACGGAACGATCTGCATCCACATCGCGGATATTATTGGCATGGAGAATGGCCGCCACCATAAGCGCAACAGGAATCGAAATCCAGACTAAATCCGCATAGACCGTTTTAGCCATGACATAATATGCCCCTAAGACAATCATCGGCCCCATAAAAATCCCAGCGGCGAGTTCCCCCAAGCCGTTATACGCCAACGGAAACGGCCCCGCGGTGTAGGTGATAGCGACCAACACCCCGCCAATACCGATTCCCCAGAGTAAAGGCCCACTTTGGGTGAGCAGATAGAGGCCAATTAAACATCCGCCGATAACGCTGGCAATCGCGCCAATCAGTACTTCGCGTGGCGTGAGCAGGTTATTCTTAATCACCATACTTTGACCCGCCTGTTTGAGGTCTTCCGCGCCACGCTGGAAATCCACATATTCGTTGATGAGGTTGGCGGCGGTTTGCAGCAGCATCACACCGAGCGTTGCCAACAAAAATGGGATAAGTTCAAACACCCGATTTTGCAGCGCGGCGGCAGCGGCTACCCCCATCGGTACGTAAGAGGCGGTAAAAACACGCGGACGGCTGGCGCGATACCATGCCGCTAATTTAGGACGATTTTGGAGATAGCTAGGGAGTGGGGGTGCAGCGCTCATAGGAGGTTATCAGCTTTCAACGATCAATGTAAAGTTTTGATGCAATAATTATAGGCGCATCCAGTCACCATGAGGGACTTTCTATAGCAAGCGTTAATCCAGCGCGGCGCGGTAGAGTATAATGGAGGGAGGTTATTGAAGCGAGGAAATACTTTATGCACAAAAAAACACTCATGCTGATACTCTTTTTGCTAGTCGCCGTAATTTTAACGGCCTGCGGCGATGGCGATGACACCCCCGTAGCGACAGCAACGATTCCAGCAGCAGTTGTAACAGGGATGCCACCGGATGAACTCGCCCCTTTAAGCGACTTAACCGAGGAAGCGACCCCTGAATCCACTGATGAAGTGACCCCCGAACCGACAGCCGAAGTGACACTTCCGCCGGATGAAGGCAGCTAACGTCAAGGCTGGATTAGGCGAGTTATAGCTCCATATCGTCAAGAATTTGATACGTCAATTGCAGCAGGGTATTCCGCACACTTGCTGGATCAGTTGATTTACACAGCAAGATTTGGTCGTCGGCATCCAAGCGCAGCACGATACGAATGATTTGTGGCGGCACAGAGTCGGGGTGATCGTGATTATCGGCAGCGATGACATACGGCACATTGGCATGTTCGCGGAAGGTCTCAAAAATTTCACGCGCTGCGCCAAAGGTATGCGGCTCAGTGCTGTCAATAATGAAGATGAAACCGAGCATCCCCTCCCCTAAGACCTTCCACATAAAATCGAACTGCTTCTGGCTCGGCATCCCGAAAAGATAAATGCCTAAATCGTCACCGATGCTCATCCGCCCAAACGTCATCGAGACTTTGGCGGATTCTTCATTCCCTGCTTCGTCCGATCTCTGAATCTGGCGGGCGATTGTCACGGGTTCAATTTCGCTAATAGACCGGATGAATTGGGTTCGCAGGACTTCTGTTGGCCCCGTGACGACCAGTTTTAAAGTGCCGAGGCTGCTATGCACTGTATGCGCCTGAACAACGGCTGAAATTTTCGCGGTTTCTTCCGGTGAAATAAGTGATATAGACGAAATAGGCGATATAGACGAAATAGGTGCCGATATGTCTTCCGAGATATGGGTGGCGATTGAATTTCCTGCAAGCAATCCCGAAGGTACCACATCCGCTTCTACAGTCACGCCACCTGTAATCTGCTGGATGCCGCGCTCGGCAGCCCGGCGCACATCGACATCTTTATCATCCAAATAGGCTTCTAAGACGCGCAGCACTGTTCGATCTCGCAGCGCACCCAATTGCGTAATCGCATCAACACGCCGCCACCATTTGCTCTCGCGATTTTGTAGAACGACAATCGCTTTTGCCACATCCGGCGGAAACCGAATCGGGGTCGAATCGCGTTTTTCCGCAACATTGATCGGGCGAGGTTGGGTGGCAGGTTTTATTTCGACGCTTTTTGGAGGTGTGGGCGGTGTTTCTGCGATGAGTGTTTGCAGCCCAAAATGGACGCGCATCGTAAAAACGAGCTTCTGAATTTCGGAGGCGTAATTGCTTTCCTCGCGGATGTCTACGCGCTGCGCCGTGATAAAGCCAAAAGGCACAGCGTTTTTTTCTGTCCCACGCGCCAGAATCGGGAAAATGCGGACATCCTGCGATTCGGCATAATTCAGTTCTTTGCTCACCCATTCGGATTTTTTGGCATGAGGCGTAAGGATAACGACCAGAGAGGCCGCACTATCTAGGGCATTTTCAATATCGCGCTGCCAATTCCGCGAACCAGGCATTAAGTTTTCGTCCGTCCAGACTTGCAGCCCTTCCGCCCGTAAATCGTCGCGGACACGCTGCATCGTGGCGGTATCTTCACGGCTGTAACTTAAAAAAATATGTCCCAATGTGAATTCTCCGCATAGCGGCAAAGTATCTTCTAATGAATTAACTAAAATATAACCCGAAACATCCCTAATAACAAAGAAAAAACGATAAAGATCAAATTTTCTCGCCCCACTCCCCTAATACTTTCTCGATCTCCGCACGCAATGCCAGCCGTTTTTCTGCTGTATAAATCGCTTTCCACAAACAATCAGCCTCTGTCGGAGGCGTACCTTTATCACCATAATGACTCTGAAAGCCACGTTGAATCGCTGTATGATAGCCTCCAGCATCATAAAACGCCGCTTGAAACAGCAGTCGTCGTGTCCCAATCGCAATCTGAATGATGCCGTCGTCCATTTGCGCCCATACGCCCAGCAGGGTCAGGATTTTATAACCATGATAGTCTGAAGCCTTGCACCACATCACCGCCCCTGCCCAATTCAGGCCATGAAATCCGGCGGGGCCATACGTGATCATCCCCGGCGGGTCATAGCGAGAAAGCGCCCCCATCGCATTCAGTCCATTCAAAACGCCCATCAATACGCTGCGTGCTTTGCTGAATTCATCGTCCTGCTGCTGCTTTTTGATCTGTTGGATGATGTTGTGCCGATAATAAGCGTATTTTCGTGCATGTTTATCAGCCATTTTTGCCTCTCCGTGAACTTAATCTCTCTGCGATTCAAAAAGGATTTTTGTGAATTTTACCGCCATAGAATCAATTACGCGAAAGCCAGAAAGTCGATTTTGCGTTATATTTCTGTTTTCAATCGCGCATTATTGAAAGCTACTTCGTAAAAACTATGAATATCCGTGCCGCTGTCCTCGCCCAACCGAATACCCCATTTACGATTGAAACACTCACGCTCGACGAACCGCGCCGGGGGGAAGTGTTGGTCAAAATTGCCGCTTGTGGCGTGTGTCATAGTGATTATCACCTGCTGACCGGGACGACTAAACATCCGATGCCCGTTGTGTGTGGACACGAAGGCGCAGGAGTCGTAGAAGCTGTCGGTGCGGACGTGACCCGCGTGAAAGTGGGCGATCATGTTGTCTTAAATTGGGCGCCTGATTGCGGCACTTGTTTTTACTGCCAGCACGGCAGGCCGAATCTGTGTGAAACCTTTACCGAGCCGATCTGGTCAGGCACGATGCTCGATGGCACGAGTCGGCTGCATTTGGGCGGCGAGCCAGTCTATGCCTACTGTGGATTGGCGACTTTCGCAGAATATGTGGTTGTTCCGGTGCAAAGCTGTATACCGATTCGGCAGGATGTGTCTTTAGTCGCTGCTTCATTGGTCGGCTGCGCGGTGGCGACAGGCGTGGGCGCGGCGATGTACACGGCAGGAATACGTCCGGGTGAAAGTGTGGTCGTGTTTGGCTGCGGCGGTGTTGGCTTGAATATCGTGCAAGGGGCGCTGCTATGTGGGGCGGGGACGATTATCGCTGTTGACTTGAATCAAGCCAAAATGCAGCTTGCGCTTGATTTCGGCGCGACACACACCCTCATTTCGGACGATCACATTTTAGAAGCGGTGCGGGATTTAACGGGCGGACGCGGCGCGGATCATACGTTTGAGGCGGTGGGAATCCCTGCGCTGCAAGAATTGGCATTTGAGGCAGCACGTCCCGGCGGCACGGTGACGTTGGCAGGGCTAAGCCCGATGGGGTCAGCGACGAATCTTCCAGGGGCAGTCATCACACGGACAGAAAAGACCATCAAAGGCAGTTATTACGGCACCGTCAATCCAGCGCGGGACTTTCCGCTGATGATTGACCTGTATGCCGCAGGGAAACTTAAGCTAGACGAATTGGTGTCGCGCCAATATCGGCTGGATGAAATCAACACGGCTTTTGACTCGATGTTGACAGGCGAAGTCGCTCGCGGCGTGATTGTGTTCTAGGCCAATCCCAAAATTTCATTCACTGTTTTAACCAGTACTGCACGCTCAACGGGTTTGACCAGATAGCGGCTAACGGGTTGCAATTTGCCGATCACCCGGTTAGCGCTGTCGTCGGCTGCCGTCATGACGACGACTTTGAGATTCGTCTCGCCGTGCAGCTTTTTGGCATATTCCAACACATGCCAGCCGTCAATTTCGCCAAGATTCAAATCCAGCAAAATTAAATCCGGCAGTTCTTCATCCAACATCGCCATCGCCTGCCGACCATCCGCCGCCCAACGTGCGTCGATTCCCATACGGTTCAATGTCCGCAGGGTGATGTCCGCAATTTCGGTGTTATCTTCCACCACCAACACATCGACCAACCTTTTTGTATCCGTCATAATAATCCGTGTCTTTCTGATGAAATTAGTGAATGCCTAATGCTTCGCGGACTGTATTCGTGACCGTTGACGCTTCGAACGGTTTGGTCAGGTAGCGAAAAACCGCCTCTTGCAGCTTGCCGACCAGCTTATTGGCCGGATCGCTAAACGCGGTCAAGATGATGATGGGAAATGGGACGGTGCCATATTTGACCTTGAGGTGTTCCAGCACTTCCCAACCCGTCATCCCCGGCATTCCGATGTCGAGCATCATCACATCTGGCGTGTGGGTCTCTAAGTAGGTAAGGGCTTTCATCCCGTTATTGCAATGATGCGTTTCCAGCCCCATGCTTTCCAGAATCATCACCATCATGTTTGCAAGGTCTTCTGTATCTTCCACGATCAGGGCAAAATACTTTTTCGCTTCGGATTCAGCCATTACCTGCTCCCTTTGCTTACACTATCCCACACATAAGTCCACATTATAACGCGAAACTCAGGTTTGCAGGGTCGTCCAGAGAGCAATGAGTTCACGGTGATGCGGCACGGCTTCCAGATAGCTGCGGCGCGAGTCTTCATCCGGGGTGTTGGCGGCGTTTTGATGCAGAAGCTCGTACCCTTGCTTCAAGATTTCCTCTGCGCGAGAGTCCCACACGGCTTTCAAAACATAATATACAGTGAGATAAACACGGATAGGCTCATACATGATATTAGTGGGAGTGGTATGCAGATCACCAAGGATCAACTCAACCTCCATTAGGGCTTCATCAAGTTGATTCAGGGTAAGTAAACAGGTGGCTATACCTGCCAACACTTCAATTTCATAATAGCGCTGGTTTAATTGGTGATAAATTTCAAAGGATTGGCGATAGTATGCAAGGGCTTCTTCAGGCTGCGCTAGTCTATTGAGAGCAAAAGCAAGTTCTGATAAGGCAAGCGCTTGCTCAGAAGGCCTTTGAATTTCGTTGGCAATCGTTAACCCCTGCTGGCAGTAGGCTTGAGCAAGCGCGTAATCGCCCGTGAGATTGGCGATCATACCTAAGAATGAGAGAATATTTGACTTGCCGTAAGGGTAGTTAATTTCATTAAAGAGCGCTAG